>NZ_BAAAQM010000097.1:0-21204 GCF_039531675.1 Catenulispora subtropica
GCCGCGTCGACGACATCATGCTCGTCTCCGGCCACAACATCTCCACCACCGAGGTGGAATCGGCGCTGGTGGCGCACCCGTCGGTCGCCGAGGCCGCGGTCGTCGGCGCCAGGGACGAGACCACCGGGCAGCGCATCGTCGCCTTCGTCATCCTGCGCGGCGGCACCGAGGAGCACGCCGAGCTGGAGGAGACCCTGCGCGAACACGTCAGCAAGACGATCGGCCCGATCGCGAAGCCGCGCCAGATCATCGTGGTGCCGGAGCTGCCGAAGACCCGGTCCGGCAAGATCATGCGCCGGCTGCTGAAGGACGTCGCCGAGGACCGGGCGATCGGCGACACGACGACGCTCGCGGACTCGACGGTGATGGAGCTGATCTCGACGAAGCTGCCGCACGCGGACGAGGACTGAGCACGCCCGGGACCCGCGGGGTCCCGGGCGCTCGGCGTCACTCCGGCAGCACCGAGCGCAGCGCCTCCTGCGTGCGTCCGACCACCGCGTGCCCGTCGTCGGCCGTGATGATCGGACGCTGGATCAGGATCGGGTGCTCGGCCATGGCGCTGATCCAGCGTTCGCGGTCGGCCTCGCCGCGGCCCCAGTCCTTGACGCCCAGGTCCTTGGCGGCCTGCTCACCGTCGCGCACGATGTCCCACGGCTCCAGGCCGAGCCGGTCCAGGATCTCGCGCAGCTCGTGCGCGGTGGGCGGGTCGTCGAGGTAGCGGCGCACGGTGTACTCCACCCCGGCGGCGTCCAGCGTCTCCTGGGCGACACGGCACTTCGAGCAGCGGGGGTTGATCCAGATCTCCACGGTCAGACCGTACTACCCGCCGTAGACGTTGAACGACCACAGCGAACAGCCGTAGCCGGTGCCGCGGGCGGAGCCGGCGAAGTGCTGCTGTCGACGCTGGGGTTCACCGCCCCGGCCCGGGGCGGCGCGTGTCTGGCGCTGGCGCCGGTGTATCAGGACCCGAGCGCGGCCGCTGGGCGGTGACGGCTCCTAGCCGGGCATCCTCCACTGCTGGTTGGTGCCTCCGTGGCAGGTGTAGAGGATGAGCTTGGTGCCGTTCGCGGTGCCGCCGCCGGAGGCGTCGAGGCATTTGCCGAAGGCGCGGAGCTCAGAGGTCGACGAGTCATACGTCCACTTCTGCGCAGCGGTGCCGTTGCAGGTGTAGATCTGCACAGCGGTGCCGTCAGCCGTGTTGGCTCCCGCGACGTCCATGCATTTGCCCATAGCGCGCACCGTCCCGTCACCAGGCAGCGTCCACGCCTGGGCGACGGTCCCGTTGCAGTCATAGAGCTGCAACTGCGTGCTGTCCGCCGGGTTGGCGTTGGGGATGTCGACGCACCGCGCACTGCCCGCCCCGACGATCGGGCCGGTCGGCGGGGCGGTGCCCGGGGTGTAGGCGATCGTCGTGGTGGCGGTCGCGGAGGCGGCCGGTGTCGGGACTGTGAGGGTGCGGGTGGTGGCGTCGTACGTGTAGCCGGTGACGCCGACGCCGTTCACCGTGACCGCCGACGGTGCGTTGGCAACGCCGCGGAACTTGGCAGTCCAGGTGCGGGTCGCCACCGCTCCGGGGAAGGTGCCCTGGCGCGGGTTGATCGTCAGGCTGTGTGTGGCGTCCGTGTAGCTGGTGGCCGTCGTGGCTGACTGACCCGACTTGTAGCCATTGCCCTCGCCGGCGTCCTCGTACAGGCTGAACGCGCCGTCGGCACCGGTGGCGACGTCCAGGGTGACCTGGTCGAGCGGGTTCTGCACGGTGTTGTCGACGTAGTCGGTGCGGCTCGGCATGATGCCGCCGGACTTGAGGAACACCGGCATCGTGTTCAGGGTCGTGGCGATGTCCACGGTCGCCGGGCCGGTGTAGCTGGTGCCGGTGAAGTAGTCCGTCCACGTACCCGGCGGGAACCAGACGCTGGTCGTGACGGTGCCGGTGCCGGGCGTGCTGACCGGCGCCACGAGGACGTCGTCGCCGTACAGGTACTCGTTCTTCGAGGTGTACGCCTCGTTGTACTCCGGATAGTCGAGATACAGGCCGCGGGTGATCGGCAGCCCTGTGTCAGCAGCCTGTCGGGCCAGGGTGTACGTGTACGGGACCAGGGCCTCCCGCAGCCGCAGGAACTTCTCGGCCGAGGCTTCGGCGGCGGCCCCGAACTCCCAGGGCAGGCGCGGCGAGTGGTTGGAGTGCAGCCGCAGGATCGGCTGGAACGCTCCGAACTGCACCCACCGCGCGTACAGGTCGTCGCTCGGTGTGCCGTTGAAGCCGCCGATGTCGTGCGTGACGTAGGGCATGCCCACGTTGCCCTCGTCGACGGTGAACTGCGGCTCGAAGGCCAGCATGTTCCAGTTCGACGACGTGTCGCCGGTGAAGTGCGCCGTGTAGCGGTGCTCCGCCCACGGGCCGGTCGGGTAGGTCGGCGAGCCGCTGTAGTTCTGCAGGCCGCTGCCGGCTCGGGCGAACGCGAAGCCTCGCAGGCCCTTGGCGTCGCCCCGCGCCGCGTACCGCGAGTTGATCCACGTGTCCGGCGTGACGCCCGCGGCGGAGACGTGCGAGTCGTCGCAGCACCAGTCCAGCCACCATTCCCGGACGCCCTGGTCCTCGAACGACTGGTGCAGGTCCATGTAGGCCTGCAACTGCCGGGGATCGCTCCAGTCGAACACGCGGCAGGTGCTGGAGGCGGAGCAGCCGCCGACCTGGAGGCTGTTTCCCGCTGTCGCTTGCGCCTGCGCGTACTTGGCGTCGGTCTCGACGATGCTGGAGTGGATGTTCAGGGATACCTGCAGCCCCTGTTGCTTGGTCCAGTTCATGAAGCCCTGTGGATCCGGGAACAGGGTGTTGTTCCACTCCCAGCCGTTCCAGGAGTCGGGCGCCTTGAAGTCGGTGTCGATCACCTGGACGTCGATCGGCGTCTGGTGCGACCGGAACGCCGGCAGCAGCGTGTTCTCGTAGTCCGAGGCGCTGTAGGCGTTGTATCGGGAGTTCCAGACGCCGAAGGCCCACTCGGGCAGCAGCACGGCCGGTCCGGTGAGGTCGTGCAGGTCCTTCAGGCCCTGGCGGTAGTCGTGTCCGTAGCCGAAGAAGTACCCGTCCTGGTACGGCTGGCCGCCGTGGTCGGGCCGCTGCGTGATCGTGTCGTCCGCGTTGAGGATCGCCGTGCCGGTGTCGTCCATCAGGTACCAGCCGTCGCGGGTGAGCAGCCCGTCGGCCATCGGCACCGCCGCGCCCTGGCCGTCCAGCGAGCGCCGGTAGCCGCCCAGGTTCGTGTTCGGCGGGGCGACCGGCGTCGGGTAGGGGGCGCCGACGGCGGTCACGGCGACCGAGTCGATGTTGATGTTGCAGCTGTCCGCACTGCCGCAGGACACTGATACGCCGGACGAACCGGCCGGGAGCGTCATCGTGGTGCTGGAGACCGCCCACGTGTTCCAGTCCGCGGTGATCGGCAGGCTGACCTGGCGGCTGACGCCGCCGGCGGTCACCGTCATGGTCCGGGTGGTGTTCTGCCCGTCGCCGCCGGTGGAGTTGGAGTAGCGGAACTGCACGGCGTAGCTGCCGGCGGCCGGGACGCCGGTCGCGTTCCAGGCGACCTTCGCGCCCGCCGCGGTGAGCCCGGCCACGAAGGCGGAGCCGGTGTAGCCGGTGTGGTCGGTGGCGATGGACGCGCCTCCGGACAAGATCTGGCTCTCCGCTTCACACCCCGCCGCGTAGGCGCAGATGCCGCCGCCCGGGAACTGGGGATGCGCGGTGACCGCCTGGGTGCCCGCGGTCAGGTCGACGGAGACGTTCGCGGCGGTGAAGGGCCCTGAGTTCTCCAGGTAGCGGAACGTCAGCAGGCTGGTCCGGATCACCCGGTACCCGCCCTCGACCGATGTGGTGTACGGCGGCGTCGGCATCGACCGGTTGACCGCGTTGAAGGTCGGGCGGTCCTCGAAGACCTTGTCCGCGGCGTATTCCATCCGGATGAGGGTCGGCGACAGCACGGTGAAGCGTGCGTTGCCGTCCACGACCGCACCGCTGGTGGCCGCATGGACCGGCGCCGGGGCGTGCAGTGCCGTCAGCGCGAGGGCGAGGGCCGCGGACGCCAGGACGGCCAGGGATCGGATGCGTTGCACAGGGGACCTCCCAGAGGCGCGCAGCCCGAGGAAACACACGATCGATACTGATCATTTGTGGCGAAGATCGAGCATTGTCACGCAGTGACACTCCACGCGTCACGCATACTAGGAGCGACTCGGCGGTCACGCCAGGGTTTCGGGGGACTTTGTTTTCGGCGACCACAAATCTCGCCGGGCGCGCCGGCGCCGAGTGGTCAGCGGCGCCCGGCCGACACCGCCGCGTACTGCGCCGGCGGCAATCCGAACGCGGCGGTGAAGTCCCGGGTCAGGTGCGCCTGGTCCGCGTACCCGAGATCGGCGGCGAGAACCGACCAGTCGACGCGCTCCTCATGCGCGACCCGTTCGGCGGCCTCGTAGATGCGGTACCGGCGCAGGAACCGCTTCGGGCCGATGCCGACGTGTTCGGTGAACGCCCGTTGCAGGGTCCGCATACTGACGCCGGCCGCCTGGGCGAGGTCCTCGACCCGGGTCAGGCCGCGGTCACGCACGGCCAGCTCGGCCCACTCGGTCGTGGTCTCGCAGGCGTGCCGTTCGGCGGGGGCGCGCTCGGCCACGGCGGCGTCGGCGGTGGCGGCCAGCTGCTCGGCCGGGACCGCGAGGTCCGCGACCAGCGGCACGAGCAGCTCCTCGAGGTCGGCGAGCGCCGGGACGCCGGCCAGCGGGACGTCCTTGTCGGTGAGGGCGGTGAGCGGTCCGTCGAAGAAGGGGGCGAAGGCGGCGGGGCGGAACATGATGCCCAGGGCCCGCCGGCTGCCCTCCAGCACGGTGGCGAAGCGGCCGGTGTCGACGCCGCTGACGACGGCGCCGTGCGCCTCGAAGACCACGTTGACCACCGGATGCACCAGCACTTGCTGCTCGTGCCGCACGCCGGGCGGCAGATCCCAGGTCGAGAGCCAGTACCGGTCGACGAACCGGGCCGCGGCACCGGTGCCGGGGAACCGGTCCAGCTGGAAGACGCTGTGCGCGGCGGCCGGGTGCAGGATGCCGCGGCTGTCGTCCTGAACGGGCTTGACCTGGGGTTCCGCCATGAGGCCAGGGTAACCGGGGGCACTGACGCGTTTCTTCAAGACCGCGCCCGGAGCGGATCGGTAGCGTCAGCGTCATGAACAAGATCCACGAGCAGTTGACCGCGGCCGCCGACGAGGCCGCACGCGTTGTGGCGGGCACCCGGCCGGAGCAGTTCGGCGACAAGACACCGTGTGAGCAGTGGGACGTCAAGGAACTGCTGAACCACTTGGTCCTGTGGACGTCGTACTCCTTCGAACGCCGCGCCCGCAGCGAGCAGGTCGGCCCGGAGCTGACCGACCGCGACTTCGCCTCCGAACCGGACTTCGCCGCGCGCTACCGCGAGCAGCTGGACCGCGCCCTGGCCGCATGGGCCCCGGACGAGGTGTGGGAAGGCGACGTCGACACCGGCTCGGGCACGATGCCCGCCCCGCAGATCGCCGAGATGATCCTGATGGAGCTGGTCCTCCACGCCTGGGACCTGGCGACGGCGACCGGACAGGCGTACACGTGCCCGGACGAGGTCGCCGCCACGGTCGCCGAGGCGGTCACCGCCTCGGCGGAGATGTACCGCGAGTACGACGGGTTCGCCGCGGAGGTCGAGGTCGGGGCGGACGCTTCGGTGTTCGAGCGGGCGCTGGCGGTTTCGGGGCGGCGGCCGCAGCCGTAGGGCCGCTGGGCGTGAACGGGGGCGGCGGGCGGCGGCGGGCGGTGGCGGCCGGGTGGACCGGGCTTCACGCGAGGTCGTAAACCGTGACCGGCACATCCCGCCGCACGAGATGCTCGACGATGAGCGGCTCGATCCGCTCCCACCGGCCGCCGGCCAGCCCGCACCCGATCCTCGGCATGTGCACCGAGGCGCTCAGCTCTCGCGCCTTCTCGCCGACCGCGGCCAACGCGCTCGCGATCGCGGCGTACCGAACAGGCGGATCGTCCTCGGGGTGCGGGCCGTAGCCGTGTTGCCCGACCATGTTCGCGACCACGATGTCCTCCCCCACCGGCACGAACTGCACGGCTCCCAACGCGAAGCCGCTGTCGGCCCGGTCCCGGTACCAGGCCCGGAACGCGGCCTCCGGCTCCGGCCAGCGCTTCGAGAGCGCGAGCACGAAGCCTCTCCCCCAGCCGCCCGCGTCGTTGCAGACGTGCGCGATCAGCCGCGGGCCGGAGCCCTGCGGCCGGGTCGCGTCCCCCATGGCGTGTTCTATCCCCCGCTGCATGTCATCGACGGTATCGGTGGCCGCTGACAGCACCTACCGCTTGATCTGCTCGGCCGCCCGCCGCAGCTCGGCCAGCACCGTACGCACCGCCCGCCGCGCGGCCCGCTCGGGCCGGTACAGCGCGTCGATGTGGCGGCGGGCGCGAACACCGGACAGCGGGCGCAGGACCACGTCGGCGTGGTGGCGGGTGGTCCAGCGTGGGAGCAGGGCGATGCCGCCGCCGGCGGCGACGATCTCGGCGACGACGGTGAACTCGTTGACGCGGTGCCGGATCTCGGGGCGGTGACCGGCGGCGGTGGCGATGGCTTCGACGAGGGCGAGGACGGGGAAGCCCTCGTGGACGGTCACCCAGGGCTCGGTGGCGACGTCCTGGGGCGTGAGGCGGGTCTTGGCGGTGAGGGGGTGGCCGGCGGGCAGGGCGATGTCGAGCGGCTCGTGGAGCAGCGCAGTGGTGGCGACGGTGCGGGGCCAGGGCGGGGCGTGGTCGAAGCGGTGGGCGAGGACGAGGTCGTAGTCGCGGGTGAGCTTGGGGAAGCGCTCCTGGGCGACGTCCTCGTCGGCGAGGGACAGGCGTGGGGCTCCGGGATCGGCCAGCGCGCGGAGGAGGGCGGGGAAGAAGACCAGGCCGGCGCTGTGGAAGGCGGCGAGGGAGACGGTCCCGGAGGGTTCGGCGACGAACTCCTCGACGGTCTGGCGGGCGCGGGCGAGGGCGGCCTCGACCTCGATGGCGGCGTCGGCGAGGGCCTGGCCCGCGGGGGTGAGGGCCAGGCGGCGGCCGGAACGTTCGGTCAGGGGGACGGGGACCGCGCGTTGCAGGAGCCTGAGTTGCTGCGAGACCGCCGAGGGCGTGACGAGGAGCGCGTCGGCGACGGCGGTGACGCTGCCGAGCTCACCGAGTTCGCGGAGGATGCGCAGCTGGCGTTCGTCCATGATGCAAAAGTGTAGGGAAACTTCATGGTTGGTTGAGAAGGTGGTTCTCGACTACATGGTGAGCCGCGGCCGAACATGGCGGCATGTCTGGTGTTTCTAGGGGCGGGTCCGGCCTGACTGATCGGCGCACCGACGGGGTGCTGCTGCTCGTCGCGTTCGTCTGGGGCTCCAGCTATCTGGCAGCGAAGTCGGCAGCCGTGGCGGCGTCGGTCCTGGGGGTGCTGCTGGCCCGGTATGCGCTGTCGGCCGCCGCGGGGGCGGCGATTCTG
This sequence comes from Catenulispora subtropica, assembly GCF_039531675.1. Lineage (NCBI taxonomy): Bacteria > Bacillati > Actinomycetota > Actinomycetes > Catenulisporales > Catenulisporaceae > Catenulispora > Catenulispora subtropica. Next base: position 7,532 of record NZ_BAAAQM010000097.1, read on the forward strand.
GCAGCGCGCCGGGAGCTGCGGCCGTCGCGTGCGGAACTGCGGGCCGGCGGCGTGCTCGGGGTGACGCAGGCGAGTGTGCTGGTGGTGGAGACGTACGGCGTCGCGCACACCTCGGCGGCCGACGCGGGGCTCATCATCAGCCTGACGATCGTGCTCACGCCGTTGCTCGACCGCGGCCGCGGGACGCTGCCGGGCCGGTACTTCGCGGCGGCGGGCGTCTGCGTGGTGGCGGTCGGGCTGTTGATGAGCGCAAGCGGCGGGTTCCACGGTCCCAGCTCCGGCGACGTGCTGATGCTGGGCGCCGCCGTGGTGCGGACGGGGCACGTCGCGTTGGTCGGACGGCTCACAGGCGGTGCGGGCATCAGGCCTTTGAGTCTGACCGCGGTGCAGACGTATGTGGGCACCGTGTTGTTCGTGCTTCCGGCCGCCGGGGAGATACCGAGGTTGGTGGACGCGGGGTCGGTGGCGTGGGGAGAACTGGCGTACTTGGCTTTGTTCTGCAGCGTGTTCGCGTTTCTGGCACAGACGTGGGCGGTGCAGCGAACCTCGACGAGCCGCGCGAGCCTGTTGCTGGGCACCGAGCCGGTGTGGGCGGTCGCGGCGGGCGTGGCGCTGGGCGGGGAGCGCCTCGGTCTGCTGACGGTGTTCGGGGCGGTCTTGATGCTGGGCGGGACGTATTGGGGCCAGGCGATCGAGCGTGGGCATCGGACCGCGTTCGACGCACGGGCGGCCGCGCGCGAGCACGAGAACCAGGACCAAGACCAGCGCGAGCACCAGGACCAGGACCAGGACCAGCACTCGGCGGGCGCTTGCGACTACCGCATGGCCGCCAACGCCGCCGCCGGAATCTCCACCGGGTGACTTGTGACCGGCCTCAGGCACTCCTGCGGACTGCACGCGGCATAGCTGACCAGCACCCTGGCGTCGCCATGCTCGTCGACGGCCACCGGCAGGTCGGTGGTGACCGGCCCGTCCGGGTACACGGGGAACGCCAGGTCCGTGCCCCGCATCGGCAGCATCCGGATCGGGGCCTCGGCGGTGAGCGGGCCGCGGCTGCGCAGGGCGCCGTCGACCTCGACGCGGGTGGGGCGGCCCAGGCCGTGGATGCCGTCGGCGGGCAGGCCGACGCTGTAGACGTGGAAGCCGGGACGCTGCGGGGTGAAGGTGGTCAGGAGGCGGTCACCGTCGTCGGACAGGTGCATCGCGACGCTGACGCCCTGGTCGGTGAAGGTCAGCTCCCGGGGATGGTGGAGGGTGAGCGCCAGGCCCAGGGCGGTGAGGACCGGGATGCCGGAGAGGGCGGCGACGGTGAGGACGGTCGAGGCTTTCATCGGGCCGGTTACCGCACCCACTGCTTCAGCCAGGCGACGACACCCGCTTCGTCGTACCGGGGCTGGCCGGCGTGGGCGGAGTCGCCGCGCACCGAGCCGTCTGGGCCGAGGACGACGAGCAGCGGCATGCCGTGGGCGCCGTACGCGTCGTATGGGGAGGCGATCTGGAGGTGGGAGGGGTCGCCGTCGCCGAGGTCGACGTGGACGACGTGGTAGTGCTGCGCGAGGAAGGCCTGGGCCTTGGGGGTGTGCATGGCGTTCTCGAGGGCCTTGCACGCGGCGCACGAACCGGCGGCGAAGTCGAGGAGCACGGGCTTGCCGTCGGACTGGGCGGCGGCGACGGCGTTGAGGACCTGGGTGGTGGCGAGGTTCTGAGGGCCGAAGGCGAGGTCGGGTCCGAGGGCGGCCATGGAGGCGATGGAAGCCATGGAAGCCATGGAGGTGAGGGACGCGGGCGGGGCCGGGGCGGGACGCGCCGGCGGCGGGACGGTGCGGTGCGTCGGGTGGGCGGGAGTCCCGGCCTTGCCGGCGGCGGAGGATACGGGACGGCCGGCCGCGCCCGCGGCGTCGGAGTGTGCGAGGAAGGGCGTCGTGCCGGTGGGCCGGAGCATGGCGACGGTGCCTGTGCCAGGGGCCGTGATTGCTTCCGGCGAACCTTCGGGCGCATGGTGGGTGCCGGGCGCGGGTTGGGCGTGGTTCCCAGCCGCCGGCACGTGGGCTGCGATGGCGAGTGGGGGGACGTGCCCCTGGCCCACGTCTTGCCCTTGGTCCTGCCCGGTGTTCAGCGGGTGCGCGGCTCCCGCGGGCTCACGGTGGAGATCCGACGCCGAGCAGCCGGCGAGACCGACGGCGGCGGAGGCCAAGGCGACCATTGACACGCACTTGCGCACGACTGCTCCCGTTTCGATAGCGGATGCCCGGAATCTAGCCAACGCCCGGAGGGAAACCGCTGAACCGCCCGTGTCGCGGCTGCGAATTCACCCGCCGAGTGGGCGGCGCGCTAGCGTGGCGCGGACAGATCACCGATCACCGATCACCGATGACAGATGACCGAACGAGAGGGGTGGCTCACATGGCGAACGCCGAGGAGCCCACGGCCGAGTCCTTGTTCCACATGTTCGACGAGGACGGCGACGGGCAGATCACGGCCGCGGAACTCGCCCGCGCGCTGAAGGAACTCGGCGAGGAGGTCGACGAGGCGCAGGCCGCGGAGCGGATCCGGGGTGGGGACGCCGACGGCGACGGGCGGATCAGTCTGGACGAGTTCAAGGTGATGCTGCGGGGGTAGCCCTGCGAGTTCAAGGTGATGCTGCGGGGTAGCCCCGCGACCAGGTCCGACGCGCGCCGGCGCCTCGAACCGGGCAGACTGGCTCCCATGCCCGAACTGCCCGAAGTCGAGGCCCTGGCGGCCTTCCTGGACGAGCGGCTCTCCGGCCACGCCGTCGTCGCGGCGACGCCCGTGGCGATCCAGGCGCTGAAGACCTACGATCCGCCGCTGTCCGCGCTGGTCGGGGCGGAGGTCGCGGGGGTGCGGCGGCATGGGAAGTTCCTCGACTTCAGCGTCGGGGACGTCCATCTCGTCATCCATCTGGCGCGCGCCGGGTGGATCCGGTGGCGGGAGGAGTTGCCCGTCGAGCCGCCGCGGCCGGGCAAGGGGCCTTTGGCGCTGAGAGTGCGGATGGGTGACCCGGGTGGCGGGTTCGATGTCACGGAGGCCGGGACCAAGAAGGGCTTGGCCGTCTACGTCGTGCGGGATCCGGCGGAGGTGCCTGGGATCGCTCGGCTGGGGATCGATCCGCTGTCGGAGGACTTCACCGTCGAGGAGCTGGGGCGGCTCCTGGAAGGTGAACGGCGGCAGATCAAGGGGGTGTTGCGGGATCAGAGCGTGCTGGCCGGGATCGGCAACGCGTACTCGGACGAGATCCTGCACGCCGCGAAGATGTCGCCTTTCAAACTCGCTGCGAAACTGACGCCCACCGAGGTCGAAGAGCTACACCGGGACACGATCGCGACGTTGACCGACGCCGTCGAGCGGTCACGGGGACTGCCGATGAAGGACCTGAAGTCGGAGAAGAAGTCCGGGCTGCGAGTGCACGGGCGCACGGGTGAGAAGTGCCCGGTGTGTGGTGACACCGTTCGCGAGGTGTCGTTCGCCGACTCGTCGTTGCAGTACTGCCCCACGTGTCAGACCGGCGGCAAGCCGTTGGCCGACCGCCGGATGTCTCGGCTCCTGAAGTAGTGCTCCGCCCCGGGTCCGACGCGTCATCCGTAGATCCCGTGCAGCTGCTGCTCGAGTTCGGGGGCGATCGCGGCCGGGCCGCCGAAGATGTCCGCCTCGTAGGTCGGGCCTGAGGTCGGCTTGAATCCGTGGCTGAGCGCGTCGGCCGTCCCGTCGGGGAAGTAGTCCCGAGCGGTGAGCAGGATCGGGGAGTGCAGGGTCGCCATCGCGGCGCCGCCGGTGAGCGCGTCGGGGAAGTCGGTGCCGGAAGCCAGCCCGAAGCGGTCGGAGAACGGCGTGTTCAAGGCGGGGTCCGCCGAGACATTGTGGTGTGTGTAGTAAGCGACTTCCGCGGCGGTACGGTAGCGGTTGCCGCCGATCACCGCGAAGTAGAAGTGGCCGTGGTAGTCGTTGGCGATGTTCAGTCCGTGGTCGCCCAGGAGCGACATCCCCTTGGCATCGCACTTGCCGCTGATGGGAGCGGCCGCGTAGGTGACCGCGCAGTAAGCGGGGCCGCCGATCGCCATGACGCCTTTGGGCTCAGGGCTCGTCAGGGAGCTCGAAGGAACGAAGCGCGAGCGGACGTACTGGGCCGTTTCGGCGTCCGGGAAGACGATGCCGTCGGACAAGATGATCGCCGCCGGCTTCCCGTCGACGGTGAAGTCGTCGGACGTGGCGACCGGTCCGGCCGCGAGCGCGTCGGCGAAGCCCGTGCCGGTCGCCACGATCACCGAGGCCGGATTGTCCAGTCCCTTCGTGGCGATCTGCATGGCGGTCTTGTAGCGGTCCGCGCCTCCGTAGCGGGTCACCGTGTAGCCGTCGAGCACGAGCTGCGACTCGACCGCGGGCGCCAGCGCGCTGGTTCCGCCGAGCAGGTAGACGGTCGAGCCCCGGGGCAGGATGCGCTTGATCTCGTTCTCGGTGGTCTTCGTCAACGTGGCGGGTTCGCTCAGCAGCAGCGGCCCCTGCCGGTATTCGGCCAGCGGCACCCCGGCCAGCGCGTCGGCGAAACCCGCGCCCGAGGCGAGCACCACGGACTTCGCCTGACGCCGCTGCGTCGTGTCGCCGGAGGCGTCGGCCCAGACCCACTGGGACACGGCGGCAGAGGTCAGGTAGCGATCGTCGCCCGCGTAGCGGTGCACGGAGTTCTTCACGCCGTCGACGAACACCATGCACGTCGCGCTGGTCATCGACGCGTCGCCGGCGCCGGAGACGGTGACCTGGAGACCGAGGGACCCGTTGTAGCCATAGTGGTGGACGACAGTCGGCGAAGTCTGGTCCGCGGTCGAACCGTCCCCGAACGCGAAGTGATAACGCAGGCTTCCCTGCTGCGTCGTGGCCGGCTGCGCGGTGATCGTGGCGGCGCCGCCCGAGGCCACCGTGGCGGCCACGTTCACCGCCTGCGACGGCGTTCCCAGTGCCGTGGGACACGGCGGCGGCGTCGGTCCGTCGGCCGCGGAGGCCGCCGACGTCGTGACGGATCCGCCGGCTGCCACCGTTGCGGCCGCCAGCACGGTGAAGAACGCAGATCTACGCACCCCGACCCCCATGATGTCGTCCTGTCCCCGACGTGCCGAAGTTAGCAGATCAGGGCCCGGACGACCTATCCCCGTTATTCAAACGAGTCCGCGCAGACCCGCCTCGCGCGCTGAGGCCTCCAGCACCGCCTCCAGCAGCCCCGGGAACGCCTCCTCGAACTCCTCGCGGCGCAGGCTGTTCATGCGCGACGTGCCCGCGTAGTACTGCCTGATCAGGCCTGCTTCGCGCAGGACGCGGAAGTGGTGGGTCGCGGTGGACTTGCTGACCGCCAGGTCGAAGCCGCCGCAGGCGATGGGCGCGGCGCTCACCGAGAGCTGTTCGACGATGCTGCGGCGGGCGGGTTCGATCAGCGCTTCCAGCACGTGCTGCAGCGGGACGTCGCGGGGGTCGGGGTGGGGCGGAATGCGGTCGGCGGCCATGGACCGATAGTACGACGACGGTCGAAGTTTGACCACTGTCGTACTTCTGTGCTCCCCTGGAGGGGCTGCGGATCACGCCGATCGAAGAACGCTGAGAACGTGCTGAGAACGCCGAGCACGCCGAGCACGCCGAGGACACTGAGGATGATGAGGACAACGAGGACAATGAGGACGCTGCGATGACGCGAACCGTGCGGTTTCACGAGTTGGGCGGCCCCGAGGTGATGCGGGTCGAGGAGATCGAGGTCGCCGAGCCCGGGCCGGGCGAGGTGCGTATCCGGGTCGAGGCGATCGGGCTGAACCGGGCCGAGGCGCTGTTCCGCTCGGGGCTGTACATCCAGCCTGTCCGCAGCTTTCCGGCCCGGTTGGGGAACGAGGCTTCGGGTGTGGTCGAGGCGGTGGGCGCCGGTGTCAGCGGCCTGGCGGTGGGACAGGCGGTGAGCACGCTGCCGGCGTTCTCCCAGAACGATTACGGCGTCTACGCGGAGCGGGCCGTGGTCCCCGCTTCCGCGGTGGTTCCCCGGCCTGAGGGACTCGATCCCGTTCACGGGGCGGCGGTCTGGATGCCGTATCTGACGGCGTACGGCGCGCTGGTCGAGACCGCGGGCCTGCGGGCCGGCGACACCGTACTGCTGAACGCCGCTTCCAGCAGCACCGGGCTGGCGGTCATCGACGTCGCGAACCGGGTCGGCGCCACGCCGATCGCCCTGACACGCACCGCCGCCAAGCGTGACTTCCTGCTGAAGCACGGCGCCGCGGAAGTGGTGGTCACCGAGGACGAGGACGTCGCCGAGCGGGTGGCGGCCGGCACCGGCGGGCGTGGCGTGGAGGTGGTCATGGACGCCGTCGCCGGTCCCGGCATCACCGACCTCGCGCGGCTGGTCGCCCCCGGCGGCACGCTGCTCGTCTACGGCGGCCTCAGCGGTCGGCCGACGCCGTATCCGGGGATCGAGCTGGGCCTGCCCGCGTTGACCATCCGCTCCTTCACCATGTTGGAGATCACCGGGGATCCCGAGCGGTCGCGCCGCGCCGTCGCGTTCATCACCGCGGGGCTGCGGTCCGGCGCCTTCGAGCCGGTCGTGGACCGGGTCTTCGCCCTGGACGCCATCGTGGAGGCGCACCGGTATCTGGAGTCCAACGCCCAGATCGGCAAGATCGTGGTCACGACCGGCGGCGCGCCGTGAGGTAGGCGGCGCGGAGGTGGATGGCGCGGTCGAGTTCGGCGAGGGTGCGGTCGAAGAACTCGCGGCGGTAGACCGCGTCGGTGAGCGCGGTGATCGCGAAGTACAGGGCGCTGAGGCCGGCCAGCAGGACCGCCACGTGCAACAGCTCGCTGCTGACGCCGGGCACCCGCAAACCCAGGATGTGGGCGTCCGGCACCGGGCGCTTGAACCACTCGCGGAGGACCTCGGGGCGGATCGCCATCGCGCCGAAGACCAGGTAGAAGAAGAACACCATCCAGCTGAGCAGGCTGACCTGGATGGTCTGGCTCAGCAGCAGGTAGACGAACATGTTGCGGCGCTGGGCGGGGCCGAGGCCGGGGTCGGCGTCCAGGTCCGTGCCCCGCAGGGCGAAATCGGCCAGCGGGGTGGCGGCGCAGCTGGCGCGGATGCGGTCGGCGGTGCACGCCCGCGGCAGCGTGCCGAACTCCTCGGGGAGGCGGGCGATCAGGAAGGCCTGGATCAGGACCACGAAGAAGGCCGCGGTCGCCCAGAGCCAGCCGGAGTCCAGCGCGGCGGCCACCTGCCAGAAGTCGGCGGTGAAGAAGATGACCATGCCGAACAGGGCGAGCAGGGGAAGCGCCCGCACGGCCAGGTGGCCCATCTCGCGGGCTTCGGCGACCACCCGGCGCAGGGTCCAGAACGCCAGCATCGTCCCCAGGCGCAGCAGGTCCAGGACGGCGGCGAAGGGCTGGAGGACCCGGGGCGGGCGGCGGACGCCGAGCCGGCCCTCGATGAAGTGCGGGACGCCGGCGCGGACGAACCAGCGCTCGGTCGCGGCCAGCGCCGCGCGGGTGGCGCGGTCGGGGTCGTCAGCGGCCGCCGGTTCGGTGGGATCGGTGGGATCGGTGGGATCGCCCGGGACCAGGGAGCCGGAGCCGTCCGGAGCCGGGGAGGCGGCGTCGTCGTGCGCAGTGGGCATCAGGGTTCGACTATAGGCCCGATTCGGGCGTCATGCACAGGATGGTCGCGCTCACGGAAAGAGACTATTGCGACGTACTGACAACCTCGGTTTGGAGCGCCTGGCCTCGGAAACTTCAAGTCCATGGGGAACCATTCGGCAGCCGTGCTGCGCCTGTCCGACTATCGCGACCTCGCCGCCCGCCGCCTGCCAGTCCCGGCGACCGCGGAGTGGGAGCACACGATGACGCTATTGGGCACGCCGGATCCGGCCGCCATCGAACGATCGGCGGTGAGAGCATGACCGACCGGGTCAAGGTGTGGGTGATCCACACCGACGCCGCACCGGCCGAGGCCGAGCGCTACCTGGACCTGCTGGACGACGACGAACTGCTGCACGCCGCCGACTTCCTCCGCGAGCGCGACCGGCTGCGCTACCTGGTCGCGCACGGCGCGCGCCGTCTGATCCTGGGCCGCGAACTGGCCAGCGCACCGGAGTCGCTGGCCTTCAACGCCGACGCCACCGGCAAGCCGGAGCTGTCCGGCACCGGTCCGCGAACATCGCTGGCCCACGACGGGAACCTGGCGCTGCTGGCCGTGACGCAGCGGCGCACGGTCGGGGTGGACGTGCGGCAGCTGGCTGAGGGACTGAACCCGGTCGACATGTCGGAGATGCACTTCCTGCCCTTCGAGGCGCGGTACGTAGCCGGCGGCCACGACCTGTTGGAGCAGACCGACCGCTACGCGCGCCTGTGGACCCGCAAGGAGGCTGCCGCGAAGGTGGCCGGCGGCGTGGGCTGGGCGAACACGCGGGCGGCGGTGTTGCAGCGGGACTTGGTGGCGTGCGTGGAGCCGGCCGCGCCGAACCGGCACCGGGTGGCGCCGGTGGAGGTGCCGGCGGGATACCGGGCGGCGGTGGCGTTGTTCGGGGAGGCGCCCTTCCGGGTGGAGGTCGTGGAGTTCGAAGGGGTCTGAGGCGACAGCCCGCACCAGCATCTCAAGGAACCTTTACAAAGACTCCTTGAGAAAGATACCTTGAGATGCATGACCGGATCAGAGCACGATGACGCCCTGCGCTTGACCGATCCGCAGGCCATCCGCGCGTACACCCACCCCACACGGATGACGCTGGTCGGCCTGCTGCGCACCGAGGGGCCGCTGACGGCGACCAAGGCCGCGGAGCTGACCGGGGAGTCGGTGGCCAGCTGTAGTTACCACCTGCGGATGCTCGCCAAGTACGGCGTGGTGGAGGAGGTGCCGGGGCCGGGCCGGCAGAAGCCGTGGCGGGCGACGGCGCAGTTCACGGACATCCCGCGGGAGCTGGACCCCCCGGCCGCCGCGGCGGCGACCGAGCTGCGGGTGTTCCTCGCGGGACAGTACTTCGAGGACGTGGCGCGGGCCCACCGGACGGCCGACCGGCTGCCGCCGGAGTGGCGGGACGCCGAGTGGTTCGGCGACGAGCTGCTCTACCTGACTCCGGCCGAACTCAGCGAGCTGAACCAGGCGATCGGCAAGCTGGTGCAGCCGTTCCATGAGCGCAACGCCGCGCCGGAGCGACGGCCGGAGGGCGCCGAGCTGGTGCAGATGCTGCGGATCACGTATCGGAAGGAGCTCGGTGGCGCGGGGGGTGCCGCAGGGGGTGCCACCGAGAGCGGCCGCGTAGCCGGCGACGACCCGGGCGACTCAGCCTCATGAGCGCCGCGACGACGGCCACGTCGGACTCGGGCGACTCGCAGCCGACCGCCGGTGACTCGGCAGCCGAGCCCGGGGGCGCCGCGGACGTGCCCGGCGACCCGGCCTTCGCGCCGAGCGGCAAAGCCGGACCGAGCAGCGCGCCACCGGAGCCCGACACCGCACCGTCGCGCCTGATATCCAGCCGCCTCCCCGCTGTCCTCCGCCGCCCCGACTTCCGTCGCTACTGGCTCGGGCAGAGCGTGTCCCTGGTCGGCGACGAGGTCCACCGGATCGCGATGCCGCTGGCGGCGGTGCTGCTGTTCGGTGCGGGGGCCACCGGCATGGCGTGGCTGACCGCCGCGCCGCTGATCCCGTCGCTGCTGCTGTCGATTCCGGCCGGGGTGTGGGCCGACCGGCGGGCCAGCCGGCGCGAGATCATGCTGGTCGCGGACCTCGGGCGCTTCGTGGCGGTGGCGTCGATACCCGTCGCGTACGCGTTCGGCGTCCTGACACTGGCCCAGCTGATCGTCAGCGCCCTGATCATCGGGACGCTGCAGGTGTTCTTCAACGTCGCCTCCAACACGCTGTTCGCGGCGATGGTCCCCGCCGGGGAGCTGGTGCCGGCGACGGCGCTGACGAACGGGAGCCGGGCCTTCGCCTTCTTCAGCGGTCCCAGCCTCGGCGGATTGCTCGTGCAGGTCTTCCGGGCGCCGTTCGCGCTGGTCGCCGATGCGGTGAGTTACCTGGCCTCGGCGTTCACGCTGGGCCGGATCTCACCGGTCGAGCCCGCGCCCGAGGAGCGCCGGAAGGGCGGGTACCTCAGTGGTCTGCGATGGGTGGTGCGGACGCCGGGGGTGCGGGCCATGCAGGGCACGGTGGCGTGCCTGAACCTCTTCGACTTCGTCTTCCAGGCGCTGTTCGTGCTCTACGCCGTGCGCCATCTGCACATCAGCGCCGGTGTGCTCGGTCTGGTCCTCGGCGCCGGGGCGATCGGCGGGCTGGCCGGGGCGGCGCTCTGCGGCCGGGTCGTGGCCCGGCTCGGGTTCGGGGCGGGCATCGCCGTGGGCTGCGTCGGGTTCGCCGCGCCGCATGTTCTGGCACCGCTGGCCGCCGGGCCGAAGGCGGTGATCGTGCTGACGTTGTTCGCCATGGAGTTCTGTGTCGGCTTCGGCGGCATGATCCTCGACATCAGCGCCGGCGCCTACCTCACCGCCGTCATGCCGGACACGCTGCGCTCGCGCATCTCCGGCGTCCTGCAGACCGTCAACTACGGCATCCGGCCCATCGGCGCGCTGCTCGGCGGGTGGCTGGCGTCCGTGGTCGGCATCCGCGACACGCTGTGGATCTCGGCGATCGGCTCCACACTCGCCGTCCTGTTCATCCTCCCCTCGCCGCTGCGCACGCTCCGCGAGCTGCCCGGCGCCCTACCCGGCTGACGGCGCCGGTTCCGCCGGACCGGACGCCGGTGTCGCCGACGCCGGCGCCGCGCTCGACGACGGCTCCGGCTGCGGCGGGCGCACCCCGAACCCGGCCCCCGACCGGGCGTCGAGGAACGACTCGATCAGCGCCGTGTGCACCGGCCCGTTGGAGGCCACCAGGTCCGCGTCGCCCGGGTGCCACTCCAGCCCGGCGTAGGTGGTGGCCTTGCCGCCGGCCTCCCGGACGAACAGCACCCCGGCGGCCCAGTCCCACGGCCCGCACCGCTGTTCCCAGTAGCAGTCCAGGCGGCCGGCGGCGACCCACGCCAGGTCGATCGCCGCGCTGCCGGTGCGCCGCACGTCGCAGGAGCGCCGGAACACCGCGGAGAACTCGGCCAGGTTGTCGTCGGGGTCGAAGGCGCGGGTCGGCGGGAAGCCGGTGGCGAGCACGGCGCGGTCCAGGCGGCACACCGGTGAGGCCCGCAGGCGCCGCCGCCCCTCGTAGGCGCCGCGTCCCGCCTCGGCCCAGTAGATCCGGCGCCGGGCCACGTCCGCCACCACGCCCAGCACCAGCCGCTGGCCGTCCCAGAAGGCCAGCGAGCAGGCGCAGTGCGGGATGCCGCGCACGAAGTTCGTGGTGCCGTCCACCGGGTCGATGAACCACGTGGGCCGCGACAGGTCCATGTCCTCCAGCCCGCCGCCCTCCTCCCCCACGATCGCGTGGTCGGCGTGCGTGGCCTTCAGCCAGCTCCGCACCAGCCGTTCGACCCGCAGGTCGGTGCCGGTGACCAGGTCGGCCGAGGAGGACTTGAAGCGCACCCGGCGGGGCTGGGCGCTGCGGCGGATCAGGGCTGCGGCCTCCCGGGCGACGCGGATCGCGCCGAGGGTCATGGGGCGGGGCAGGGACATGACGGGTCCTTCGATCAGCTGTTCTCGTCGAGCGGTTCACCCGGTGGTGGATCGGCCTCGGGTTCATCCGGAGTCTCCCGTGCGGCTCCCGCCCGCGTCGGGGGTTCCGGCCGGGGTTCCGCTTCGAGTCCTGCTCCGTCCCCGGACCCGGACCCGGTCCCGGCCCCAGTCCCGGTCCCGGTCCCGTTCCCGATGCCGGACGCCGCGATGCCCGGAATCCGTTCCAGCTCATGCCCGAGCGCGTCCAGCTCCGCCCCGCCGGACATCAGCCGCACCAGTTCCTCGCGCGTGATCTCGGCCTTCGCGTAGTCCCCGAGCAGCCGCCCCCGGTTCAGCACTACGAACCGGTCCCCCACCGGATAGGCGTGGTGCGGGTTGTGGGTGATGAACACGACCCCGAGTCCCTTCTCCCGGGCCTGCGCCACCCGCCGCAACACCGCCCCGGCCTGTTTCACCCCCAGCGCGGACGTCGGCTCGTCGAGGATCAGGACCCTGGCCCCGAAGTGCACGGCGCGCGCGATCGCCACCGACTGCCGCTCCCCGCCGGACAGCGTGCCGACCGGCTGGTCCGGGTCGCGGACCGCGATCCCCATGGCCGCCAGGCCCCGCACCGTCTGCTCGCGGGCCGCCGCCACGTCGAACCGGCGCCACGGGCCCCAGCCCCGGGTCGGCTCCGACCCGAGGAAGAAGTTCCGCCAGACCGCCATCAGCGGCACCATCGCCAGGTCCTGGAACACGGTGGCGATCCCGGCGGCGCGGGCGTCGCGCGGGCTGCCGAAGCGCACCGCCGTGCCGTCCACCCGCACCTCGCCGGCGTCCGGCCGGAACACCCCGGACAGGATCTTGATCAGGGTGGACTTCCCCGCGCCGTTGTCGCCGAGCACGCAGGTCACCTGGCCGGCCCGCACCGTCAGCGAGACGCCGTGCAGCGCCTGGACCGTCCCGAAGTACTTGCCGACGTCCTCGGCCTCCAGCACCACGTTCATCGGCGCGCCCTCATCGCTCGGCGGTGGGTGACGGTGTTCACGGCCACGGCCAGGAACAAGATCACGCCGAGGAACGTGAAGTCCCACGAGCTGTCCCAGCCGGAGTAGATGACGCCCTGGAACGCCATCCCGATGATGCAGGCCCCGAGCGCGGCCCCGAGGGCGGAGCCGTGCCCGCCGGTGAGCAGGCAGCCGCCGACGACCGCGGCGATGATGTAGTAGAACTCGTAGCCGACGCCCTGCTCGGAGACCGCGGTGTGGGTCTGCAGGAACGAGATCACGCCGACCAGGGCGGCGGCCGTCGAGGTCCCCACGAACAGCAGGACCTTGGTGCGCCGCACCGGCACGCCGACCTTGCGGGCCGCGTCGGCGTCGCCGCCGGCCGCGAACACCCAGTTCCCGAACCGGGTCCGGGCCAGCAGCCACACCCCGGCCGCCGTCACGCCGGCGAACCACAGGATCGCGGTCTGATACCCGGCGGGCAGCGATCCGCTGTGCGCGAACGAGCCCCCGAACACGTTCTGCGCGGTGTGCAGCCCGGGATGGTCGGTGCCGGTCAGCCCGATCGAGGTGCTGCCGTGGTTCACCTTGAGCACGCCGCCGACGCTCAGGCCGCGGAAGGCGAAGTACGTGGCCAGCGTGACGATGAAGCTCGGCAGGCCGGACCGCGTCACCACGATCCCGTTCACCAGCCCGACCAGCGCCCCGAAGGCGAACGTCACCGCGACCGCGGCCCAGGCGTTCCAGTGCTCGGTGCCGACCAGCAGCGCCATGATGATCGCCGAGAACCCGGTCATCCCCCCGGTCGACAGGTCGAACTCGCCGCCGATCATCAGCAGCCCGACCGGCACCGCCATGATCCCGAAGAACGCGGCCTGCTGCGCCCAGGCCTGGAAGCCGGTCTGGGTCAGCCACAGGTGGTTCGGGGTGCTGTCGGTGACGGCGAAGACCACGAACACCGCGACCGCGCCGACCAGCGCGCCGAGCGCCGGCCGGCGCAGCACCCGGGTCAGCCGGCCCGCGGCGGCCCCGTGACCGTCGGGCTCGTCGGCGTCGCCG
>NZ_BAAAQM010000098.1:0-18480 GCF_039531675.1 Catenulispora subtropica
GACGGCAGGGACGCCACCGGCGCGCTGCCGGCCGGCGGCGGGGGCGGCGGCATCGCCGTCTGCGTGTAGCCGGCGGACCGTTTGGACCGCAGATCGGACTCCAACCGCTCCTGCTGGGCCAAGACGTCGTCGAGATACGTGTTGCGGCTCTGGTCGGCCACGATGCCACCCCCTGGATGTCGGCGCTGCGTGGACGGCACCGTAGCAGGGTTCGAGGACAACGCCCGCCGGACGCCGCTGGTCCACCTGACCGCGAGTGGCCCTGGGCCCGGCGGCCTCCTCCGGTTACGATCATGGGACATGGAAAGCCTCGAGAACCCCTTCTGGGGCGACGACTGGAGCGACGTCCGCGATCTGTTCGACAGCCTGGAACCCGGCCACGCCTATCTGAACCACGGCAGCTTCGGCAACGCGCCGCGCACCGTGCTGCTCAACCAGGCGCAGTGGCGGGCCCGGATGGACGCCAACCCGACCCGCTTCTTCCGGCGCGAGCTGGGCCCGGGCCTGCGGACCGCGTGCCGCGCGGCCGCGGAGTTCCTCGGCGCGCCGGAGGGCGACAGCGTCGCGCTGGTCGCCAACGCCACCGCCGGCGTGTCCGCCGCGCTGGCCTCGGTGCCGCTGAGCGCCGGCGACGACGTGCTGCTCACCGACCACGAGTACGAGACCTCGGCCTGGGCGGCCCGGCGCCGTGCCGCCGACGTGGGGGCCCGGGTCGTGACGGTCGCCGTACCGCTGGACGCCGACGCCGCCGGGATCACCGCCGCGGTGCTCGACGCGGTGACGCCGCGCACCAAGGTCGCGGTGATCGACCACGTGACCTCGATGACCGCGCGCCGCTTCCCGGTCGAGGAGCTGGTGCCGGCGCTCCAGGAGCGCGGGGTGATCGTGGTGGTCGACGCCGCGCACGCCCCCGGGATGCTGCCGATCGACCTGGCTTCGCTGAACCCTGACTTCTGGGCCGGGAACCTGCACAAGTGGTGCTACGCGCCGCGCGCCGTGGCGGCGTTCTGGGCGGCGCCGAAGTGGCGGTCCGTACTGCGCAACCCGATCGTGTCCTGGGGCGAGTACGCGGAGTTCCCGGCGAGACTCGTCGAGGTCGGGACCACCGACCGCACCTCACAGCTGGCCAGTCCGAACGGCATCGCGTTCCTGCGCGCGCTCGGCCCGCAGCGGGTGCGCGAGCACAACGTGAAGCTCGCCGAGTACGGGCAGGCCGCGCTGGCCGCGGCACTGGACCTGGACCCGGCGGCGCTGCCGGGCGACCCCGGCGTGCCGATGCGGGTGGTGCCGCTGCCGGTGCCGTTCGACGACCCGCGGGACCTGCAGGCTGAGATCTCCGACCGGCTCGGCGTGGAGGCCTCCGTTCCGAAGTGGAATGGCCTTACGCTGCTTCGGGTCAGTGCCAACGTTTACAACGCCCCCGCCGAGTACGACCGGCTCGCCGAGGGGATCAGGTCGATTCTTTAGAGGAGCACCATGCAGATCGCCGTCCTGGGTACCGGAGAAGTCGGGCGCCGGCTGGCGTCCCGGTTCGTGGAGGTCGGGCACGAGGTGGTGCTGGGCTCGCGGACCTCCGACAACGCCGCGGCGCACGCCTGGGCCGGGGAGAACAACGCGGCCCACGGCACCTTCGCCGACGCCGCGGTCTTCGGCGAGGTGATCGTCAACGCCACCGGCGGACTGGTCACGAAGGCGGTGCTGGAGGCGGCGGGTGCGGAGAACCTGGCCGGCAAGGTCGTGGTCGACGTGTCGAACGCGCTGGACTTCTCGAAGGGGTTCCCGCCGGACGCCGTGACGTTCGACGGGCTCGGCGTCGCCGAGACGATCCAGCGCGACTTCCCGCAGACCCGCGTGGTCAAGACGCTGAACACGATGAACAACCAGGTGATGGCGCGTCCGGACCTGGTGCCCGGCGACCACGTGGTGTTCCTGTCCGGGGAGGACGCCGACGCCAAGGCCGTCACCGCCGGGCTGCTGCGCGACATGGGGTGGCGGGACCCGCAGATCATGGACCTCGGCGGCATCTCCACCTCGCGTGCCACCGAGCAGTTCGTCATCCTGTGGGTCCACATGAACGGCGGGATCGGCGACGGCTCGGTGATGTGGAACATCGCGGTGCAGCGGGCTAGCTGAGTGGGCCGCCGCGCCAGGCCGGCAGCGGGCGCGCGCCGGTCGCCACGTCGAAGGCGGCGCGCGCCTGCAGCCGGGTGGAGTCCAAGGTCGGCAGGGGTGACAAGCCCGGGGTGACGAGCAGCGGGATCTCGGTGCAGACCAGGGCGACCGCGTCGCAGCCCTCTGCGGCCAGGGTGGTGATGACGGCGTGGTAGGCGGCGCGGCTGGCGTCGGTGAAGACCCCGTTGACGAGCTCTTCGAAGATGATGGCGTCGACGATGCGGCGGTCGGCCCGCGCCGGGACGGCGGTCTCGATGCCGCGGGCGTTCAGGGCCCGCGGGTATACGGGGCCTTCCATGGTGAAGCGGGTGCCCAGGATGCCGACCTTGCGGTGGCCGCGTTCGGCGGCGGCCTCGGCGACGACTTCGGCGATGTGCAGGCCGGGCAGCGGGTAGGGGTCGCCCTCGAGTTCGAACGCCAGGTGGGCGGTGTTGTCGGGGCAGATGAAGAAGTCCGCGCCGGCGGCGGCGAGGCGTTCGGCGCTCTCGCGCAGGATGGCGCGCACGGCGTGGTAGTCCCCTGATTCCCAGTGCGGCATGGAGCGGGACAGCGGGATCAGGTCGAGGGTGACGTCCGGGTGGGCGTGCGGGCCGAGGCGGGCGAAGCCCTCGCGGCAGAAGGTCTGGAACGACAGGGCGGCGCCTTCAGCGGAGTGCGCGAGGATGCCGAGGTGGCGGTCTGTCTGCATCGGGGCCTCCGGGCCGGTGGAGTCATGGTCCTGGGTAGTGATCAGGCCATTGTGCGTCAAGGGACGAGGTCTGTGCGCCGGGGATGTGACGGGGCCCCGCGGGGCGGTGGGGACGGCGCGGCGGTCGGCGGGCCGGGCGTTCCGCTCGGGGGTTTCGTCGGCGATGCTGGTGGGGTGCGACTCGCTGAAGGTGGCGGCGGTGGCGGCTGGCGGATCGAGGTGGGTGACCGGCAGGCGATGACGCTCATGCTGTGGTTGCGGGACGCCTCGGGGATGACGCCGGACCTGGATCCGCCGATCCCGCCGCTGGAGCCGCCGGTGGCGGTGGTGCCGGAGCTGGTCGAGCTGGTCGGCCCGCAGGCCACGGCGCAGTGGACGGGGCTGTGGCTGGGGCTGTGGGAGGGCCGGCTGGAGGACTGGTTCGCGCTGGAGATGCTGGCGCCGCCCCGTTTCGAGCTCCTGAACCGCTCCCCCCAGCTGCGCAGGCTGTTCGCGGCGGCGTTCGAGGACGCGGCGGGCTGGTCGAACGAGCACCGTCCGGTGGGTCCGGGCGTGGTGGGCCGTCCGGGCGCGCCGGCGCGTGAGCCGGGTTCGGTGGTGAAGCAGCTGGAGGGTGAGCTCGGTCGCCGGGCCCGCGATTTCGCGTTCGCGATCGCGGTGCTGCCGGTGGCCGGCCGGGTGTTCTGGATGCTGCCGGACGGCGGGCTGGTGGTGAGCGAGGGCCTGATGCGGGACGGGCGCGCGTTCAGGGCCCTGCTTTATGACGTGTTGGCGTCGTTGGTTTAGTCGCGGCCCTGGTCAGCGCGACGCGTCAGGGTCCCGTGCGGGCTCGCGGCTACTGTAAGAATCATGACCGCCCCCGCCAAACGTCCGGGCCGCCGCCCCGGCTCGGCCGACACCCGCGGCGAGATCCTGGACGCGGCGCGCGCCGAGTTCGCCTCCCGGGGCTATGAGAAGACGACGGTGCGCGGGATCGCTCGCGCCGCCGGTGTCGACCCGGCCCTGGTCCACCACTATTTCGGGTCGAAGGAGCAGGTGTTCCTGTCGGCTCTGGAGTTCCCGGTGGATCCGGCGGCGGTGGTGGAGCTCGCCTCCGGCGACCCCTCGGACGTCGGCGAGCGCCTGGCACGGTATGTGGTGGCGTTGTGGGAGGTGCCGCAGGCGCGGGAGCGGTTGTTGGCGGTGGTGCGGTCGGTGGCGTCGAACGAGGAGATGGCGGCGCTGGTGCGGGGGTTCGCGCGGCCGCGGCTGGTGGTGCCGCTGGCGTCGCGGATCGGCGGGCCGGATGCCGAGGCGCGGGTGGAGATGGCTCTGGCGCAGATCATCGGGTTGGCGATGGCGCGGTACGTGATCGGGGTGGAGCCGGTGGCCTCGCTGAGCGGGGAGGAGATCGTCGGGTTGCTGGGGCCGGCTTTGCAGCGCCTGCTGAGTCCGTGACGCGTCACGGCCCGGGTCGTCGTCCGACCCGGGCCGTGGTGTCCGCGCCTTACTTCGTTTCCGCTGCCGCGGTCGCGCGTCGGGGCAGCAGCGTGGCGACGACCGCCGCGGCGGCCAGCAGTGCGGCCGCGCCGAGCATCGCGCCGCCGAAACCGGCGGCCATCGAGGCCTTGGCGCCCCCGCCGTGGCCGGCGGCGACGTGCGTCGCCACCGTCGACAGCGCGGCCAGGCCGACGGCGCCGCCGACCTGGCGGGAGGTGTTGATCAGGCCGGAGGCCAGGCCGGCCTCGTGGCGGGGCATCCCGGCGGTACCGGCGACCGCCAGCGGGGTCATGGCCAGGCCCATGCCGAACGTCAGCAGCATCAGCGGGCCGAGCACGTCGGCGGAGTAACCGCCGTCGGCCGGGAACCGGGACAGCCAGGCCAGGCCGATCGCGGCGACCAGGGGGCCGACGAGCAGCAGCGGGCGCGGGCCGATGCGGCCGAGCAGGCGGGTGGCGACCATGGTGCCGGCGACGATCATGGCCGAGCCGGGGAGGAAGGAGAACCCGGCCTTGAGGGCCTCGAAGCCGAGGACCTGCTGCAGGTAGAGGCTGACGTAGAACCACATCGCGAACATGCCGGCGCCGATGAGCAGCGCGGCGAGATCGGCGACGGCCAGGGAGCGGTTGCGGAACACGCGCAGCGGCACCAGGGCGTGGGCGCTGCGGGCCTCGATGAGCACGAACAGCGCGAGCAGCGCCACGCCGGCGGCGATCGGGGCCAGCACGGCGGCGGAGCCCCAGCTGTGCGTGTCGGTGGTGACGACACCGTAGACGACGCCGGTCAGACCCAGGGTCACGGTGATCGCGCCGGGCAGGTCGAGGGTGCGCAGGGTGGCGCCGCGGCCGCGGGTGCGGGCGATCAGCGGGACGGCGGCCAGGACCAGCGCCGCGCCGATCGGCACGTTCACGAACAGCACCCAGCGCCAGCTGGCCCACTGGGTGAGCATGCCGCCGACCACGGCGCCCATCGCACCGCCGGCGGCCATGGTGGCACTCCACACGCCGAGCGCCCGGGTGCGTTCGCGCGGGTCCAGGAAGGTGGTCATGATCAGTGTCATCGTGGCCGGGGCCAGGACCGCGCCGGCCAGGCCCTGCACGGAGCGGGCCGCGATGAGCAGGCCGCCGGTGTCGGCCATGCCGCCGGCGAGGCTGGCGGCGGTGAAGCCGATGAGGCCGGTGAGGAACACCGGCTTGGCGCCGAACAGGTCGGCCGCGCGGCCGCCGAACAGCAGCAGTCCGGCGAAGCCCAGGGCGTAGGCGTTGACGACCCACTGCACGCCGGTGCCGGACAGGCCGAGCGAGTTGCGCATGGCCGGCAGCGCGACGTTCACGATGCTCACGTCGAGCACCACCATGAACTGGGCGACACAGGCGATGACCAGCAGCGCGGTCTTGTTCCCGACGCGGCCGGCGGCCCTGGTGGCGGTGGTGGTGACAGCGGTGGCGGCGGTGGCGGCGTCGGCGGCGTCGGCGGCGTCGGCGACGGACGCCGGCATCTCGGGTATCTGATCGGCCACCCGATCGGTCGTCTGCGACAACGGACCCCTCCCTCTCCCTGGAGCGTGTTCATTATTAGAGTGGCTCTAATGATAGACAAAGTCCAGGTATTATTCGTTCCATGGAGACCGGACCAGAGCCCGGACTGCGCGAACGCAAGAAGCAGCGCACCCGCGAGGCGATCTTCGAGGCCGCGATGGAGCTGTTCGACGAGCGCGGCTACGACCACGTGACGCTGGCCGAGGTGGCCCGCGCCGCGGACGTCGCGCCGGCCACGGTGTTCACGCACTACGCGTCGAAAGAGGACCTCGTCTACTCGATGCGCCACGAGGTCAACGAGCGCCTGCGCACCGCGGTGAACGAGCGCGCCGGTCAGATCGGCGTGCTGGCCGCGGTGAAGGAATGGATGCTCGGCATGCACGAGTACTTCACCGAGTCGCCGGAGGCGGTGCGGCGGTCCCGCACGTTCTCCCGTCTGCTGAACGACAACCCCGCGCTGTGGAACCGCTCGGTCGGCTTCATCCACGAGCGGCAGATGCTGCTCGTGGAGCTGCTGGCCGAGCGGTACCCGGACGCGGACCCGTTCCTGCTCGAGGCGGCGGCGGCGCAGGTCGCTGCGGCCACGCAGACCGCGGTCCGGTACTACCAGCGGGACCTCGCACAGGGTATGGCGCGCGAGGAGGTGCTGGCGCGGGCCGCGGTGCGTGCCGACCAGGTGTTCGAGCAGCTGGAGCGGGGATTGGGGGACGTGTTCTAGAACGAGGTGTTCGAGGACCTCGCCTCCGGTCCTAGAACTGCCCGTCCGGCTTCCAGTCCTCGGCGAGGAGGCCGAGCAGCACCTCGTCCAGGAACTCCCCCATCACCCAGGACGACGCCCGCAGCACGCCTTCCCGCACGAAGCCGTTGCGCTCGGCCGAGCGCAGCATCCCCGCGTTGTCCGCCAGCGTCTCGATCTGCAGCCGGTGCAGACCGCGCACCACGAACCCGTAGTGGCACATCACCGCGACCACGTCGGTGCCGTAGCCCTTCCCGCGGCACGACGGCAGCAGTCCGAGCCCGATGTGCGCGCACCGGTTGTGGGTGTCGATGCCCCACAGCGACGCGGTGCCGACCAGGCTGCCGCCCTCCAGCTCCACCACGGAGAACTTGACGCTGCCGTGCTCCGTGTCGTCGACCACGAGACGGGGGTCTCTGGATCCCGGCGTGATCGGCCGCCACGGCCCGCCCTCGGCCCGGGCGGCGTTGACCACGTCGTCGTAGAGCTCGGTCCGCAGGACCGGGATGTCGCCGTCGTGCCGGGCCCTGAGCCCGACCTTGGTACCCCTCAGCATGCGGGCTTCCTATCCGACGGCGGCGACCGACGGCAAGCTGCTCCGGCGGTCGCCGGACCTGCCGGGTGACCTCACGCCACGTCGCCGACCCTTGACACCGCCCCGCCCGGAGCGGGAAAGTCATCACATGATGAATTATGCCGTGGAGGTCCGCGGCCTCCGCGTCATCCGGGGCGGGCAGACCGTCCTGCACGACGTCAGCGCGCAGGTGCCCGTCGGCTCGGTCACCGGGCTGCTCGGGCCGTCGGGGTGTGGGAAGACCACGCTCATGCGGTCGATCGTCGGCGTGCAGAAGGTCGCCGCCGGGGAGGTGCGGGTGCTGGGGATGCCCGCCGGGAGTGCCGCGCTGCGGGACCGCATCGGCTATGTGACGCAGGCGCCCTCCGTCTACGGCGACCTGTCGATGCGCGAGAACCTGCGGTACTTCGCCTCGGTGCTGGGGGCGCCGCGCGATGATCCGGAGCGGGTGGTCGCGGCGGTGGGGATGGAAGGCAAGGAGGACGCGCGGGTCGACCGGTTGTCCGGTGGGCAGCGGGCGCGGGTGTCGTTGGCGGCGGCGCTGCTGGGGACGCCGCAGGTGCTGGTGCTGGACGAGCCGACCGTGGGGCTGGACCCGGTGCTGCGGGCGGAACTGTGGGGACTGTTCCATCGGCTGGCCGAGGCCGAGGATCCGGTGACACTGCTCATCTCGAGCCATGTGATGGACGAGGCGTCGCGGTGCACCCGGCTGCTGCTCATGCGCGAGGGCCGCATCCTCGCCTCCGACACGCCCGAAGCGCTGCTGGAGCAGACCGGCTCCGCGGACATCGAAGGGGCCTTCCTCGCCCTGGTGGGGGCGGCCTCATGAGCGTCCGGAGGACCTTGGCCACCGCGCGCCGCGTGCTGGAGCAGCTGCGGCACGACCCGCGCACGATCGCGCTGATGCTGATCGTGCCCTGCGTGCTCATCAGCCTGCTGAAATGGGTCTTCGACGCCAGCCCCCACGTGTTCCAGTCGGTCGGGGCGGCGCTGCTGGGGATCTTCCCGTTCACCGTGATGTTCCTGGTCACCTCGGTCGGCATGCTCCGCGAGCGCACCACCGGCACGCTGGAGCGGCTGCTGACGATGCCGCTGGCCAAGGCCGACCTGCTGGGCGGGTACGCGCTCGCGTTCGGCTCGGTCGCGCTGGTGCAGGCCGGAATCGCCTCGGCGCTGACCATCGGGCTGTTGGGGCTGAAGGTCGCCGGGCCGGTGTGGGCGGTGTTCGTGGTGGCGCTGCTCGACGCGCTGCTGGGGATGGCGCTGGGCCTGTTCACGAGCGCCTTCGCCCGGACCGAGTTCCAGGCGGTGCAGTTCCTGCCGGCGTTCGTGCTGCCGCAGTTCCTGCTGTGCGGGCTGTTCGCGCCCCGGGACCGGATGCAGCCCGTGCTGCGGTGGATCTCGGACGTGTTGCCGCTGTCGTACGCGGTGTCCGCCATGGACAAGATCACGGCGCACGGCACCGTGACCGGCGGCCTGATCACCGACATGGCTATCATCGCCGGTGCGGGGGTGCTCGCCCTGGCGCTCGGCGCCGCGACACTCCGGCGACGCACGGACTGACCCGCCGGACCGGCGGACGAGGCGAAGGGGCCGGGTGTGGGCGACGGACTGCTCGTGCTGTGGGACATCGACCAGACGTTGATCGTGACGTCGGGCGTCGCCACCGAGGCCTACGCCGAGGCGGTGCACGCGACGATCGGCCAGGACTGGCGCGGCGACATGTCCTACAACGGCCTCACCGAGCGCGCCATGGCGGCCCGCATCCTGCGCCAGCACGACGTCGAACCGGACCCGGAGGTACTGGCCCGGCTGCTCGCGAACGTCGAGCGGGCCCTGCTGGACCGCACCGAGGCCACCCGCACCCGCGGCCGGGCCCTGGACGGGGCGCACGCCGCGCTGGCGGCGATCGCCGGGGGCGGCCTGGCCGGCCCGGCCGGGAACGGCACCCGGCAGTCGGTGCTGACCGGCAACGTCCGCAGCGTGGCGGAGATGAAGCTGCGGGCCTTCGACCTGCACACCTGGGTCGACTTCGGCATCGGCGCGTACGGCGACGACGAGTTCGAACGCAACGCCCTGATCCCGCACGCGTGGCGCCGCGCCGAAGCCCGGTACGGGCAGCGCTACTCCCCCGCCCGGACGGTCATCCTCGGCGACACGGCACGCGACGTGGAGGCCGCGCTGGCGCACGACGCCGCGATCGTGGCCGTGGCGAGCGGCACGACGCCCGCGGAGAGCCTGCGGGAGGCCGGAGCACAGGTGGTGCTCGACGACCTCGCCGACACGACGGCGGTGCTGGTGGCGATCCAGGACGCGGTGAAGATCGCCACCCGGGGCTAGAAACGGGAGATGGGAACGGGAGATAAGGTCGTCGCCATGAGAGCCGAGGGCACCTTCACGGTGAAGTCGTTCGTCCCCGCTTCCGTCGAGCCGCCGTTCGAGGTGACCACCGCGGCGCCGGCCGGCGTGGCGACGATGGAGAAGTCCTTCGAGGGCGAGATCGAAGGACGCTCGGCCACCCTGTTCACCGCCTCGTACGATCAAGCGCGCGGTATCGGCACCTACGTCGCGATGGAGTCGTTCGAGGGCGGCGTCGCCGGCCGGGAAGGGACCTTCGCCTTCGCCCACTCCGCCACCACGACCGGAAGCGACGCCTCGAACCAGTTCTTCGTGATCGTCCCCGGCAGTGGCACCGGGGACCTGGCCGGCATCACCGGCAGCGGCGGCATCGCCATCGACGAGGACGGCACGCACCGGATCTGGTTCGAGTACGGGTTCGGCGACTGAGGCGAAGCCGGCCGGAGCGGCTCCATGTGGGGCAGCCCGAGCCCGCGGTCAGATCAGAGCTGATCCGGCGCGTTGATCCCGAGCAGCGCCAGGCCCAGCTTCAGGGTGTCGCCGGTCAGCTGCACCAGCGCGGCCCGGTTCTCCCGTGCCTCGTCGGTCGGTGCCTTCACCACCGGGCAGTTCTCGTAGAAGTCCGAGAAGGTCTGCGCCAGCGTGTACAGGTACGACGCCAGCCGGTGCGGTTCGAAGGCCTCGATGACGGTGGCCAGGGTCGCGCCGAACTCGTCCAGATGCAGAGCCAGGCGGCGCTCGGCCGGTTCCAGGGCCAGCCGCGGATGCACGTGCGGGGTGGTGCCGGCCGGCAGCTTGCGGAGGATCGAGTGGATGCGGGCGTGCGCGTACTGCAGGTAGACGCTGGTGTTGCCCTGCAGCGACACCATGCGGTCCAGGTCGAAGATGTAGTCCTTGGTGCGTGAGGTCGACAGGTCGGCGTACTTCACCGCGCCGATGCCGACCACCTTCGCCTCGGCGCGGGCGGCCGCGGGGTCCAGGTCCGGGTTCTTCTCCTCGACGGTCGCCACGGCGTGGTCGACGGCGCCGTCGAGGAGCTCGATCAGGCGCACGGTCTTGCCGGCGCGGGTCTTGAACGGCTTGCCGTCCGGCCCCAGGACCGAACCGAACTGCACGTGGACCGCCTCGACGTCGTCCGGCAGGTAGCCGGCGCGGCGGGCGGCCTCGAACACCATGCGGAAGTGCAGGGCCTGGCGGCTGTCGACGACGTAGAGGATCTGGTCGGCCTTCAGGGTGCCGACGCGGTGGCGGATGGCCGCCAGGTCGGTGGCGGCGTAGCCGAAGCCGCCGTCGCTCTTCTGCACGATCAACGGGACCGGCTCGCCGTCGGGACCCTTGACGTCGTCGAAGAACACACACAGCGCGCCGTTGCTGCGCACCGCCACGCCGCGCCGCTCCAGGTCGTCGGCGACCTCGGCGAGGTAGGGGTTGTAGAAGCTCTCGCCCACCGCGTCGGCGTCGACCAGGCGCACGTCCAGGCGCGCGTAGACGTCCTCGAAGTAGCGCTTGGACTCCGCGACCATCTCCTCCCACGCCGCCAGCGACTCCGCGTCGCCGCCCTGGAGGGTGACCACGCGCTTGCGGGCCCGGCCGGCGAACTCGGCGTCGGCCTCGAAGGCCGCGCGGGCGTCGCGGTAGAGGGTGGTCAGCCAGGAGATGGCGACCTCGCCGGAGTGCTCGGCCTCGGCCGGGCGGGCGTCCGGGTGCTCGACCAGGTACTGGATCAGCATGCCGAACTGGGTGCCCCAGTCGCCGAGGTGGTTCTGCCGGATGACGGTGCGGCCGTCGAACTCCAGCAGGCGGACCAGCGCGTCGCCGATGACGGTCGAGCGCAGGTGGCCGACGTGCATCTCCTTGGCGATGTTGGGCTGGGAGTAGTCGATGACGGTGGTCCGGCCGACGGCGGTCGGCGGGACGCCCAGCCGCGGGTCGCCGAGGCGCTCGGCGGTCTGGGCGGCCAGGGCGGCGTCGGTGAGGGTGAGGTTGAGGAAGCCGGGGCCGGCCACTTCGACGGCGGCGACGACGCCGGAGGTGGAGACGGGAGCGGGGGCCGCGTCGCCGACGGCGTCCGGGTCCGGCGCCAGCACGGCCGCCACCCGCGTCGCCAGCTCCCGCGGATTCCCCTTGACCGCCTTGGCCAGCGGCAGCACTCCGTTGGCCTGGAAGTCGGCGTGGTCGGAGGGTCGGATCAGCGGGTCGGCGCCGCGCGCCGCGTCGCCCAGCACCGCGGTCAGCGCGGCGCGGACGTCGTCCGCCAGGATCTCCGACAGTGCCTTGGCCATGGGTTTCCTTCTCGCTCGGTGCCGGTCGCAGGATCGCCCCAGCCTATCGCCGGGATGAGGCGGGTCAGGACCGCACGAGCCGGGCGACGGCCCCGGAGGGGAGAGACCACGGACCGTAACCGGGCCGAGTGCCCCGGCCTGTCGCAGCGGACCTGTACAAAAGACGTCATGAGCGATCCCACGACGGCGCCCGAGTCCGCCCTCCGCGACGAGGCCGAGGCCCTGCTGCGCAAGCTGGCCGGGGAGTCGGCGCGGCTGCGCGAGGACCAGTGGACCGCGATCCGCGCGCTGGTCGTCGACGGCCGGCGGGCGCTGGTCGTGCAGCGCACCGGGTGGGGCAAGTCCGCGGTGTACTTCGTCGCCACCGCGCTGCTGCGGGCCCGCGGCGCCGGGCCGACGGTCATCGTCTCGCCGCTGCTGGCGCTGATGCGCAACCAGATCGGGGCCGCCGAGCGGGCCGGGATCCGGGCCCGCACCATCAACTCGGCGAACCTGCACGAGTGGGAGGAGATCCAGGCCGAGGTCGCGGCCGGCGAGGTGGACGTGCTGCTGATCTCGCCGGAGCGGCTGAACAACCCGGACTTCCGCGACGAGGTGCTGCCGAAGCTGGCCTCGGCGGTCGGGCTGCTGGTCGTCGACGAGGCGCACACCGTCAGCGACTGGGGCCACGACTTCCGGCCGGACTACCGCCGGATCCGGACGTTCCTGGCCGACCTGCCGCCCGGCGTCCCGGTGCTGGCGACCACCGCGACGGCGAACGCGCGGGTGGTGGCCGACGTCGCCGAGCAGCTGGGGACCGGCGCCGAGGGCCGTGCCGGGGAGCGTGCCGGGGGCGGCGTCGAGGGCGGCACCGACGGCGGGGCCGACGCCGACACGTTGGTGCTGCGCGGCACGCTCGACCGCGAGAGCCTGGCGCTGCACGTGGTGCGGCTGGGCAGCCCGGAGGAGCGGTTCGCGTTCCTGGCCGAGCAGCTGCCGAACCTGCCGGGCTCCGGGATCGTCTACACCCTCACGGTCGCGGCGGCCGACGAGGTGACGGCGTTCCTGCGCTCCCGCGGCTTCGAGGTCGCCGCGTACTCCGGCCGCACCGAGGACGCCGAGCGCCGGGAGGCCGAGGCGGACCTGCTGGCCAACCGGGTCAAGGCCCTGGTCGCCACCTCGGCCCTGGGGATGGGCTTCGACAAGCCCGACCTCGGCTTCGTGATCCACCTCGGCGCGCCCAACTCCCCCATCGCCTACTACCAGCAGGTCGGCCGGGCCGGACGCGGTGTCGAGCACGCCGAGGTGCTGCTGTTGCCGGGGCAGGAGGACCGGGCGATCTGGAAGTACTTCGCCTCGCTGGCCTTCCCTCCGGAGCAGCAGGTCCGCGAGACCCTCGACGCTCTGGCCGCCGCCGGCCGGCCGCTGTCCACCGTCGCCCTGGAGGCCCGCGTCGACCTGCGCCGCACCCGCCTGGAGTCGATGCTGAAGGTGCTCGACGTGGACGGCGCGGTGCGGCGTGTGAAGGGCGGCTGGGAGTCGACCGGCCGGCCCTGGGAATACGACGCCGAACGCTATGCCCGCGTCGCCGCCGCCCGGGAGGAGGAGCAGCGGGCGATGATCGAGTACGAGCACACCGGCGAGTGCCGTATGACGTTCCTCCGCCGCCAGCTCGACGACCCCCACATCGCAGGGCCCTGCGGCCGGTGCGACAACTGCGCCGGCGCCCGCTTCACGGCGACGGTGTCCGGCGCGGACACCGAGGCGGCCCGCGCCGCCCTGGCCAAGCCCGGTGTGGCGATCCCTCCGCGCAAGCTGTGGCCGACGGGCATGTCGGCCCTCGGCGTCTCCCTGACCGGCAAGATCCCGCCGGCCGAGAACGCCGCCACCGGCCGGGCCCTGGGCCGCCTGACCGACCTGGGCTGGGGCACCCGTCTGCGCGAGCTGCTGGCCGACGGCGCGCCCGACCAGTCGCTGCCGGAGCCGATGCTGGACGGCATCGTGAAGGTGCTGGCGGCGTGGGACTGGAAGGAGCGCCCGACCGGCGTGGTCTCGATCGGCTCCCACCGGCGCCCGGGCCTGATCGCCGACACCGCACGCCGCATCGCGGCTCTGGGCCGCCTGGAGTATCTGGGCTCCGTGGGCCTGGCGGTGCCCGGCCAGCGGCAGGCACCGCGGGGGAACAGCGCGCAGCGTCTGAAGCAGGTGCATGACGCGTTCGTGCTGTCGGACGGCTTGGCGACGGCGGTGGCGGCACATCGGGGCCCGATCCTGCTCGTCGACGATCAGGTCGACACCGGCTGGACGATGACGGTGGCCGCGCGTCTGCTGCGGCAGGCCGGGGCGGAGGCGGTGCTGCCGTTCGCGCTGGCCGTGACGGCCTGACGCGGAGCCGCTCACCCGGGCTCACCCGGGCCGGCGGCTCCGCTCGCTTGTATATCGATTCAAAGCCGTGAGTGCACAACTCATCACCACCATCTGAACGTTGATACGCCACCAAACCCTTTGCGCAGAAGGGTTTCTGCGCGTTCAGAACCAGGGCGTTGACGCGACCCTGCCGCATAGCTAGTCTCCCCCGCGATTCGTTGATGAAACGATTCAAGGTCCCGGCCCCTCCTCTCTCAGAGCCCGGAGTCAGCCATGCGCATACGTCCCAGCACGTCCTTGCGCCTCCTGGTGAGCCTGGCGCTGTCAGCGTTGTCGCTGACGGCGCTGAGTGCGCCGCAGGCCGTCGCCGCAGGCGGTCCGTCCGTGTGGATCCTGGACGCGACCGACCGGCCGTTCACCTCGACCACCGCGCCGAACGGCGCTCCCACCTCGATCGGGCTGTACGCGGCCCGGAACGACTACGAAGCCGCGCAGATACTCGTGCGGTCCGGCTCGGCGCAGAGCGGGGTGTCGGTCACCCCCGGAGCGTTGACCGGACCCGGCGGCGCGACGATACCGGCGGGCGACATCACCGCGCGGTACGAGTACAACCATCCGAACATCCAGAAGGTCGGCAACGTCCAGAACCCGCCGGACAACGGGAGTGCCTACTACGACGCGCTGATGGACGACAGTCCCCAGGCGGTCGCGGCGAACACGACCTTCGCGAGCTACTACGAGGTCCACGTCCCGGCCGGGCAGGCGCCCGGGGTCTACACCGGCAGCGCCACGGTGAACAGCAGCCTGGGCGCGGTCACGGTGCCGGTTTCGGTGACCGTCTACAGCGCCACGATCCCGCCGACGTCGCAGTCCACGTTCAAGATGAACAACTGGTTCACGTCTGCGGGGTGGGACTACACCGGCACCGAGGCCTCGGTCCCGAACGAGTACGGCGTGCAGATGTACGACGCCAACTGGTGGACCGTCGAGGCGAACATCGCGGCGAACATGGCGCGGCACCGCAACAACGTGATCTACGCCGACGCCGAGGCGCTGGCGATTCCGAACACCACGGTCGACGCCTCGGGCCACTACACCTTCGACTGGTCGACCTTCGACCGGTTCGTGAACCTGTTCGTCAGCGCCGGGGCGATGCAGTACATCTACACCCCGACGCTGATCGAACCACTGCCCGGCGTCCAGAACGGCTCCGCCTATCCGCAGGTCGACACCCTGGTCGCGGCCAACGGCGTCAGCGGCGCGGTGAAGCACGTGCTGTGCCCGGCCAACGCCGGCCCGGCCAACGGCTGCCCGGACACCAACGTCTGGCTCAACCAGTTCTTCCCGGCTTTGAAGGCCCACCTGGACGCCAAGGGCTGGACCGACAACTTCTACATGAGCGCTCTGGATGAGCCGACCGAGCCGCAGCAGGCCACGGCCGCCAACTGGTTCTACACGATCTACGAGAAGTACTTCCCCAACCCGCACACCAACGAGGCGCAGCAGACCACGTTCACCGGGGACTCGGCGCACACCACGACGCAGACCCCTGTCACGTCGGTCTACGACAACAATGTCGGGCTGTACCAGAACTTCCGCATCACCGGTAAGGACCTGTGGCTCTACACCTGCATCGAGCCGCAGAACCAGTACATGAACAGGTTCACCAGCAACTACCTGGACGAGACCCGGCTCATCCCCTGGCTCACCTGGAAGATCGGCGGCGACGGCTACCTGCACTGGGGCTGGAACTACTGGCACGACGGCTTCGACGCCCCGTATCCGGCTGCTGACACCTTCGACACCGCCCAGACCGGCGACCACTGGCTGGTCTACCCGAACAAGACCTCCTACGACATCTACGACAGCCTGCGCAGCGAGGCCCAGACCGCGGGTCTGCAGGACTTCGAGCTGCTGCACCAGCTGGCCGCCGTCAAGCCGGAAGCGGCCCGTACCCTGTCCGAGACGCTGGTCACCAACCCGACCACGTACGACACCTCCGGCTGGGACGTCGAGGGCCGGCACAAGCAGCTGCTGGACGAGCTGGCCGCGGCCTCCGGCGACCTGGCGCTGCCGTTCACCGACGACTTCAGCGGCGGCGACCACTTCTGGACCCACACCAAGGGCAGCTGGTCCACCAGCGGCGCCCAGTACACGCAGTCTGATGCGTCGGCGAACTGGGGCTACGTCTCCTATGTCAGGGGCCGCAGCTACGGCGACGTCTCGGCCAGCGTGGATCTGCAGATCACCGGAGTGAACGCCAACGGGGGCAGCACCAACTGGGCGGGGCTGATGGTGCGCTCGATGAACGGCACCGACATGGACTCCGGCTACCTCGTCGCCCAGCGCGACAACGGCCAGCTGTTCGTCTACCGCAGCGGCACCGCCCTGGCCTCGGCGGCCGTGCCCGGCTACGTCTCAGGGCAGCGCACCCACCTGCGGGTGGTGGCCCGTGGCAACACCCTGACGGTCTACTCCGGCACCGGACAGGCGCCGGTGCTGACCGTCACCGACTCGGCGTTCACCGCCGGGAACGTCGGCGTCGTCACCGGCGGCGCCAGTGCGCACTTCTGGAACGCCCGCGTCATGCCCACCTCCGTGGACCCGGTGGAGAACGCGACCATCACCGCTTCCTCCTCCTACGAGAGCGACGGCTGGGGCGTCCGCTCCGCCATCGACGGCCAGCGGGCCTCGACCACCGACGCCATGGGCTGGAGCAGCCTCGGGGCCTACACGACCAACCACACCGAATGGGTGCAGGTGGACCTCGGCTCGGCCCGCTCCCTGGACCGCGTCGACCTCTACCCGCGCAGTGACGGCGCCAACGCCGGCCAGGGCTTCCCGATCGACTTCACCATCCAGACCTCGGCCGACGGCACGAACTGGACGACCGTCAGCACCCAGACCGGCTACGCCCGCCCCGGCGCGACGGCGCAGGCCTTCCCGTTCGCGCCGGTCAACGCCCGCTACGTGAAGGTGACCGGCACGAATCTGAGCACTGACCCGCTCGGCCACTACCACATGCAGTTCGCCGAGATCGAAGCCCTCGGCGGCGACCTGGCCCTGGGCCGCCCGGCCACCACCTCCAGCTCCGTGGAGTACACCAACGAGGGCTGGCTGACCGCCAACCTCACCAACGGCGCCCACCACACCGACGTGTGGAACTCCTCGGGCTGGAGCAGCGCCGGCTCCAGCACGGCGAACACCACCCAGTGGGCCCGCGTGGACCTCGGCGGCCCGTCGCGGATCAGCCGGATCACGCTCTACCCGCGCGACGACGCCCCGAACACCGGCATGGGCTTCCCGTCTGCGTTCACCGTCCAGATCTCCGCCGACGGCACCAACTGGACCACCGTCGCGTCGCAGAGCTCCTATCCACGCCCCGGCGCCGGCGGCATCGCCTTCGACTTCGCGGCGACGACCGCCCGGTACGCGAAGGTCACCGGCACGACGCTCACCCCCGACCAGTTCGGGACCTACTACATGCAGCTGGCCGGCATCGGGGTGTCATGACGACGCGCCGAGTCTGCTTCCTCCTGAAGGTGCGATCCGAACTGGCCGAGGAGTACCGCGCCCGGCACGCCCGGGTATGGCCGGAGATGCTCGACGCCCTGCGCGCCACCGGCTGGACGAACTACTCGCTGTTCCTCCGCCCGGACGGCCTGCTCGTCGGCTACCTGGAGACCGAGGACTTCGACCGTGCCCGCGAAGCGATGGCGGCGACCGAGGTCAACGCCCGATGGCAGGCCGAGATGGGCCGCTACTTCGAGGCACTGGACGGCGCCGCGCCGGATGAGGCGATGGTGCCGCTGAGGGAGGTGTTCCACCTGGACTGACCGAGAGTCGAAGGGAGTGTGAAGGCACTCGGCCGCCGGCCTCGCGTAGCGACGAGGCTGGCGGCGGGGTGGTGGTGCGCCGGGTGGCGGTGTGCCCAGTGCGGTGCGTCCGGCGGCGGTGCGTGTTGGTGGTGGTGCGTCCGGCGGCGGTGCGTGTTGGTGGTGGTGCGTCCGGCGGCGGTGCGTGTTGGTGGTGGGGGCGATTCGTGACGTGGGTTGCGGTTGGACTGTGGTGAAAAGCCTTGATACGACCTTCGGCCATGGTGTTGATGGTGCGGGGCTGTTCGACTGACCCGTAGTCGTCGGCTGACGGTTGCAGTGTTCACGACCCCGCCCCGCCTGGGGTCTCTTCGGCTGCCGGTCGGTGAGGTGGTCAGCCCGTCTCGGGGGTGATTGGCCTCGCGGTGTTGCTGGTTTCGGGGTGTTGCTGGTCTCGTGAGGTGGTGATGGATCCACCTGGACGGTCAAGGT
>NZ_BAAAQM010000099.1:0-18030 GCF_039531675.1 Catenulispora subtropica
CCTTCGGCCGCCCCGTAGAACCCGACGTATAAATCACATACGCCAAATCATCCGGACGTGCCCCCACGCCATCCACGACTTCATCGGCATCATCGGCATCATCGGCATCATCGGGTTCGAGTTTCGGTTCCTCGCTGAGCACCACAGTGGGCGAACAGTCCGCCAACAGCTCCGCCCGCCGCCGCTCCGGCAGGTCCGGGTCCAGCGGCACATACGCACCCCCCGCCAACAACACCCCGAACACACAGGCGACCATGCCCACCGCTCGCGGCATACTCACCGCGACCAAAGCGCCCGGGCCCACCCCCTGCCCGCGCAGCCACCGCGCTACTCGACCTGCGCGGACACTCAACTCCCGGTACGTCAGCACCTCGGATCCGCAGACCACTGCCACCGCATCCGGCGTCGACGCCACCTGAGCCAGGATCAACTCCGGAACCGTCACCGCCAGATCGACATCGACCCTGGTGTCGTTCCAGCCCGACACCACCAGCTCCCGCTCCGCCGTCGGCAGCACATCCAGCAGACCCAGCGGAGCATCCGGCGCGTCCTCCAACGCCGCCACCACCGCACCCAACGCACACTCCACCAACCGCCCCACCCGCGCCGGATCCACTCCGCCCGCCGCCTGAACGGACAGGTGAAGGCCGTCTGCGAGATCGTCCATCGCCAGCATCAGTGGGTAATTGGTGCGCTCCTGCGCGAACTCCCAGGTGATGCCGTCCCATGGGCGTGCGTCGGCGGTATCGCTGTACCGGTAGTTGAGCAGTGAGGTGAACAGCGGTGCCGGTGCCGGAACCCCGCTGCACCGCTGGGCGAGCGCCAGCGAAGCATGCTCATGCCGCAGCAACTCCGCCAACATCCCATGCGTCTGACGGACCGCCTCACCAACGCCCCGGCCATCCACTCCCAACCGCACCGGCAGTGTGTTGATAAACGGACCCAGCGCCCGCCCCACCGAACTCGACACCGCCATCCGGCCGAACAACACCGTTCCGAACACCACATCCCGCCGGCCCGTCAACCGCGCCAGCACCAACCCCCACGCCAGATGGCACACACTCGCCGCGCTCACCCCCGACGCCCCCGCCTGCACCCGCAACCGGGCCACAAGACCGGGATCGAGGACCCATCCGCACTCCGCGACCCCCGACCCGTCGCCGCCGATGTCCGTGAGTCCCAAGGGCGCGGTCGGTTCGGTGATGTCGCCGAGCATCGCGGTGAAGAACCGCGCGTCCCCCTCGGCGTCGGCCGCGGCCCGCGCCTCGGCGACGAAGTCCCGGAACGGCAGCGGCTGCGGGAGGTGGTCGGCCTCGCCGCGCAGGATCGCCTGGATCTCCGCGAACACCGCCTTGAAGGTGGTGTTGTCGTCCATCAGGTGGTGGCTGAGCATCAGCAGCACCCAGCGGTCCCGCGCCGCGTCGTACGCGGTGTAGATGCGCAGCATCGGTGCGTGCCGGACGTCCAGCCGCAGCTCGCGCGGGTCGAACCGGGCCCGCAACCAGGACAGCGCGTCGCCGCCGTCGGCGTCCGGCGTCACCTCGACGACCGGCAACGGCGCCCGCCGCCACACGACCTGGACCGGCTGGGACAGCCCCTCCCAGAGCACCGCCGTCCGCAGGATGTCGTGCCGGTCCACCACGGCCTGGAGCGCGGTCAGGTAGTCCCGCAGCCGATCCCGGCTGTCGAAGCTCTGACCGATGCTCAGCAGGTAGGGGTCGCCGTGCTCGGTCAGCAGGTGGTGGAACAGCACGCCTTCCTGCATGGGCGCGAGCGGGTACACGTCCTGGAGATTGGCCGCGCCTCCCGGCACCGAGGCGACGATCAGGTCGATCTCGGACTGCTCCAGCGCGACCAGCGGCAGCATGGCGGGCGTGATGCGGTCGGCGTCCTCGGGGAGCGTGCCGGACGCCGGCCGCGCCGGCTCGTCGGGCGCCACGCGGACGACGGACGCGGCGAGGTCGGCGAGGGTGGGCGCGTTGAACAGACCGCTGACATCGGCCACGTATCCACAGGCCCGCATCCGTTCGCGCAGGGTGAGGGCGAGCAGCGAGTGGCCGCCGAGTTCGAAGAAGTTGTCGCGGCGGCCGATGCGCTCCCGGCCGAGCAGCTCCGCCCAGATCTCGGCGAGCTGGACCTCGATGTCGCCTTCCGGAGGCTCGTAGCCGGCGTGGCCGTAGCGCTGCCCGCCGGGGTCGGGCAGCGCGGCATGGTCGACCTTGCCGTTGGCGGTGACGGGCAGCGCGTCCAGCCAGACGTAGGCCGCCGGCACCAGGTACTCCGGCAGCCGCTCGGCCAGCGCGGCCCGTACGGCGTCGGTGCGGGCGGCCTCGTCACGCGGCGCCACCTCTTCGCTGAGCCCGGGGCCGGCCACGCAGTACGCGACCAGAGCGCGCTCCCCGGACGCGCTCGTGTGCGCCACCACGGCGGACTCGCGGACGCCGG
This sequence comes from Catenulispora subtropica, assembly GCF_039531675.1. Taxonomy (NCBI): domain Bacteria; kingdom Bacillati; phylum Actinomycetota; class Actinomycetes; order Catenulisporales; family Catenulisporaceae; genus Catenulispora; species Catenulispora subtropica. The sequence goes on from NZ_BAAAQM010000099.1 coordinate 2,446, forward strand.
GGCACGCCAGCAGCGCCGTCTCGATCTCACCCGGTTCGATCCGGAAGCCGCGCAGCTTGATCTGCCGGTCCGCGCGCCCCAGGTATTCGAGGATTCCGTCGGGCCGCCACCGGCCGAGATCGCCGCTGCGGTAGAGCCGGGCGTCCTCGCTTCCGGCGAAGGGGTCGGCCGTGAAACGCTCCGCGGTCTGCTTGGGCTGGCCGAGATAGCCGCGGGCCACTCCGGCGCCGCCGATGCAGATCTCACCGGTCACGCCGATCGGCACCGGTCGGCCGCGCTCGTCGAGAACGTGGACGCGGGCGTTGGCGATCGGCCGGCCGATCGGGACGGGACGCCGCGGGTCGTGGTCGGCGGGGATCTCGTACGCCGTGCAGCCGACCACCGTCTCGGTCGGGCCGTACTCGTTGACGAGCCGGACACCGGGCGCGAGGTTCTGCCACATCCGGACGGTCGCGGGGGGCAGTGCCTCGCCGCCGATGACCAGGACGGACGCCGACACCTGGCCTCCGTCGGCGAGGAGCTGCCGGCCGAGGGCGTCCAGGTGCGCCGGGGTGATCTTCACCAAGCGGCGGGCGGCCGGCTCGCGCAGCGCGGCGCGCAGCCCGTCGATCTCGTCGCCGTCGGCGAGCAAGACGACCTCCCCGCCGCCCAGCAGCGGCGTGAACAGCGAGGTGACGGTCGCGTCGAAGGACAGCGACGAGGAGACGACGGACCCTCCGGACGGGCGATAGGTCTCCGCCGCCCATCGCACATAGTTCGTGAGCCCGCGGTGTTCGACCACGACGCCCTTGGGCCGGCCGGTCGATCCGGACGTGTGGATGACGTACGCCGGGTGATCTGGCGTGAGTTCCGTCCGCGCCCGCGTCGGACCGTCGTCGGGCAGGTCGGCGTCGGCGCCGAGAACGGCCGGGTCCAGGGTGGCGACACCCAGGCCGGCAAGCGCTTCGCGGCCGGTCGCGTCAGCCAGCACAGCGCGAGGGGCACTGCCGGCGATCAGCAGCCGCAGTCGCTCGGCGGGGTGGCCGGGATCGAGTGGTACGTACGCGGCTCCGGCTTTGAGCACGCCGAGGACGGCGGCCAGGGTCGTGACGGTCCGCCCGGCGCAGATCGCCACGCGGTCGTCCACGCCGACGCCGGTCTGCATCAGGTGATGGGCGATCCGGCTGGACCGGCGGTCGAGTTCGGCGTAGGTGAGCCGTTCGGCGCCCTGCGAGACGGCGGCGGCATGCGGGGTGCGCCGTGCCTGCGCCTGGAACAGCTCGTGTACGCAGGCGTCGTCGGGCCACACGGTCTCGGTGGCGTTGAAGCCCTCGACCACTTGGGCGCTCTGCGCAGGGGTGAGCAGCGGGAGATCGGCGAGCGGCCGCTCGTCGTCCTCGACGAGGGCGGCCAGCAGGGTCCGCCAGTGCGCGAGGTAGCGGCGGACCGTGTCAGGGTCGAAGAGCGCGGAGGCGTACTCCGCGCCGCCGGTGATGCGGTCGCCGTCCTCGGACAGCTTGAGCGACAGGTCGAACTGCGAGGTGGTGTGCGGCGGGTGGGGCAGGTGCCGCGCCCGGATGCCGTCGAGCCGCGGAAGGACGGCCCCCTCCGGACTCGCGGGATTCCAGACGAACATCACCTGGGCGACCGGGTTGTGCGCCAGGTCGCGGGCGGGCGCCAGGAGTTCGACGATCCGCTCGAACGGCAGGTCCTGATGAGCCTGCGCGTCCAGGGTCCGGGTCCTGACCCGGTCCAGCCATTCGGCGACCGTGGGATCGCCGGAGGTGTCGAGGCGGATCGGCAGCATGGTGACGAACAGCCCGATCAGGTCCTGGACCTCGGGCCGGCCCCGGTTGGCGGTGGGTGTACCGATCACGACGTCGCTCTGGCCGGCGAGCCGCGCGACGGTCGCGGACCATCCGGCGAGCAGCACCATGAAGAGCGTCAGTCCGTGGCGCCTGCCCACGTCCCTCAGCCGGGCGACGAGTTCGGCGTCCAGGGCGCATTCGACGAAGCCGCCGAGGAAGTCCTGCTCGGCCGGCCGGGGGCGGTCGGCGGGCAGCGTGCACAGCTCGGGCGCACCGGACAGGGTGCGCACCCAGTAGTCCGCGAGACCGGCGGCTCCGGGTTCGGCCAGCCGGTCGCGCTGCCAGAGCGCGTAGTCGCCGTACTGCACGGCGAGCGGCGCGAGCGGGTCGGCCGCTCCGGTGGACTCGGCGGTGTAATGCGCGCTCAGCTCGCGCAGCAGCAGGCTCATCGACCAGCCGTCGGCGACGATGTGATGCAACGTCAGCAGCAGCGTGTGCTCGTGGTCGCCCAGCCGGATCAGGCGCGCGCGGATCAGGGGGCCGCGTTCCAGATCGAACGGCGCGCGGGCCTCCTCGACGACCAGCCGTTCGTGCTCGCGCGCCGCGTCGGCGCGGCCCCGCAGGTCGTGGTCCGTCCAGCCCGGGCGGCCGTGCGCGGCGATCCGCTGCACGGCCTGGCCGTCCGCGTCGGCGAAGGTCGTGCGCAGCACCTCGTGGCGCTCGACGACCCGCTCCAGGGCGCGGCGCAGGGCACCGGAATCGAGCGGTCCGGTGAGCCGGAATCCGCCGGGTATGTGGTACGGGCTGCGCCGGCCGAGGGTGGACAGGAACCACAGCTGCTGCTGGGCGGACGACTGCGGCAGCACGCCGGTGTGCGGTACGTGCACGATCGGCGGCTGCTCGCTCGGCCGGGCCGCGTCGACCGCGCGGGCGAAACCGGCCAGGGTGGGTGTGGCGAACAGGGTTTCGAGAGCCACCTCGATGCCGAGGTCCGCCCGCAGCCGGGTGAACAGCTGCACGGCCAGCAGCGAGTGGCCGCCGAGGTGGAAGAAGTCGTCGTGCCTGCCGATGTCCTGGACATGCAGCAGCTCGGACCAGATCGCGGCCAGCGTCGACTCGAGCCCGTCCAAGGGGGCTTCGTACCGCTCGCGGAAGTACGACTCGGTGCCGGGTTCCGGCAGGGCGGGGCGGTCGACCTTGCCGTTGGAATTGAGCGGCAACGCGTCGAGGCGCACGTAGGCGGTGGGCACCATGTACTCGGGGAGCCGGGCGGCGAGATGGGCGCGCAGGGCTGCGGTGGTCGGCGCGGCGACGTCGCTCGCCACCACGTAGTAGGCGACGAGACGCTTGTCGTCGGAGGCGGTTTCCGGCGCGCTGCGGGTGGCGACGACGCCTTCGGCGATCGCGGGGTGCTCGGCGAGCGCCGTCTCGATCTCACCGGGCTCGATCCGGAATCCCCGGATCTTCACTTGGAGGTCGTCGCGCCCGAGGAACTCGACGGTGCCGTCGGGCAGCCGGCGTCCCAGGTCGCCTGTGCGGTACATGGACGAGCCGTCCGCGGCGAACGGGTCCTCGACGAACCGCTCGGCGGTCAGCTCCGGGCGGTTGACGTACCCCCGCGCGACGCCTTGGCCGCCGATGTACAGCTCACCGGTCACGCCGAGCGGCTGCGGCCGCATCCAGCGGTCGAGGATGTGCACGGTGGTGCCCGCGACGGGCCGTCCGATGGGCACGCGTACGGCGTCGTCGGGCAGGTGGGTGAGCTCGTGGGCGAGGGCGAAGGTGGTCGTCTCGGTGGGGCCGTAGACGTGGACGAAGTGCTCGGGCCGGTGGTCGGCGAGGAACCGGCGCAGGATCCGCGGGTCCATGACGTCGCCGCCGACGAGCAGGTGCCGCAGGCCCGCCAGTGCCTCGCCGACCGGCTCGGCATAACGGTGGAAGAGACTGGTGGTCAGGAAGAGCGTGGTGATCCGCTGCTCCCGCAGCACCCGTCCGAACCTCACCGGGTCGAGCAGGTCCGCCTGGTCGACCACGACCGCGCACGCGCCGTTGGCCAGGGCGGCCCAGACCTCCATGGTGCTGGCGTCGAACGCGGGGTTCGCGGCGAAGGCGATGCGGTCGCCGGCCTGGAAGTCCGCGTACCGGTTGGCGCGCAGGAGCCGCCGCACGCCGCGGTGGGTGGCCACCACGCCCTTCGGCCGCCCGCTGGACCCGGAGGTGTACATCACGTAGGCGGCGGCGGTGTCGCCGACTACGGCCCGGATGCCCGAGCCCGGCCGGTCGCCGCGCGGCTCGTCGGCCTCGCTCCCGGCCCTGCTCTCGGCCTCGCTCTCGTCGGCCAGATCCACCCTCGGCACTCCGGCGACCGTCGGCACGGCGGCGCCCGGGCGGGCGAGGACCGCGCTCGCGCCGCAGTCCTCGATGAGGAACGCCTGCCGCTGCTGCGGGAACGCCGGATCGATCGGGACGTAGGCCGCACCGAGAGTCAGCACGGCGAGTTCCGCGGCGATCAGGTCGGCCGAGCGCTCCAGGACGATCGCGACCCGGTCGCCGGCGTGCACGCGATGCGCCGCGAGCGCGGTCGCGATGCCGGCGGCGCGGTCGGTGAGGTCACGGTAGCTGGTGTGCCGCGTGCCGTGGGCCACGGCGACCGCGTCCGGCGTGCGCGCGGCCTGCTCGGCGACCAGTTCGTGCAGCGGGCGCGCGTCCTGGTCGTCGGCGTCGGCGTCGTCGGCGGCAGTGTCGTTCCACTCCCGCAGGCGGTCGAGGTCTTCGGGCCGGAGCAGCGGCAGGTCGTCGAGCGCCGCCGTGTCGTCTTCGGCCATCGCGGCGAGCAGCACCAGCCAGTGCTCGGCGTAGCGCCGTACCGTCGCCGGGTCGAAGAGCGCGGAGGCGTACTCGATGCCACCGGTCACGACGCCGTCGGACTCGTGCAGCGCGAGGGTCAGGTCGAAGGTGGCGGTGCGGTGCTCCTGGCCGGAGAGCCGTTCGGAGCGTATGCCCGGCAGGTCGAGGCGCTCATCGCGACCCTCCTGCCAGGTGATGGCGACCTGGAACACCGCGTTGTGCGCCAGGCTGCGGTCGGGCCGGACGAGTTCGACGATCCGCTCGAACGGCAGGTCCTCGTTGGCGTGCGCGTCGAGCATGCGGGTCGTGACACGCTCCAGCCATTCGGACACGCTCGGCGCGCCGCCGGTGTCGAGGCGCAACGGCAGCATGTTGGTGAACACCCCGATGGCGCTCGCGGTGCCGGCCTGCCCGCGGCCCGCGGACGCGGTGCCGATCACGACCTCCTGCTGCCCGGACAACCGGCAGATCAGTGCCGCCCAGCCGGCGAGCAGGAGGGTGAACAGGGTGGTGCCGTTACGCCGGCCCAGCGCCTTGAGCCGGTCGGTCAGTCCGGCGTCGAGGTGGCACGGCACCATGCCCCCGGCGAAGTCCTGCCGGGCCGGGCGGGGCCGGTCGGTGGGCAGGTCGCACACCGCGGGCGCGCCGGCCAGCGTGCGCTGCCAGTACTCGGCCTGCGCCGCGGTGTGCTCCGGGGTGAGCTGCTCGCGCTGCCACAGCGCGAAGTCCGGGTACTGCACGGCCGGTTCGGGGACGGTGTCGGCGCCTCCGCCGCGGGCCGCCGCGTACAGGCTGCCGAGCTCGCGCAGCAGGATGCCCACCGACCAGCCGTCGCAGACGATGTGATGCAGCGTCAGCAGCAGGGTGTGCTCCTGCGCGCCGAGCGCGATCAGGCGGCCGCGGACGAGCGGACCGCGCGCGAGGTCGAACGGCGCCCCGGCCTCGGCCGTGACGAGCCGCCGGTGCTCGGCGACGGCGTCGGCGTGGGCCCGGCCGGTCAGGTCGTGGTGCACGAGCGGGAAGGGGGCCGGGTCGTCGATGTGCTGCTCGGGTTCGCCGTCCCCTCGCGCATCGAGGACGAAGCGGGTGCGCAGCGACTCGTGCCGGGCGAGGACGCGGTCCAGCGCGGTCTGCAGAGCGGCACGGTCCAGCGGTCCGGACAACCGCAGCGCGAGCGGCAGGTGGTAGGCGCTGCTCGCGCCGTCGAGCTGGGCGAGGAACCACAGCCGCAGCTGCGGGAAGGACAGCGGCGCGCGCCCCGCGTGCGGTCGAGCGGTGATCGCCCGGCGGTGCACGGGCCGGGCCCGGGCGATGGCGGCGGCGCACCCGGCGGGCGTCGGCGCCGCGAACAGCGTGCTCAGCTCCAGCTCCACGCCCAGTTCGTCGCGCAGCCGGGCGATCATCAGCACACCGAGCAGCGAATGTCCGCCGAGGTCGAAGAAGTCGTCGTGACGGCCGACCCGCTCCACCTTCAGCAGTTCGGACCACAGGGCCGCGACCGTCCGCTCGATCTCGCCCTGCGGCTCCTCGTCGGCGCGGCGCACGTGCCCGGTGTCGTCGGGGACGGGCAGCGCGCGGCGGTCGAGTTCGCCGCTCGGGGTGCGCGGCAGGGCGTCGAGGTGGACCAGCGCGGCGGGCAGGAGGCGGCCGGGCAGCCGCTTGGCGAGCGCCAGGCGCAACGCGGCGCTGTCCAGCGGACGTTCGGCGGTGTAGTACCCGACGAGCCGGTCGTCGTGGACGGCGACGGCGGCTTCCGCGATGGCGGGGTGCTGCGTCAGGTGGTGCACGATCTCACCGGGTTCGATGCGACGGCCGTGCAGCGTGACCTGGTCGTCGCCGCGGCCGAGATACTCGAGGACGCCGTCGGACCGCCAGCGCGCCGTGTCGCCGGTGCGGTACATGCGCTCGCCGGGCGCGAACGGATCCGGCACGAACCGCTCGGTGGTCAGGCCGGGTCGGCCGAGGTAACCGCGGGCGACTCCCGCGCCGCCGATGTGCAGTTCGCCCGGCACCCCGGCCGGGACCGGCCGGCCCAGCACGTCGAGGACGTGGACGCGGGCTCCGGCGATCGGGCGTCCGATCGGAACCGTGCGCCCGGGGTTGCCCGGCCCGCAGCGGTGGTGGGTCGCCCATACGGTCGCCTCGGTCGGGCCGTACTCGTTGTACAGCGCGACACCGGGCAGCGCCCTGCGGGACTCGGCGACCAGCTCGGGCGGGCACACCTCGCCGGCGACGATCGCGGTGACCAGTCCGGGCGGCGGTCCGTCCAGGTCGGCGAGGATGGTGCCGTACAGCGACGGGACGCACAGCAGCGTGTCCACGCGGTGGCGCACGAGGTCGGCCGCCGGCCGGTCCAGATCGTCGACGAGGACGAGCGCGCCGCCGCGGGTCAGGGTCCCGAAGACGCCGGCGACGGAGCTGTCGGACGCGATCGGAGACAGCAGGAGGAACCGCTGCGGCACCGGGTAAGCCTCGGCCCGCGCCGTGATCGAGGCGACCACATGCCGGTGCTCGACCATCACCCCCTTGGGCCGGCCGGTCGACCCGGAGGTGTAGATCACGTACGCGAGATGCTCGGGGCCTGCCGCGGGTTCGGGGTCGTCATCGGGGTCGTCATCGGGGCCGGCCTCGGGGTCGTCATCGGGGCCGGCCTCGGGGTCGTCCTCGGAGTGCGGCTGCTCGTCGCGCAAGTCGACGATCGGGACGGTGGTCTCCGGCGGCTCGTCCCCTGATATGAGCAGTGCGGCGGGCGCGCAGTCCGCGAGCAGGTCGCGCTGCCGGGCGGCCGGCCAGTCCGGGTCCAGCGGTACGTATCCGGCCCCGGCCTTCAGGATGGCGAGCAGTCCGGCGAGGGCTTCCGGCGTGTGCGGCGTCTGGATCGCGACGCGGTCGTCGGGGCGGACGCCGAGCGCCCGCAGCTGCTGCGCGAGGCGGTTGGCACGGGCGTTGAGAGCGCGGTACGTGAGGCTGCCGGCGGACGAGACGATCGCCGTCGCGTCCGGCGTCCGCGCGACCTGGGCCTCGAAGAGGCCGTGCAGCGTGGGTCGGTGGGGCCGCGGCGCGGGGGCGCCGGTGCCGAGTGCGAGCAGGCGTGCCCGCTCGGCGGCGTCCAGCAGCGGGAGCTCGTCCACCGGCAGGTCGTCGCCGGAGGCCATCGCGGTGAGCAGGTGGCGCCAGGAGTCCAGGCAGCGCCGGACGGTGTCGGCGTCGAAGAGCGCGGTGGCGTATTCGACCGCGCCCTCGATGCGGTCGCCGTGCTCGCCGGCGGTCAGCAGCAGGTCGACCTGCGCGGTGGTGGCCGGGCCCTGGGCCAGCGGGACGCCGTGGACGCCGGGCAGGTCCAGCGGCTGCTCGCGGAAGTCCTGCCAGGTGAAGAGGTTCTGCACGAGCGGGCTGTGGGACGCGCTGCGCTCGGCGCTGACGAGGTCCACCACCTGCTCGAACGGCAGGTCCGCGTTCGCCTGCGCGGCCAGCGCCCGCGCGCGGGTCCGGGCCAGCCACTCGGCCACGGTCGGACGGTCGGACGCGTCCAGATGGATGGGCAGAGTGTTGACGAAGAGCCCGAAGGTGCCGGCGAGTTCCTCCCGGTCGCGCCCGGCGAAGGGTGTGCCGACCACCACACCCGGCTCTCCGGACCAGCGGATCAGCACAGCGGCCCAGCCGGCCAGCAGGACCTGGAACATCGTCGTGCCGTGGCGCTGGGCCGACTGCCGTAGGCCGTGGGTCAGCTCCGCGTCGAGGACGAATGTGCTGCGCGCACCGGCGAAGTCCTGGTGGAGCGGCCTCGCGCGGTCGACGGGCAGCCCGCTCAGATGCGGCGCGTCCGCCAAAGCGGCACGCCAGTGGTCGCGTTGCGGGTCCAACGTGCCGTCGGCGAGCCGGTCGCGCTGCCAGAGGGCGAAGTCAGGGTACTGCACCACGGGCGGCGCGAGCGGATCGGGTCGCCCGCCGGCGAAGGCCGCGTAGAGTGCGGCGAGTTCACGGAACAGCAGCTCGGTGGACCAGCCGTCGGTGACGATGTGGTGCAGCACCAGCAGCAGGACCGCCGAATCAGGCGTCTGCCACACGAGCGTCCCGCGGATCAGGGGCCCGCGGGAGAGGTCGAACGGCCGCTTCCGGGCGCGTTCCAGCAGCTCGGCCAGGGCGGCGTCGCGGTCCCGGGGGTCGGGACGGTCGCGAAGGTCGTGCTCGTCGAGGTCGAACGGAGACGCCCCGGCCGGAGCGATGTCCTGCCAGAGCTCCCCACCGGTCTCCCGAAAGGTCGTCCGCAGCGCCTCGTGCCGCGCGACAAGGCCCTCCAGCGCGCGCCGCAGCACCGCGGCGTCCAGCTCGCCGGTCAGCTGCCACCCCGCGACCACATGGTGCGCCGCACTACCTCCCGGAAGCTGCGCCACCAGCCACATCCGCTGCTGCGCGGACGACATCGGCACCGGCGTCGCCGCCCCCACCGGCCGTGGCCCCACCCGGCTCACCGCCGGACCCGCCGCGGCCAGACCCGCCGCACGAGCCAGCAGCAGCAGCCGTTCACGATCTCCGGACATCGAAGAAGGCAGGGGGGCGTCGTTCACGGAATCCGCCTCGGCATGGTGAGGGACCGACAAGGACAGGTTTGGCGCCGTGGGTGAGGTGGGCAACGGACAACCGGGCACCGCCCGCCCAGACAGCCCAGCCAGCGTGAATGGTAATGAACCGTCGCGTTCACAACAGCTTACTGAGAAGGTCAGCATGCACAGCGAAGCGAATCCCCGTCAACCGTGAGTTCCCCCCACGCCGCCATCGATCCCGCCCCAAGCCCCGAAGCCGCTCACCTCGTGACTCAAGCCCCTGCGATACCTGCCGCAGCCATGGGCGCCGCCACAGCCTTCGACGCGCCTGCGCCCCGGCGCCGTCCGCGACGGAACCGCTCCCGTACGAACGGCGGCGACGCAGCCTCGGCTCGGTCGGACGCGCGACGGTTATCGACGAGGTCTTCAGCGCTATGAGTGGTCGGCGGAATGCTGATCGATGGTCGCTCGACGCACTCGCCGGCGACCCTGGGTGGAACACGATTCGGGAAACGGCACACGAGGTTCTGACCTCGATCAGGTAGCGGTCGTGTCCAGGCGGGCTTTTCCGAAATGGCGAGGAAAGCGGACGTGGCAGCCTGCGGCACTCACCGTCTTATGCGGATCGGGTCGAGCTCAGGGATCCTGAGCTCGACCCGATGTTTTCCGGAGATCAGCGTAGTCCGGCGAAGAGATCGTTCTCAGGCAGGGACGCACCTGTGGTGTCCTGGACGCGGACGAAGGTTTCCATGCCCATCAGTTCGGTGAACCGTTCCACGCCCATTTTCAGGAAGAAGATGTTCTCGCCCTGGCTGGCGTGCGCGGCCAGGGAATCGAACTTCTGGCCGCCGAACTGGGACGTGTCCACCCAGGTGGTGATCTCGTCGTCGGGAAGGCCGAGCTGGGCCAGGTCGACGCCGTCGTCAGCCGGGTCCGGTTCCTCCCAGTCCGAGGCGAACTCGCGCATGATTTCTCCAAAGCGCTGCATCCCGGAGCGGGGCACCGTCGTCCAGTACACCTTCGGCCGCATCTCGATCATTTCGAGCGCCGCCATTGTGATGCGGTTCGCCTGGATGTGGTCGGGGTGGCCGTAAAAGCCGTTCTCGTCATAGGTCACGACCACGTCTGGCTGGTAGTGCCGCATGAGTTCGGCGAGGCGGGGCGCGCTCTCCTCCAGGGAGGTCCGCCAGAAAGATTCGGGAGCGTCGTTGGTCGGCCAGCCCATCATCCCGGAGTCGGCGTAGTCCAACATCTCCAGATGGCTGATCTTCAAGATTTCGCAGCTTGCTTCGAGTTCTTGACGTCGCATCGCAGCGACGGCCACGGGATCGTGACCGGGCTCGCCCGGCTTGACGCCGCCCGGGCCGTCCCCGCACCGCCCATCAGTACAGGTGACGAGGACAGTGCGAATGCCCTCCGCCGCATAGCGCGCGAGGACACCCCCGGTTCCGGTGGCCTCGTCGTCGGGATGGGCGTGAATCGCCATCAGCGTCAAGGGTCTGGCGTTCATATAAACAGTCCTCCGCGTAAAGGTTCGAGGGTGCCTGCTGGGAGCCACACCCGATATGAGGGTGACGGGACGTACAGCAGACACGAGGACCTCTGGAATTCCGCAGGGGATGGAACCCGCCGGGTTCACGCACATCGGCATCCGAGATGCCCGATGAACCGTTCCGGGGTTGTTCCCGGCTCAGGAACAACCCCGGAACGGTTCACAGCACTGGTGGACGGTCCGGTACGTCCGCTCGCCCTGTTGCCGCGTGGTGTCATCCCAGGTCGGCGGCCTTGCGGTGGAGCACTTCCCGTTCGCGTTCGTTGCGGCACAGGCGGGCGGCGAGTTCCAGTTCGGTCCTCGCCTCGGCCGTCCGGCCCAGGCGCGCCAGCAGTTCGCCGCGCACGCTGGGCAGCAGGTGCGAGCCCGCCAGGCGGTCGGAGACGACCAGCTCGTCCACCAGGTCCAGCGCTCGCTGCGGGCTTCCGGCCATCGCCAGGGCGACGGCCCGGTTGAGCTCGACGACCGGTGACGGCGCGATGCGGCCGAGCGCCTCGTACAGCAGAACGATCCGCTCCCAGTCGGTCTCGGCCACCGACGGCGCCGAGGCGTGGCATGCGGCGATCGAGGCTTGGAGGCCGTACGGGCCCAGGCCCCGGCCGAGGGTCGCGGCCCGGGCCAGGGCTGCCCGGCCGCGGCGGATCGCCGACCGGTCCCACAGCCGCCGGTCCTGGTCCTCCAGCAGCACGGCCTCGCCGTCCGGGCCGGTGCGCGCCGGGAAGCGCGCGGCTGTGAGCTCGCACAGGGCCAGCAGGCCGTGCACCTCCGGCTCGTCGGGCTGGAGCGCGGCGAGCATCCGGTTCAGGCGGATCGCCTCGTAGGCCAGGTCCGGGCGCAGCAGGCGGTCGCCGGCGGTCGCGGTCGAGCCCTCCGTGAAGATCACGTACAGGACGCTCAGGACGCCGCCGAGCCGGGCGTGGCGCTCGTCGGCCGGGGGCAGTTCGAACGGGACGCCGGCCGCGGCGATCGTCTTCTTCGCGCGGGTGATCCGGGCCTGGACGGTTGGGGTCGGCACGATGAACGCCCGCGCGATCTCCTCGCTGGACAGGCCGCCGACGACCCGCAGCGTCAGGGCCACACGCGCGTCCGGCGACAACACCGGGTGGCAGGAGATGAACATCAGGGCCAGGACGTCGTCGTCGATCCGGTCCGGGTCCCACGGCGCGTCGCCGGCCCGGCCCGGGCCGCCGGGGGCGGCCCCGGCGCCCGAGCTGAACTCGCCCTCGGCGAGCGGGGCCGCGAGCAGCGCGTGGCGCTCGTGAAGGGCTGAGCGCCGGCGGAACGCGTCGATGGCCCGGCGCCGGGCGGTCGCCAGCAGCCAGCCCACCGGCTGCGCCGGCAGGCCGTCGCGCGCCCACGAGTCCAGCGCCTCGGCCAGCGCCTCCTGCGCGACGTCCTCGGCGAGCTCGAAGTCACCGGTGTAACGCGCCAGGGCCCCGACGATGCGCGAGGACTCGATGCGCCAGACGGCCTCGACCGCCCGCCGCGCCGCGTCGGCGCTCGGCGGACGGTCGGCGGCCGGCGGGCCGCCGACGTCCGGACCGGTCACAGCTGGCCGGTGCGCTCGCGCCAGGCCCGCTCGCGGACGATCCACTCGTTGTCCTGCGGGAACTCATCGATCGACGGCACCCGCCGGATCTCGCACTTGGAGCCGGTGATCGCCGGGATGCGCTTGGCCCACTCCACGGCCTCCTCCTTGGAGGCGACATCGAGCAGGTAGAAGCCGCCGAACAGCTCCTTGGTCTCCCCGTACGGGCCGTCGGTGACGACCGGCGTCTCGCCGGCGAAGTCGACGACGACGGTCTGCGAGGGGTCGTCCAGGCCCTCGGACGCCACGAGGACGCCGGCCCGGATCATCTCCTGGTTGAACCGGCCCATCGTCTCCAGCATCTGCTCGAACGGCGTCTCCATCATCTTCGCCATCGTCTCGTCCGTGCCCCGCATGATCAACATGTACTTCGCCATCGCCGGTCTCCTCGGTTCCCGTTGTTCCGCCGGCCGCGGCCGGCCTTCTCACCCCAAGGTCGAACGAGGCGGCGGTGGATCGACACGCGGTCGGAAAGATCTTCACACGCCCCGCCGCCGCGCGCACCGGATCATGGTCGGCGCGCCGCCGCCCGGCCCGGCGCGGGCAGCCGGTAGATCATGGTGTGCGGCTCGTTGCATGATCGTTACCTGAGAGGTACGGACGCGTGTCGATCCGGCCGCCCGCCGTTCGGCCTAGGAGCGAACGCACCCCACACCGGTGCCGATCCCCGAATCGATGGAGCCTTGAGATGACCGACACAACCGCGACCGACCCTGCTCCTCGCGTGCGCGTACCGCTCGTGGCGTTGCTGCGAACCCACTTGGTCGCCCTGATTCTCGCCGCCGCGGCGACCGAGCTGTTCGCCGCGCTCGTCCGGGCCGCGGGCGTGCACCTCGCGGTGGGTGACCCCGGCGGCGACGCCTCCAGCGTCGTTCCGCTGCACCCCGGGGCGTTCGCCATATCCCTGGCGATGGCCACCGTCGCCGGGGCCGGCCTCGCCGCGGCGATCAACCGCTGGTCATCCCGCCCGGCCCGCGTCTACACCGCGGTGGCCGCCGTGCTCGTCGCAGCGTCGCTGGCCGCTCCGCTGACGGCCGCGGCCACCTCGGCGGGGACCAAGTCGACGCTCGTCGTCGCCCACGTCGTCGCGGCCGCCATCATCATCCCGCTGGTCCGCCGGCGCCTCGGGGGAGTGGCGAGCGAATGAGGAAGCTCCTCGGCACGGCCCACGTGTACATGATCGCCGGTGTGGTGAGCGGCCTGTACTACCGGGAGCTCACGAAGGCCGAGCACTTCACCGGACAGACGCAGCTCGGTGTCGTGCACACGCACCTGCTCGCCCTCGGGATGATGTTCTTCCTCATCGTCCTGGCACTGGAGAAGCTGTTCTCGCTGACATCGAGCCCGCTGTTCACGTGGTTCTTCTGGGTCTACAACGCGGGTCTGGTCGTCACCGTCGGCATGATGGCACTGCACGGCACGCTCACCGTTCTCGGGCACGACGCCGGCGGCGCCGTCGCCGGGATCGCCGGTGTCGGGCACATCCTGCTGACCGCCGGCCTGGTGCTGCTGTTCGTCATGATCGGCAAGCGACTGCCCCAGGATGCCCGATCATGTTCCAATCCCGCGCCCGACACGGTCGTCGAGCCGGTGCGCAAGAGTCGCTGAGGACGCCATGACCATCGCCGCGGCCACTCTGGCCATAGCCCTCGACCTGCTCATCATCTTCATCGGGGCCCGCTTCTTCGCGGTCCCGATCGCCGCCGCCGCCGCCTTCGGCGTCCCGGTGCGCACCGACGGCGGCGCGTGCGCCTATCTGACCGTCAAAGGCCTGCGAGACGCGGTGTCCGGAGTCGTGGGCCTGGCGATCCTGGCCTTCGCCGGGCTCCACGCCGAAGCCTGGTTCATGCTCGCCATCGCACTCACCCCGCTCGGCGACACCGTCATCGTCCTGAAGTACGGCGGCACCAAGACGGTCGCCTTCGGAATCCACTTCGCGACCGCGATGACGGTCATGGTCAGCGCGGCCCTGCTGTTCGCCGCCTGACCACCCCGCCGGCCCGCACAGACACCAAACCTGAGGAACCGCCGTGTCCCTGTCCCCACAGCCCTTCACCGATTCCACGATCGTCCGAGCAGCGGACGCCGAGACCATCGGCCGCGCCCCGACCACCATCCGCCTGCTCGCGGACAGCTCCGCCACCGCGGGCGCCCTGTCCACCCAGCAGGTCATCCTCGAGAACGGCGCCGACGGGGCCAGGCCGCACCACCACGCGAACTCCACGGAGCTGTTCTACGTGATCGACGGCACCGCCCACCTGCTGTCCGGCGAGACGGTCGTCACCGCGCAGCGCGGAGACCTCGTCGTGGTCCCTCCGGGCCTGGCACACGCGTTCGCCGCCGCACCGGGAGAGAACGCCGACCTCCTCATCGTCATCACGCCAGGCGTCGAGCGCTTCGAATACTTCCGCCACCTCGAACGCATCGCCTACGGCAAGGTCCCCCCGGAAAGCCTGCTCGACGTCCAGGAGATCTACGACACCTACTTCCGCGCCAGCACGGCCTGGGACGACCTGCGCCGCTGAGACGCCGAACCCCGTGTCGCCGGGCCGGCCGGCCCGGCGACGACCTTCGGGTCGTTCATGGCGCGGTTCTGCATGGTCTTGGAGGCGCGCAGTTCGCCGCAACGGTGGATGACGGTGACGCTGCGGGCGAAGCGGGACAGGAAGGCGGCTTCTTCCATGGCGGTGTCGCCACCGCCGACCACGGCGATGTCCTGGTCGCGGAAGAAGAAGCCGTCGCATGTGGCACACCAGGAGACACCGCGGCCGGACAGCTCGTCCTCGCGCGGGATGCCGAGCTTGCGGTAGCCGGAGCCGGTTGCGACGATGACGGTCTTCGCGCGGTGGACGGTGCCTTCGGTGTCGACGACTTCCTTGATGGGGCCGGTCAGGTTCACCGAGGTCACGTCGTCGGCGATGATCTCGGCGCCGAAGCGCTCGGCCTGGGCCCGCGTGTCCTCCATGAGCTGTGGGCCGTCGATGCCGTTGGGGAAGCCGGGGAAGTTCTCGACCTCGGTGGTGGTGGTCAGGGAACCGCCGACGAAGATGGAGGACCCGAACACCAGCGGCCGCAGGTCCGCCCGCGCGGTGTACAGGGCCGCGGTGTATCCGGCCGGGCCGGAGCCGATGATGATGACGTCGCGGATGCTGGTGTCCGGGCTCCCGGGTCAGGCCGTCGTGTTCTTGGCGTCGATCTCGGCGATCAGGCCTTTGATGAGGCCTTCGATCTCGTCGCGGATCGGGCGGACGGCCTCCACGCCCTGTC
>NZ_BAAAQM010000100.1:0-16998 GCF_039531675.1 Catenulispora subtropica
GCCGACGCCGCCGCGGCGCTGCGGGACGCGGCCAGCGCCCGGGCGTCGGCCAGGTCCGCGTCCATCCCGGCCAGGACCGCGGGCAGCCGGGACGCCGCGGTGTCGAGCTCGGCGGCACGCCGGTCGACGGCGTCCAGCAGCTGCTGGGCCTGCTCGATGCCGGCCTCGGCGCCGCGGATCAGCAGCGCGGCGCGCCGCTTGTCGCCGGCGTCCAGCGCGACGCCGGCCGCGCCGAGGCTGTCGTCGGCGAAGGCCAGCCGGTCCGCGATCTGCTGCGGGTGCCCGGCCAGCGGGGCGGTGGCGGAGTCGGCATAGCCGGTGCGCATCCGTTCGAAGACGGCGAGCACCGGGGCGACCCGCTCGCTCTGCGCGGCGGCGGCACGGCCGGCGACGGCCAGCGCCTGCGGCGCGTGCTGGACCAGGGCCCGCAGCCGGTCGAAGGACTTGACCTCGGCGTCCAGCCGGGCGTTGGCGCGGCGGCAGCGTTCGACGATCTCGGTGAGCATCCGGCGCCGGGTGGGCTCGTCCTGGGGGATCGCGTCGTCGAGCGCCTGCCGGATCCGGAAGGCGGCGGTGAGCTCCTCCTTCGCGTCGGCCAGCGCGTCGGCGAACTGCGCGGTGGCCTCGGCCCCGAACTCCGCGGAGGCGAAGCCGAGCTCCTCCTCGCTGGTGCGGACGGCGTCGTCGGTCTCGACGAGGACGTGTTCGGCGGTGGCGTCCAGCTCGCCGATCGGGACCGGACCGGTGGCACTGTGGGTCGGGGGACGACGCCGGGAGCGGGTGTAGGCGTAGGCGCCGACCGCCGCGGCGACGCCGGCCACGACCACCGTGCCCGCGATCGCGGCCCCGCTCACCCAGGACGAGGAGCCGGCGGGGACCGGCTGCGCGGCGGCGGCCGGGGTGGTGGAGGCGGCGGCCGGGGGCGCCCAGGCCGCGATGCCGAGCAGGAGCATCCCCAGTACGGCGGTGCGACACGCGAGGGCTCGCGCCTGTGTCGCCTTCGCCATGGCCGCTTCTCCAGCTTCGTCGCCGACCTCTTGATCGACACTAGGCAGCGCTTCAGCGCACCCGCGACTCGAGACGCCCCGCCGGGTCACACGACGTCACCCGCGCGCCGCCCGCCGGCACTTGCGGGCCAGCACCGCCCACGCCGCGGCCAGGAACAGAACGGTGAAGCCGCCGAGCCACAGCCAGCCGCGGGCGGCGGAGTGGGCGAACGTGTCGCCGTAGGACGCCAGCAGCGGCGGCCCCATGGGGGAGGCACCGTGGGCCCACAGTTCGTCGAGGCCGACGCCCGACCCGAGGGCCTCGAACGCCCAGCGGTTCGTCATCGCCCAGCTCAGGCCGGAGCCGAGCGCGCTCATCTTGGGCACCGGCACGAACGCGCCGGAGAACAGCACCTGCGGGAAGCACAGCAGCGGCAGCATGAGCGTGGCCTGTCCGGGTTCGGCGACCGCCGCCGAGGCCAGCAGGCCGAGCGTGAGCGCGGCGGCCGAGGCCAGGACGGTGCTGACGAACAGCGAGCCGTAGACGCCGCCGTCCGCCGCGGGCAGCCGGTTCAGTCCACGCAGCACCGCCAGCAGCAGCGCGTCCGCCGCGACCAGGACCGGAAGCAGGATCGCGACCTTCGCCAGGAGGTAGGGGCCGAGCCGCAGGACCGTGAGACGCTCGCGCCGGACGATGGGGAGCTCGGTGCATATCTGGAGCAGTCCGTAGGTGAGACCGAAGAAGAACGCGCCGAAGGCGATCCAGAAACAGATCATCGCCGTGGACGCCGGGTCGGGCGCGGCGGGATCGAACGCCCCGGGACGGAAGAGCATCGCGAACATGGCGATGATCATGATCGGCGACCCCACGACCACGGCGGCGGACAGGCGGTTGCGGGCCAGGATCTCCGCCGAGCGCCGGGTGAGGAGCCACCACTGGCGCATGGGGCCCATGAGCCTCGGGGCGGCGGACTCCGAAGATGTCCCGGCGCTCGGTTCAGTGCCTTCCTCAGCTGATACCGAAGGCAGATCCGCCGCGACGCCGTACGCTTCCTCAACGTTGTCCGTCCCGAAATGCTCGAGTAAACCGTTCGGCGCGCCGTGGTAGACCAGACGTCCTCCCGGCGCCAGGAACGCGACGGTGTCCGCACGCGACAGGTCGGCCGGCGTGTGCGTCGTGAGCACGATCGTCGTCCCCTGATGCGCGAGGCTGCGCAGCAGCCCGAGCAGCGCCGCACCGGCGGCGGGATCGAGCCCTGACGTCGGCTCGTCCAGGAACAGCACACGCGGCCGGGTCAGCAGCTCCACGGCTATGCTCGCCCGTTTGCGCTCACCGCCGCTCAGGAGCCCGACCCGCTGGCCCGCCACCGCGGTCAGCCCGAGGTCGTCCAACGCCCGCCGCACCGCCTCGGCCACGTCAGCGGCCGAGGTCCCGGCGGGAAGCCGCAGTTCGGCGGCGTAGCGGAGAGTGCGCGACAGCGGCAGGTCCCGGTGCACGATGTCGTCCTGCGGAACGTAGCCGAACCCGCCTGCGCGCGGGGCGGGTGGCCGGTCATCGTGGGTGACAGAACCCTCATCCGGCGGCCGCACCCCCGCCAGCACCTCCAGCAGTGACGTCTTGCCCGCGCCGCTGGCCCCGGCGATGACCACCAGCGAGCCCGGAGCGGCCGAGAGCGACACGGCGCGCAACACCTCGCGGCCCCCGGCCACCCTCAGGCCGACACCTCGGGCCCTGATACCACTCGCGGTCGTCATCACGGTCCCCTCGCTGCAGAATGGCATTGAGCTGATATAGCAGCATGACTCTCCAGATGCACATAATGGCGCCATGACCGCCTTCGCCAAGCTGCGCGCCACCGAGTTCGCCTACCTGGACGAGCAAGGGCAGGTCTATCTCGACCACACCGGCGCCGGGCTCCCCGCACGCCGTCAGCTCGACGCGCACGCCGAGCGGATCCGCGCCGCCTGCTTCGGGAACCCGCACTCCGAGAACCCCACGTCGCTGGCCTCGTCGCGGCTGGTGGAACAGACGCGCGCCGCCGTGCTCGAGCACTTCGGCGCCGATCCGGCCGAGTACGCGGTGGTGTTCACGCCGAACGCGACCGGCGCGTGCCGCCTGGTCGGCGAGGCGTTCCCGTTCGACAAGCGGTCCCGGCTGGTGCTGCCGCTGGACAACCACAACTCGGTGAACGGCCTGCGCGAGTACGCGCGGGCCGGCGGCGCGCGGACGGTCTACGTCCCGTTCTCCGACCCGGAACTGCGGATCAGCGACGAGGCGATCCGGCAGGCGCTGACCGACGGCCGGCCGCGACGCGGCGGCGGCGGCCTGTTCGCGTATCCGGCGCAGAGCAACTTCACCGGCGTCCAGCACCCGCTGGAGTGGATCGCGACGGCGCAGGACCTGGGGTACCGGGTGCTGCTGGACGCGGCCGCGTTCGTGCCGGCCAACCGCCTCGACCTCGCCGCGTTCCACCCCGACTTCGTCACGGTGAGCTGGTACAAGGTCTTCGGCTACCCGACCGGCCTCGGCTGCCTGATAGCCCGCCGCGCGGCGCTGGCCGGGCTGCGGCGGCCGTGGTTCTCCGGCGGCACCATCCACGTGGTCAGCGCGCAGGGCGACTGGCACAAGATGGCCGACGACGAGACCGCGTTCGAGGACGGCACCCTCAACTTCCTGAGCATCCCCGACGTCGAGGTGGGGCTGCGGTGGCTGGCGGAAGTCGGCTTGGACGCGATCCACGAGCACGTCGCGGGCCTCACCAGCCGGCTGCTCACCGGAGCCGCCGCGCTCACGCACGCCGACGGCGAGCCGCTGGTCCGTGTCTACGGCCCCACCGACGGCGCCCACCGCGGCGCCACGGTGACGCTCAACGTCCTCGACCCCGACGGCGCGATCGTCGACGAGCGCACCGTCAGCCGGGACAGCGCCGCCCGCGGCATCTCCCTGCGCACCGGATGCTTCTGCAACCCGGGCGCGGGCGAAGCAGCGTTCTCCATATCCCGCCGTCTGCTGTCCGGCGCCGTCCGCCGCACCTCCGGCACCATCGACGACTACCTGCAGCGGCTGGGCCTGCCCTCCGGCGGCGCGGTCCGGGTCTCGTTCGGCATGTCGTCGTCGCCGGAGGACGTCGACGCCTTCCTGGGCTTCCTCGCGGAGACCTACCGCGACCGGCCGCGGGCCGACGACCGGCTGACCCCGCGCGAACGCTGCTGAGCCGGCCGGGCCCGCCACGCTGAGCTGCGTGTCTTCCTTGATCGGCCGGGTGGGACCTGCCTAGGGTGAGGCCCATGCGGATCCGCCTCACCAACGTCTTCGTCGACGACCAGGCCAAGGCCCTGAGCTTCTACACCGAGAAGCTCGGCTTCGTGAAGAAGCACGACGTGCCGGTCGGCGCGGACCGCTGGCTCACGGTGGTGTCTCCGGAGGAGCCGGACGGGACCGAGCTGCTGCTGGAGCCCGGGGACCATCCGGCGGTGGGGCCGTACAAGGCGGCGCTGCTGGCCGACGGCATCCCGGCGGCGCAGTTCGCGGTGGACGACGTGCGCGCGGAGTTCGAGCGGCTGAGCGCGCTCGGGGTGCGGTTCGCCCAGGAGCCGCAGGAGACCGGGGCGGTGACGACGGCGGTGCTCGACGACACCTGCGGGAATCTGATCCAGCTGCTGCAGACCGGGTGAGGATCCGGCTCGGGACGGGCGGATGGTCGAGCGCTGAGATCCTCGGCAGCCCTTTGAGTCACATCGATCCGATGTGACCGTGCCGTTGCGGACGGCGGGGGTACGTGCCGGCCGACGACGCCTACGTGGACAACCCCGACACCCCGCCGTCGAGCACGTCCGAGGACCGTCACCACGCGGGACGGTCCGGGGACGGCGCGGCGCCGCCCACGCCGCCGTCGTCCTCCTCCTCGCCGAACGCCTGGCGCAGCTTCCGCTCCTGCTCGGCGCTGAGGTCGGCGCTGACCAGTTCGGCGTGCGCGGCCTCGAAGGCCGGCTTGAGGCGGTCGACCACCTCGTCCTCGGTGAGCAGGAACAGCGCCGAGGAGCCCGGCGTGACCTTGGCCTTGACCTGCTCGACGAAGTCCTCGCCGATGCCGACGCCGGCCATCGAGCCGCCGAGCGCGCCGGCCGCGGCGCCGATCGCTGCCCCGAGCAGCGGCACGAAGAAGATCAGGCCGAACAGCAGGCCCCAGAACGCGCCGCCCAGGGCGCCGCGCCCGGTCATGGTCGCCAGCTGGCGGGTCCGCGGTTTGTCAGCGCCCTGCGGCCAGGTCACCACCGCGCCGTCGCGGAGACGGAGCAGTTCCTGCCTCTGCATCTCCTCGAGCAGTTCCAGCAGCTTCTCGGCCCCGTCCGCGTCGTGGAACTTCCACACCGTCAAGGTCGCCACGCGCGCCGCCTCCTTCGCCGGTCCCGCACCGATCGCGATCAGTCGATCACGGGACGGCGCGGTCCGCCTCCGGAGCCTTTCGGCCGCGGTCCGGTCGCGGTCTCCGGTCGCGGAGTCAGTCCGGCCGGTAGCCGAGCAGGTCGCCGGGCTGGCAGTCGAGCGCGGCGCACAGCGCGGTCAGCGTCGAGAACCGGACGGCCCGGGCGCGGCCGTTCTTCAGGATCGACAGGTTCACGACGCTCACCCCGACCTTCTCGGCCAGCTCGGTCAGCGTCATGCCGCGCTCCGCGAGCAGCCGGTCGAGGTGCACGGTGATCGCGTGCGGCTCGCCGTCTTCCGGCATCAGACGGTCCCTTCGAGGTCCTCGCGCATGCCGACGCCCTCCCGCAGGATGCGGGCCAGCGAGATCAGGGCCACACCGATGAGCGGCACGGCCCAGTTCACGTCCCAGAACGGCGTCCAGTAGGTGCCGTTCGCGTGCTGCGGCACCAGGTCGTTGTAGAGGTGGACCTTGCCGACGGTGCCCAGCACCACCAGCAGCGTCTCACCGGCGAGGAGCGTCCAGCCCAGGAACTGGACGCGGCTGACGACCTCGGACCGGTAGACGCCGCCCTTGGCCGCGACGGTCAGCAGCCGGGAGGTCAGGCCGAAGGCGACGAGGAAGAAGGGGAGCCCGAGGCCGCCGGCGAGGGTGCTGTAGAAGGCCTGGTGGACGGCGGCGTGCTGGACGCAGACCCGGGACTCGTGGACGTCCGTGGTCACCGAGGTCCACTGCAGGGTGCGGTCGATCGGCGGCTGCAGCTGGTCCGGAACGGTCAGGCAGGCCGTGCCGTGGTGCCAGCCGAACGCGGTGCCGGAGGCGAACAGGACGTTGGCGGCGCCGACGAGGAACGCCGCGAGGGCGAGGTAGTAGACGACACGGACGATGCCGCCGAGCGGCTGGAGCGGATTGCGGAACCGGCGCGGGCCGGCGGCGGTGGCGGGACCGGCGGTGGCGGGCGTCGACATGGCTTCCCCCTGGCATATCGAATATCGATGGTATCGATAAACGTAATGCACCCGGGCCGGAGGTGGCAATGGCGCAGGTGGCGAGCGATCAGACGTCGGCGAGCTCCGCGGGTTCCCCGGGCGCCGCGGGTTCCCCGGGCTCGGTGGCGTAGGCGCGTGCGACCGCCGCGCGGGTGAACACCGGCCACGTGGTGACCGCCACAGCGATCGCGACGACGAACGCGACCCAGTAGGTCGCGGTCAGGCCGAAGTGCGAGGCCACCACGCCGCCGAGCAGCGCGCCGACGCAGTTCCCACCGGCGGCGATGAACAGGTTGGTACTGCCGACCCGGCCGAACATCTCCGGCGGCGTCAGGCGCTGGCGCAGGGAGTTGGCGACGATGGACCACAGCGCGCCGTGGATGCCGAAGGCGAAGAAGGCGGCGCCGACGACGTAGGCGTTCAGCGAAGTCGCCAGGACCAGGTGGAACGCGGCCTCCACGAGCAGCCCTATGCGGATGGTCCACGTCGCGGTGACAGTGCGGACCAGCCGGTCGCCGACCGCGGAGCCGAGGATGCTGCCGACCGCCATGGCGGTGAACAGTGCGCCGTAGCCGACCGAGCCGAGGTGCAGGCGGTCCTTGGCGAGCAGCACCAGGACCGCGAGGGCGGCGGTGAGGGTGACGTTGAGCAGGCCGATCAGGATCGCCATCGTGCGCAGCAGGCGCTGGCGCATCAGCCAGCGGAAGCCCTCGGCCATCTCGGACCAGACGGCGCGCAGCCGGCCGGACCTGGCGGCCCCGGCATCCGGTGCGGCCCCGCCGTTCCCGCTGCGCGGCATCGCGCGGTACTTGCCGGCGACGGTGGTGATGAGCACCGCGCTGACGGCGTAGGTCATCGAGTTGCCCCAGTACGGGATGCTGGCGGCGACCACGAACAGCGCGGCCCCCAACGGCCCGGCGACCATGTTCTGCATCACCGTGAAGCCGCCGATCAGCCACCCGTTGGCCCGCTCCAGCCCCTCTCGCGGAACCACCGCCGGGATCATCGCCTGGCCCGCCGTGCGGAACACCACCTCGCCGGTGTTCACCAGGAACAGGACGGTGTAGATGAGCACGATGCCCGCGTGGTCCGCGACGATCGCGGCGGCGAGCAGCGCCATCAGGACCACCCGGGCCCAGTCGATCCAGATCATCACCCGCCGCCGGTCCACACGGTCCACCAGCACGCCGCCGGGCAGCGCGAACAGCAGCCACGGCAGCCAGGCGACGGCCTGCGCGGCCGAGATGGTCAGCGGGTCGTCGGTGCGCGAAGCGATCAGCAGCGGTGTGGCGACCGTGGCCAGGCCGACGCCGAGGGCCGACGCGGTGCCCGCGAGCCACAGCTTCGCGAACCGCGGGCCGAGACTGGTCGCACTGTCTCTCGCTCTCGTCACAGTCCACGACGGTAACAGCAGAGCAAGGGGTGCAGCCCCGAATTACCGCTTACCGGCCCGGCGGGACCCGGCCGGGCTCACCGATACGCCGGCGGCGGGGGCGCCGGCACCGGCCCGAGCTTGTCCCCGACCCACCGGGTGTAGATCGCGGTCCACGTGCCGTCGGCGCGGATCTTCTCCAGCACGCCGTTGACGAACCGGACGAAGTCGTCCTCCCCCTTCGGCATGCCCAGGCCGTGCCGCTCGTAGGTGAAGCGCGGCCCGACGATCTTGGTGTAGGGGTCCTGGACCTGGAGCCCGAGCAGGATCAGGTCGGTGGTGGAGATCGCGTCCACCTGCCCCTGCTGGAGCATGACCAGGCAGTCGGCCCAGTTCACCGCCGCGACCGGCACCACGTGGTACGCGGGGTTGGCGAGGGTCTGGATGGACGTGGTGCCGGCCGCCGCGCAGGCCTTGCGTCCGGCCAGATCGGCCAGGCTGTTCACCGCCGAGGACTGGTTGACCAGGATCCGCTGCCCGGCGTCGAAGTAGTCGGAACTGAACGCCACGTCCCTGGCCCGCTCACAGTCCACGGTGAAGATGTCGGCGACGATGTCCACCGACCCGCTCGTCAGGGAGCTGATGCGCTCGGCCTTCGTGATGGTCTTGTACCGCACCTTGTCCGGCGACCCGAAGATGGCCTCGGCCACCTCCCGCACGAAGTCGATGTCGAACCCGACCAGCGGAGGCGCCTTCGGATCCGGCGAGGGGTTGCGGTACCCGAACAGATAGCTGTCCTCGTCCACCCCCGCGATCAGATACCCCCGCTTCTGGATCCGCTCCATCGTCGACCCGGCCGGCATCTGCCCGGGCTGCGGCAGCGGCCCGTCCGGCCGCGGCGACGCCTCGCAGCCGGAGACCGAAACACCGCCGGCCGGCCCCGGCGGCATGGTGGTGACGCCGTCGGGCAGCGCGGTCACCTGGGCGGAGTTCGCGCTCGTCGGGGCCGAGGTCGTCGACGGGAGGGTGTCGCACGCCGCTGTGAAGGCGCCGACGAGGCAAAGCAGTGCGGCTGGCAGCACGGCACGGTTCCGCCTCGCCGCCTTCCTTCTCGCTCCGGTCGCGCGCGCTCTGATCGCCGTCATCGGTACTCCCTGAGCCGCCGGTCCAATCCATACCCGGCCAGCGCCACCGCCGCCGTCATGAGCACCGCCGTCGCGACGTCGAGCCCTTCCAGATCCCCGTGCCCGGCGCGCACCTTCGCCAGATACCCGGCTTCCTCGGCGCCGGCGCCCTGCCGCAGGTCCTGGTCCACGCGAAGGAACCCCGCATCCGACCCGCCCGCCGCCGGCTGCGTCAGCAGCTGCAGGGCTTTGACATTCGCCGCGTTGTCCGGCTGCGGGTCGTTCTCGGCCGGGAGCAGCGCGGCGTGCGCCTGGGCCCAGCTCTGCCGCGCCTGGCGGACGTCGTCCGCGTAGGCGCCGTGGTTCTGCTTCACCAGCGCGTCCAGACGCGCCGTGGACGTCGCGAAGTCGTGCTCGTACCCGCCGACGTCCTCCCCGCGCGCCGCGAGCCCCAGCAGTTCGTCACCGTGTGCCCGCACCGCCGCCAAGTCGGTCGCGATGGCGGCGTCGGCGGCCTCCCAGTGCGCCTTGGCCGCGGACACCGCGTCGCGCTCGGCCGAGCCGGCCAGCAGCGTCCAGATCGCGACGACCAGCACCAGCGACGTCGCGGCCAGCAGCCCGGGGTTGAGGGTCCGGCTCGTACGCCGCCGGACGAAGTACTGCGTCGCGATCAGGGCCGCGAGAGTGGCCGCCACGACGCCGAGCTCCACGTCGTACGCCGCGCCGGCGTCGTCGTCATCGGCCTTCAGCCGATCGCTCTCCACCTTCAGCGCCTGCTGCGCGGCGGGCAGCAGCCGGTCGCGCAGCAACGCGGAGGCCTCGCGCAGATAGGCGGCACCGACCGGCAGGTTCTGCCGCGCGTCGGCGAGAGCCGCGCCGATCAGCTTCGTGAACACCGGCAGACCGGTCAGGAGCACGCCGTCGGCGGCCCGCAGCGCGTCCGACCCGCGGGTGTCGGCGTCGACCGCCGCCAGGTTCGCTGAGACCCGGTTCAAGTCGGCGGCGTACCGGTCCTCCCCCGAGGTTCCGGCCTGCGCCGCGGACAGGAACGTCTCCGCCGACGCGGCGTCGGCGTCGGACAGGTCGCGATAGATGTCCTCGGCGGCGACGGCGAGCGGCTCCGCGGTGGACACGGCGTGCCGCAGGTCGTTCTGGCGCGACGCCGCGGACAGGGAGACCGTCAGGCCGAGCACGGTGATCAGCACCAGGGACGCCGCGCTCCCGGCTCGCAGCCCGGTCCTGGTCGGCAGTCGCCGGCGAGGCGGCATGGCAGGGAACTGCGTCACCTTCGGGACTTTAGAAGAGGTGCGGAACGCCGGACAAGGCGAACGCCGGTATTGGGATCTCACCCCCTAGGGGACACTCCCCTTCCCTCGAACGAGCGAAGCGTCGCCTCGTGACACAGCACTCTGAGTTAAGGCCGCTCTATGCTCGGGCCGCCTCGACCGCCGAGGCCGCCCGTCCGAGGGCGGCCCCACCTTTAAGGAGCCTGCGTGACCTGGTCTTCGCAGCAGCACTCCGCCTCGTCCGCCGCCCATCCCCCGCCGCGCCGTGCCGCCGCCCGGCGGAACACGACGTTCGCCGTCACCCTCCTGACGGCGGCCTCGCTGCCGGCGTTCGCCGCCGGACCGGGCCACGCCGTCACCGCGGGGCCGCTCCCGGCCGGGACCTACGTCTACGTCGCGAACGCCGGCTCCAACACGGTCTCCGTCCTCGACACCGGCGCCCAGACCGTGGTCGCCACGATCCCGGTCGGCTCCGCCCCGACCGCCGTCGCCGCCTCGGCCGACGGACACCGGGTCTACGTCACCGACTCCGGCTCGAACGACGTCTCGGTCATCGACACCGGCGCCGCGTCCGGGCCGGCCGTGGTGGCCACCATCCCGGTAGGCCGGCAGCCGCAGGCCGCCGCGCTGTCGCCGGACGGAAGCCGGCTGTACGTCGGCGACGACGTCGCCGGCACGGTGTCCGTCATCGACACCGCCTCCGCGTCCGTGGTCGCGACCATCGCCGCGGGGCCCGGCGCCGAGGGCCTGGCCGTCTCGCCGGACGGCTCGCGGGTGTACGCCGCTGACACCGGCGGCTCGTCGGTCACCGTCATCGACGCCGGCTCCGACTCCGTCCTCGCCACGGTCCCGGTCGGCGCCACCCCGATCAACCTGGCGGTCGCGCCGGACGGCAGGCACGTCTACGTCCCGGACTACAACGGCGCCGACCTGTCGGTGATCGACACGACGAGCGACTCCGTCACCCACGTCGCGATCGGCGGCCGGCCGCACAGCGCCGCCGTGAGCCCGAACGGTTCCACGGTCTACGTGACCGACGCCGCCTCCGGCAGCGTCGCGGTGGTCGACGCCGCCACCGAGACCGTCACCACGTCGTTCAGCGTCGGCGCCGCACCGCACGGCATCGCGCTGAAGATCGTCCCCGGCACCGCGTCGGCGTACGTGGCGAACTTCGGCGCGGCGAGCGTCTCGGTGGTGGATCTGAGCACGAACACCGCCGCGGCACCGATCGCCGTCGGCACCGACCCGGTCGACCTGGCGGTGTCGGTGATCAAGCCGGTCGCAACAACGCTGACCGCCGGGACCGCGTACCTGACGCTGCTGCCGCTCGGCGAGGCGGGCCTGAACGCCACGCTGACCGCGAACGGCGTGCCGCTGGCCGGGCAGACGATCACGTTCACCGACGTGAACGGCGGGCCGCTGTGCCACGCCACCACGAACGCCAAGGGGAAGGCGGTGTGCAATACGGCGTCGGGACTGCTCGACTCCGTCAGCGTTCTGCTGAGCGGTTACCGGGCCTCGTTCGCCGGGAACCAGAACTACCTGCCGTCGTCGGCGCACGGGGACACCGCGCTGTAACGGCCCGATACAACGAGCGGTGGCCCCGGACATCCCGGGGCCACCGCTCGTCTCACGGTCCTTCCCGCCGATTGCGTCAGCTGTGTTTGAACACCACCGTCGCAGCCAGCCAGACGGTCGAGCGCCCGGTCCCGAACGTCGCGGCCGGAGTGGCCCCGGCCGCCGGCACCTGGTCCTCGGCCAACAGCTCCATGTCGCCGGTCGGCGACACGTTCACCCGCTGCGTGAAGCCGCTTCCGGCGGTCAGGTTGTCGCCGAACCCGGAGTCGGCATAGAACCCGACAGCCAGTTCACCGGCGCCCGCCACGGCGGCGGTCGCCCCCGCGGAGACGGTCGCCGCCGCCGAGGTCGTCCCGGAGGCGTGCGACTGGACGTCCACCGCCGCGAGCCCGGCGGCGGTCGACAACCCGGAGTACTCGAGGACTGACACTCCCACGTCCGCCGACGACGACACGGTCGCCGTCACCGTGGGTTTCGTCCCGCCGCCGGCCGTGATCGGCGCGCTCCAGACGCTCATCTCCGTGTTGTCGGAGGCGGCGAAGTGGGTGAGCTCGGTGTAGGTGTTGCCCGCCGAGTCGGTGACCTTGGTCGCCGTCGCCGAGGAGGTGTTCCACACCCCGACCTGAACGACCAGCCGGTTCCCGACGGTGACCGGCGCCCCCAGGGCGACCGCGGCGGTGGTCCCGCTGCCCTTGTGGAGCGACGCCTGCTGCACGAACACCGGGGCCGCGACGTCTGTCGGAACCACGGCGTTCGACGGCGTGGACGCCGGTCCGGTGCCCGCGGAGTTCGTCGCGGCGACCGTGAACGTGTAGCTCGCGCCGTTGGTCAGGCCGCTGATGGTCGCCGACGTCGCCGGCGGGTTGCCGGTGATGGTCGTCGGCGTCAGGGCGCTGCCGTTGGCGTACGGGGTCACCGTGTACGAGGTGATCGCCGCGCCGCCGTTGGAGGTCGGCGCCGACCACTGCACCGTCGCCGCCCCGTTGCCGGGCGTCGCGGTGACCGCGGTCGGGGCCCCCGGCGCGACCGGCGGAGCGCCGCTCACGTGCACCGTCGCCGCCACCGACGGCACGCCGGCCTTGTTCACGATGAACAGCATGTAGTCACCGGGCGGGGCGATGCCGCCGTTGGCCGGGGCCTGGACCGAGAGCGTGCCGCTGCCCGCCGTGAAGGAGAGCGGCACGAAGTGCTGGTCCATGTCCGACTGGTGGGTGTCGGTGCCGAAGGAGACGAGATTGACGGCCGAGATCGAGGCGGCGTCCGGGGTGGTCACCGTCATCGTGCCGCCGTAGGTCGCCGCGCCCGCCGAGGTGATCGTCGGCCGCGGGCCGTTGAACAAGTACGAGGGCGAATACACCTGGGCGTTGTACTGGCCCGGGTCGTTCAGGCCCGTCGGGTGCCCGCCGCCGGCGATGAGGACCGTGCCGTCGGGCAGCAGGACCGCCGTCGAGTGGTAGTTGCGCGCGGCGGCGATCGAGTCGATCGTCGTCCACTGGTTCGTGGCGGGATCCCAGATCTCGGCCGGCAGCGTGCCGGAGGTGATGACGTTCTGGTCCGAGGTCGCCTCGCCGCCGACCGCCAGGACCCGGCCGTCGGCCAGCGTCGTCAGCGTGTGGTAGGTCCGCGGGTAGTGCATCGGCGCGGTCGGCTGCCAGGCCGGCGTGGCCGCGGTCAGGTCGATGGTGGCCGCCGCGGTGACCGAGTTGCTGGTCGTCTCGACGCTCGCCGCGCCGCCGCTGTAGAGGATCTTGCCCGGCCGGTACATCACCGACGAGCCGTTCTTCAGGCCGCTGGGGCCGACCGGCGTCCAGGTCTGGGCGTTGGCGTCGAGCCAGTAGGAGACGTCCTCCTCCGGGCCGATGGTGAAGATCTTGCCGTTCGGCGCGAGGTACGAGAAGGGGTACTCCACCTCGTGGACCTGCGGGGTGCTGATGCCGGACAGCAGGGTCCAGGTGTTGGCCGCCGGGTCGTAGACCTCGGGGGTGTCGGCCCAGGTGTTCGCGTCCGTGGTGTTGCCGCTGAGCGCGACGTAGCGGCCGTCGGACAGCTCGGTGAGGTCCGGGTACCAGCGCTTCAGGTGCATGTCGGCGACCCGGCTCCAGGAGTTGGTCGCCGGGTTGAAGATGTTGGTGTCGACGATGCCGAGCATGCCGTTCGCGGACGCGCCGTACCCGCCGGCCACCAGCACCCGGCCGTCCTGCATCTTGACCAGACCGCTGCAGAACAGGCTGTCCGTCGGCGTGGCGGTGGTGAACGTGCCGGTCGCCGGGTCGTAGACGTGCGTGGGTTGCGGACTCTGCCAGCCGTCCCACACCAGGACCTTGCCGTCGTTCAGGACGGCCGAGTGGACCGCCACGATCGGCCAGGTCTGCAACGCCCCGAACTGCCCGTTCGGCACCGGATCCGGCACCACCGTGTTCGAAGCCTGCGACACCGGTCCGGTCCCGATCGCGTTGGTCGCGCTCACCGTGAAGGTGTAGGGCACGGCGTTGCTCAGACCCGTCAGCGTCGCCGCCGCGGCCGGCGGAGCCCCGGTCACCACGGTCGGCGTCCCGGCGACACCGTCCGCGTAGGGCGTGACCGTGTAGGACGTGATGGGCGATCCGCCGTCCGCGGGCGCGATCCACGTGAGGGTGGCCGAGCCGTTGCCCGCGGTCGCGGCCACACCGGTCGGCGCGCCCGGCGCCGTGGCGGCCCCGGAGCTCCCGGCCTTGAGGACCACGGTGGCGGCCAGCCAGATCGTCGAGGCCCCGGTGCCGAACGTGGCGCTCGGAGTGGCCCCGGCCGCACCGGTGAGCTGCTCCTCCACGACGAGTTCCATGTCGCTGACGTGGGAGACGTTCACCCGGCTGGTGAAGCCGGCACCCGCGGTCAGGCTGTTGCCGAAACCGGAGTCCGCGTAGAAGCCGAGCGCGAGCTCCCCCGCGGCCGTGGTCGGCGGAGTGGCCCCGGCCGCGACCGTACCGGCGGTGCCCGTCTTACCGCTGGCGTGCGACTGGACATCCATCACCGAGACGCCGCCGACACTGGAGACACCCGAATACTCCAGCACCGCGACGCCGACGTCGGCGGAGCCGGTGGGTTTGGCGGTCAGCGTCGGAACGGTGCCGCCACCGGAGGTGACCTGCGCGGTCCAGACGCTCATCTCGGTACCGTCCGAAGCGGCGAAGTGCGTCAGCTCGGTGTACGTGTTGCCCGCGGAGTCGGTCACCGAGGCGGTCGTCGCCGACCCCACGCTCCACACCCCGACCTCGACGACCAGACGGTCCCCGGCTGTCACGGCGGCGGTCGGCTTGACCGTCAGCGTGCTGACCCCGCCGGCGCGCGCCCACGCCTGCTGGACGAAGGTCGGCGTCCCGCCGGCGGCGTGCGCCGTCCCGGCCGGCCCGGAGACGAGGCCGACGGCCACCGCCGCGGTCCCGAGGGCCAACGCCAGTGAGCTCAACCCCCTGAACGACCATCTATGTCCACGACGTGCTGGAGTACCTGATGTCATGAATCCCCCCACGGTGCCGGTGACGTCGCCCTTATCAGAGCGCATAAATTGCCGTGTCCAGGATCCGGCGTGCGCAATCGGCGGCGATACGAGGGAGAACGCTTAGGGTGGCCCCCGAGCCTTCCTACCTCGGCGTCCCCAACATCGCCGCGGCGTTCAGATCGATGATGGCCTTCGCCTGATGGTCCGGCAGACCCGCCGCCAGGATGTACTCGACATGGTCACGGAGCGAGGGGCCCTGCTCGAAGGGGTAGTCGGTGCCGAGGAGCAGCCGTTCGGCGCCGACGGCTTCGACGGTGAGCCGGAGGGCCGCGGGGAGCGGGTTCGCGGTGTCGTACATCACACGCCGCATGAGCTGGCCGGCGCTCGGACTGCCCACGGGCAGATAGTGGTCGCGGCAGAGGTCCAGGCGCTGGATGAGGAACGGCAGGAAGCCACCCATGTACGGAACGACGATCCGAACATCGGGGTATTTCTCGGTGAGACCGGCCCGGAACAGCTGCAGGAGCGCGGTCGCCACCTCCACCGTATGACCGATGACCCAGTCCAGGCCGGAGGCCTGCATCAGCGGCGAACCCGCCGAGTCCCCGACGGGATGCACGAAGAGCACAGCCCGCCGCCGATTGAGCACCGCGAACATAGGTTCGAAGTCAGGGGAGCTCAGCGGGCGCCCCAAGATCGAGGTCCCCACCGCCGCACCCGGCATACCGTCCTCCTCCATGGCCCGGCTCAGCTCGTCCACCGAAGCCAGGACATGCGGCAGCGGCAGCGTGGCCAGGGCACGGAAG
Organism: Catenulispora subtropica; assembly: GCF_039531675.1. Taxonomy (NCBI): domain Bacteria; kingdom Bacillati; phylum Actinomycetota; class Actinomycetes; order Catenulisporales; family Catenulisporaceae; genus Catenulispora; species Catenulispora subtropica. The sequence continues at coordinate 16,047 of NZ_BAAAQM010000100.1, forward strand.
CGGTCGGGGTGATCAGCCACGACCCGGGCCGACATCACATTCGCGCACCTCGCCGCCTCCACCGCGGCAGTCGGGTCCCCGGTATAGGGGAGCTGCGGGCAGGTCGAGAGCAGCTGCACGTCCACACCCACCGCGTCCATCGCCGCCAGCCGCATCCGCAGCTCCCGCGCCCCGTCCCCACCACCCAGCCCCCGCACCTGCGACGTGCCCGCACCCCCGTCACCCCGCAACTCGTCGAGCAACTCCAGGTAGGACGCGGGAAACAGGTGCGCATGGACGTCGACTCTCATGCCGCCAGGCTGGCCCGCCGCAGGCCAGAAGGCGCCCCGGACCCCCACCAGCCCCGCCGTCCGGACGAAGACCCCCAGCCCGATACCCCGAACGGCTGCCTCCCCCAGCGCACCCCCCACCCCCGTGCCGAAGGCTCGTACATGGCCCGCGCACAGACAGGCCCGGCACCACCCGGCACCGAGCCCGCGAGCCCCCACGAGAAAGGCGGAAGGCCATGGCTGACACCCCCGACCTCGGCAAGATGTGGAAGCAACTGACCGACACCGTCGGCAACGGCGTGAGCGACGTCTTCACCAAGCTCAAGAACAGCAGCATCGCCGACCAAGTCCAATCCTGGATCGGCAAGGGCGAGAACAAACCCGTCACCGCCGACCAGGTCTCCGAAGCCCTCGGCCCGGACCGCATGGACAAGATCGCCAAGCAGACCGGCAAGACCCCCGAGCAAGCAGCCCAGACGATGGCCGACAAGCTCCCCGGCATGGTCGACAAGCTCTCCCCCGACGGCCACCTCCCGGACCCCCAGACCATCAAGGCCAACATGCCCGGCATGCCGACCCCCGCCACCGCCGGCGCAAGCGCCTCCGCAGCCTCCGGCGCCGGCCCCGCCGAACCACCCCGACGCACCCCCCAGTCCACCCCCCGCCCCCCGCAGTCCATGTAG
>NZ_BAAAQM010000101.1:0-16492 GCF_039531675.1 Catenulispora subtropica
GTGCTCGTTGTTCGAGGAGCACGACTTCCGCGACATCAAGATCTCGGTCAAGCACAACGACCCGGTGGTCATGATCAACGCCTACCGGCTGCTGGCCGAGCGCTGCGACTACCCGCTGCACCTGGGCGTCACCGAGGCCGGGCCGGCCTTCCAGGGCACCATCAAGTCCGCGGTGGCCTTCGGCGCCCTGCTCAGCGAGGGCATCGGCGACACCATCCGGGTCTCGCTGTCCGCCCCGCCGGTGGAGGAGGTCAAGGTCGGCATCCAGATCCTGGAGTCGCTGAACCTGCGCCAGCGCGGCCTGGAGATCGTGTCGTGCCCCTCGTGCGGGCGCGCCCAGGTCGACGTCTACAAGCTCGCCGACCAGGTCAGCGCGGCACTGGACGGGCTGAAGATCCCGCTGCGGGTGGCGGTCATGGGCTGCGTGGTGAACGGTCCCGGCGAGGCCCGCGAGGCCGACCTGGGCGTGGCCTCCGGCAACGGCAAGGGCCAGATCTTCGTCCGCGGCGAGGTGATCAAGACCGTGCCAGAGGCGCAGATCGTGGAGACCCTCATCGAGGAGGCCTTCAAGCTGGCGGGGGAGATGGGCATCGAGATCGACGCCGAGACCGGCGAGATCGTCGAGTCGGTGAGCGCGGGTCTCTGAGGCTCCACTGAAGCCCTCCTGGGGCCGTCTTCGCCGAAGCCGACTACGGGAATTCGGCGAAGCTCCATAGAGTGGACTCCAGAACTCTATAGAGCGGTTCACGGTCACGGCTGCGCACCGAATAGACGCATCGTCGGTGCGGGGTCGTTCCCGCGTCGTACAGTGAACTGGTGATCGTGCGATGAGCGTTTTGTCGAGGGTCCGCGGGACGGGTACCCGGACTCTGGGCGCGGCCGACCTGGCCGACGTCCAGGGCGTGCTGGCGCGCGATCCCGTGGCGAACGTCTTCGTGGCGTCCCGGGTGGAGGCCTCCGGCCTGGACACCTGGCGCCTGGGCGGCGAGCTGTGGGGATACCACGTGAACGGCCGCCTGGACGCCGTCTGCTACTCCGGCGCCAACCTGGTCCCCGTGGAGGCCGGCCCGGAGGCCGTGCGCGCCTTCGCCGACCGAGCCCGCCGCCAGGGCCGCCGCTGCTCCTCGATCGTCGGTCCGGCACCCAGTGCGGTGGCGCTGTGGGAGCAGCTGCGCCCGGCCTGGGGCCCGGCCCGTGAGGTGCGTGCCAACCAGCCGCTCATGGTGATCCGCGGCTCCTCGCCGACGGTGGAGCCGGACTTCCGCGTCAAGCCGGTCACGCCGGACCGGATCGACGTCCTGCTGCCGGCCTGCATAGCGATGTTCACCGAGGAGGTGGGCGTCTCCCCGTTGGGCGACGACAACGGCAACTCCTACCGCGCCCGGGTCTCCGAGCTCGTCCACGCCGGGCGCGCCTTCGCCTGGATCGAGGACGGGCACGTGGTGTTCAAGGCCGAGATCGGCGCGGTGACGCGCGACGCCTGCCAGATCCAGGGCGTGTGGACGCACCCCGCGCTGCGCGGCCGGGGGATCGCCGCGGCCGGGATGTCCGCCGTGGTCGAGTACGCGCTGCGGGACTTCGCCTCGGTGGTGAGCCTGTACGTGAACGACTACAACGCCCCGGCGCGGGCGGTGTACCGGCGGGTCGGCTTCGAGGAGGTCGGCGCTTTCGCGTCGATTCTGTTCTAAGAGCTCTGAGCGTTGTTCCAGCCGCCACGGGGTTGGGAATCCTCTGATAGGCGATTCCTGACACCGAGGGGGTGGTCATGCCCGAGGAGAACTCCGCGCCGGAGGTCGACGACGAGGTCGAGACGCGGCCGACACTGGCGGGCCGGGTGCTCGCGCACCTGCGGTTCCGGCAGTTCAGCGCGGTGGTGGCGTGGTCGTTGTCGGTGACGCTGGCCGGCGTCACGATCGCGGTCGCGATGATCTGGCTCCACCCGGAGCCCGGGCAGTGGCGGGAGTTCTTCCGCGGCGTCTTCGGCGACGTGGGAGGCGGCCTGCTGGTGGCTTTCTTCCTGTCGCCGGTGTTCCTGGCGATCCGCTCCTTCGCGAACGAGAAGTTCGGCTCCATCGCCGAGTACGCGCCGATGGCCGGTTACGAGCGCTTCCCCTATCTGAAGTTCATCGAGCGCCTGGAGCGCTGCGACGACCTGGTGCGGATCATGGACACGTCGAGCAACATCCTCGACGTCACCACCGCCGACGGAGACGAGGCGGACGAGCGCCACAGGTGTGTGAGCGCGCTGACGAGCGTCCTGGCCGGGGACAACGAGGTGCGGGTGGAGATCCTGCTGCTGGACCCCACCTCCGACGCGGCTCGTCAGCGCAGCACGGATCTCAGGGGCGAGGGCATCGACATCGCGGCCGGCGTGGGCCGGAACCTCGCGCTCTTGAACGGAGTCCGCCACCGGCTGCCGGAGGGCGCGCGGACCAAACTGCTCGTGAAGCTGTACAACGCCACCCCGGCATGCGCGTACTACCGCGTCGACGACCGGGCCTCCATCGCCTTCTACTCGCTGCGGGTCGCCTCCGAGCAGGGCGCGCACGTCGACGTCGCGATGAAGGAGAAGCTCGCGAAGATCGTGAACGACCACTTCCGCGACATCCGCGCGGACCCCGACAGCGTCGACATGGTCGACTACCTGTACGGCACCCTGGTCGTCGGCCACCGCAAGGAGCACGTCGCGTGGATCGAGCACGGGGGCAGGCTCTACATCGCGCTGGCGAGCACTCGCGAGAACCCGGTGGCCTGGACGGCGGCGCCGAGCGCCTCCGGCGGCACCCTCGCACGGCTGGAGACCTACCGCCACGACGACGCCGAGTTCCGGGCCATGCGGCTGGTGCCCTGGGCCGAGTGCGGAGAGCTCGGACCGCTGGTGGAGGAGAAGTACGGGATCGAGTTCCAGGTGTTGTTCGAGCTGGCGCCGACCCGTGCCGGGGTGTCCGATGACGGCGCGCCCGGCGACGGAGGAGTCGGGGTGCTGCCGGGGCAGGTGTCGGCGAACAGTGGGGTGCGGCCTGCCGGAAGCGAGCCCGGGCGGCCGGTCGCCGACGCCTGAGGCGGGCGCTACGGCCGACCACCCGGGCCGGGAGGTCCTCCTCCTCAGGCCGCCGCTGCGAATTGCTGCTCGTGGGCCAGCAGCGTGGCCTTGCACTCCAGCCCGTAGAGGAAGTTCTTGCTGGAGCCGTCGCTGCGGACGATGCGGTGGCAGGGCACGAACAGGGCGATCGCGTTCGAGGCGCAGGCCGATCCGGCGGCGCGCACCGCGTTCGGGTTGCCGGCCGTGGCGGCGAGCTGGGTGTAGCTGATCGTGCGGCCCGCCTTGACGGCACGCATCGCGTCCCAGGCCTTGGTGCGGAAGGGGCCGGTGGCGCGGTAGGCGACGGCGACGTCGTCGATGGCGCCGAGGTCGCCGTCGAAGTAGGCCAGGACCTTGTCGGCGACGCCGTCGTGCGGCCCGGGCTCCGGGAGGGCGGTGCCGAGCATGCCGGAGAGGAAGGCCGGATCGTCCGTGAAGCCGGCGGCGTGGACGGTGTCGTCGCCGTCGGCCAGCACGGTGAAGGGGCCGGCCGGGGTCGGGATGGTGGTGTAGGTCAGGGGGCTCATTTCTCGGTTCCTTCGGTGGTGGAGGCCCACAGGTGCAGTGCGGCGTAGGCGCGCCAGGGGCGCCAGTTCTCGGCGTGGGCGAGGAGGGCCTTCTCGGTGCCGGGCAGGCCGAGGCGCTCGGCCTGGCGGCGCAGGACCAGGTCGCCGACCGGGAACGCGTCCGGATCGCCGAACACGCGCAGCGCGATGTAGTCGGCGGTCCACGGCCCGATCCCGGACAGCGCCAAGAGCTTGGCGCGGGCTTCGCCGCGGTCGACGCCGCGGTCCAGCGCCAGCTCGCCGGAGGCGACCGCACCGGCCAGGGTGCGCAGGGTGGCCGCGGTGCGGCGGGTGAGCCCCAGGCCCTCGTAGTCGCCTTCGGCCAGGGTCGCCGCACGCGGGAAGGGATTCAGCGCCGGTGGGTGGTCGACGCTCTTGGGATTGTCGACAAAGTGACTTGCCGCGTCCGGTCGCGAGGCTTCCAGCGCGGCGGTCGCGCCCTCCGGCACCAGGGCGGCCTCGGCGGCCAGCTCGACCGCGCTGAAGCGCTGGACCAGGCGGGCGGTCAGGGTCCGGGCGGCGGCCACGCTGATCTGCTGGCCGAGGACGGCGCGGACGGCGATCTCGAAGCCGTCGACCGCGCCCGGGACGCGCAGGCCCGGGCGGGCGGTGACCAGCGGCGCCAGCACCGGGTCGGCGCTCAGGGCCGCGCCCACCTGGGCCGGGTCGGCGTCCAGGTCCAGCAGGTCGCGGCAGCGGCGGACGGCCACGGCCACGTCGCGCAGGTCGTCCACAGCCAGCCGGGCGTGGATCACGCCGCCGTCGTCGCGGAGTTCGACCTGGCCGGTGCCGTGGGGGAGGCGCAGGGCGCGCCGGTAGACGGCGTCCGCGCCCCGGCCCACCACCTCGTCGACACCCGGGACGGCCCGGTCGCCGAACCATCCGAGCAGGCCGGCGAAGGCGAAGGGGGCCCGATAGACGAGCCGCAGGGTCAGGGCGCCGTCGCCGTCCACCGCGCTGCCGGCGAGCTCGGCGGCCGCCACGCCGGTGCCGAAGCGGGTGCGGATCTCGCTCGGCGTGGCGCCGAAGGCCTCCCGGACCGAGTCGTTGAACTGGCGGATCGAGCCGTAGCCGGCGGCGAACGCGACGTCCGAGACCGGCAGCGACGTCGACTCCAGCAGCAGCCGGGCGGTCTGCGCGCGCCGCGAGCGGGCCAGCGTCAGCGGCCCGACGCCCAGTTCGGCGACCAGCACCCGGTGCAGGTGGCGCTCGCTCACGGCCAGCGCCCGGGCCAGCGCCGAGACGCCGTCCTGCTGGTCGGCGGCACCGTCGGCGATCAGGCGCAGGGCGCGCCCGGCCAGATCGGCGCGCACGTTCCAGTCCGGGGAGCCCGGCACCTTGTCCGGGCGGCAGCGGCGGCAGGTGCGGAAGCCGGCGGCCTCCGCGGCGGCCGCCACGCGGAAGAAGCGCACGTTCTCCGGCTTCGGCGTCCGGGCCGGACAGATCGGCCGGCAGTAGATGCCGGTGGTGGTCACACCGGTGAAGAAGCGGCCGTCGAAGCGGGTGTCCCGGCTGGCCACGGCGCGGTAGTACGTGTCGAAGTCGTCCAGTTCATACTGCGACGCGAAGCGTCTCGATCGAAGGGCGGTGGTGGGCGACGGGTGGGCGGACATACCTTGAGTTTGCCAGGGTGGTGGAGATCGGACTGGCGGAATTCGGACCTGACCGTCACGTCACCGGCGAGGGGCGCCCGCTTTGAACGCCCGCTCCCGCCAGTACAGGAACGAGGACGCCGGATCGCCGGTGTAGGACCACGGCACTCGCATCGCGTGCGACCCGATCGCGTCGAACAGCGCCCGCGTCTCGTCGGTGTCCACGCGGCCGGACAGCACCATGGCGTGCAGCAGGTAGTTCCGGTCCAGGTCGGCCTGGGCGTGCGGGACGATCGCGGACCCGAGCCAGCTCCGCAGCACCCGGTCGACGTCGGTCGACACCAGACGCCGCCCCCAGTGCGCCTGCGGTGAAGGGCGCAGTTGCAGCGCGACTCCCGCGGTCGCCGCGCGGTATACCTCCGCGTGCCCCACCAGCGGGAGCACCGCGAGCGGCGAACCTGGAGGGGCCTGCCCGGCCAGCCAATAGGCGAAGTCGTACATCTCGGCGTGGGATCCGCACCAGGCGGCGAAGAGGTAGGTGAGCGCTTCGTGGTGCCCGTCGCGGTTGAATGCGTCCCGCGCGCGCATCTCCTGCCAGCGCCGCCAGAAGTCGTCCCGTCCGGCGTTCCGTCCCCGGTCGGCGGCCCGGGCCAGGGTCAGCATGGCCACCCAGGGCGTGGGGTCCGACGGCGCCATCGCCGCGGCGTGCTCGCACAGGTCCTGCGCCTCGGCGGCGGTCTCCCGGTAGCCGGCCGTGCCTGCTACCGCGCCGCGCAGCGCGCGCACCGTCTCCACCTGCGCCCGCAGCAGCGCCGCGTCCGGGTTCACCGGTTCCAGCACCTGCCACCGCTCCACCCACGACGAGTTGGCCACCGCTTCCGCCAGCACCCGTACCCGGTGGCTGCGCCAGTCCCACTGCGGACCCGAGTCGCCGTGGCGTGTCTCGGCGAGCACTTCGCGGGCCGGCCCCCATTCCCCGGAGGCCAACGCGTCCCGCGCCTCGGCCAGCGCGAGATCGCCGAGCGCCGGGTCCATGTTCACATGGAGGACGTCGTTCCGCGTCTTGGCAGCCATACCTTCGCACGGTAGCGGCCTGGCAAACGATTCGGGAGGGGCAATCTGGTCCGCTTCGCGGTGATATCTCTGCGGTAATCGTCAAGCGATCATGGTCGAGCCGGATATCCTCGCAGGACAGAAGTACTACTGGACCGATCCCCTAGGAGCACTCCCGTGATCTGGCGTATGTCGTCGTTGTTCCTGCGAACCCTGCGCGAGGACCCGGCGGACGCCGAGGTCCCGAGCCACAAGCTCCTGGTGCGCGGCGGGTACGTCCGCCGCGTCGCCCCCGGCATCTACTCCTGGCTGCCCCTGGGCAAGCAGGTGCTGGAGAACGTCACGCGGATCGTCCGCGAGGAGATGGACCGCATGGGCGGGCAGGAGGTCCAGTTCCCCGCGCTGCTGCCCCGCGAGTACTACGAGGCGACCGGCCGCTGGACCGAGTACGGCGACAACCTGTTCCGCCTCCAGGACCGCCGCGGCAACGACTACCTCCTGGGCCCCACGCACGAGGAGATGTTCACCGACATGGTCAAGGGCGAGGTCTCGTCCTACAAGGACCTGCCGGTCACGCTCTACCAGATCCAGACCAAGTACCGGGACGAGGCGCGGCCCCGCGCCGGCATCCTGCGCGGCCGCGAGTTCCTCATGAAGGACTCGTACTCCTTCGACCTGGACGACGAGGGTCTGAAGCACTCCTACGCGCAGCACCGCGACGCCTACATCCGCACCTTCGACCGCCTCGGCATCAAGTACAAGATCGTCTCGGCGATGTCCGGCGCGATGGGCGGTTCGGCCTCCGAGGAGTTCCTGGCCACCGCGCCCACCGGCGAGGACACCTACGTCGCGTGCCACAACTGCGGGTACGCCGCCAACGTCGAGGCCGTCGAGACCGCGCCCGCCCCGGCCCAGGAGCCGAACGGCCATCCCGCGCTCCAGGTGCTCGACACCCCCGACACGGCGACCATCGGCTCGCTGGTCGAGGTCGTCAACGGCCTGGGCATCGCGATCGAGGCCAAGGACACGCTGAAGAACGTCGTGGTCAAGGTCAGCTACCCCGGCGTCAAGGAGTACAAGGTCCTGATCGTCGGCGTCCCCGGCGACCGTGAGGTGGACCTCAAGCGCCTGGAGGCCTCGGTCGCGCCCGGCGAGGTGGAGCTGTTCGAGGCCGAGGACTTCGCCAAGCACCCCAAGCTGGTGCGCGGCTACATCGGCCCGGTCGGCCTGAAGGAGGCCGGGTACGAGTACGTGGTCGACCCCCGGGTCGCCGTCGGCACCGCCTGGGTCACCGGCGCCAACGAGGCCGGCAAGCACGTCGCCTACGCCGTCGCCGGCCGCGACTTCGACATCGAGGGCACCGTCGAGGCCGCCGAGGTGCGGGCCGGCGACCTGTGCCCGCGCTGCGGCCACGAGCTGTCCATCGACCGCGGCATCGAGATCGGCCACATCTTCCAGCTCGGCCGCAAGTACGCCGACGCCGCCAAGCTCGACGTCCTCGGCAAGGACGGCAAGCCGGTCCGGGTCACCATGGGCAGCTACGGCATCGGCGTCTCGCGCGCGGTGGCGGTCCTGGCCGAGCAGCTGCACGACGAGCTCGGCCTGGTCTGGCCGCGCGAGGTGGCGCCGGCCGACGTGCACATCGTGGCGGCCGGCAAGGACGAGGCGATCTACGAGACCGCCGACCGCTACGCCGAGGAGCTCGGCGCGCGCGGCGTCCGGGTGCTGTACGACGACCGCATGGGCAGCGTCTCGCCCGGCGTGAAGTTCAAGGACGCCGAGCTGATCGGCATCCCGACCATCGTCGTCGTCGGCAGGAACCTGGCCGAGGGCAAGGTCGAGGTGCGCGACCGGCGCAGCGGCGAGAAGACCGAGGTCGCGACGGCGGATCTGGTCGAGCACGTGTACGGCGTGGTCAAGGGCTGACGCCCGCCGCCGAGATCGGAGGACGCCGCCGCCGGGAGCTCCCGGCGGCGGCGTCGGCCGCTCACCGGGACGCGCAATAATCGCCCCATGGACTCTCCCGCACCAGGCACCGTCATAGCCGAGCGCTACCGCCTGACCAGGCCGTTGGGGTCGGGCAGCAGCGCGGTGGTGTGGGAGGCGCACGATTCCAGCCTGGACCGCCCGGTCGCGGTGAAGCTCCTGCACGGCGGAGCCGCCGCGCACCCCGCGGGCCGCGAGCAGCTGCGCCGGGAGGCGCTCGCGTTGGCGCGGCTGTCGCATCCGCGCGTGACCACCGTCTTCGACTACGTCGAGTGGCCCCAGCCGGACGGCAGTTTCCGGCCGGTGCTGGTCACCGAGCTGCTCACCGGGCTGAACCTGGAAGAGCGGCTCGCGCAGGGCCCGCTGATGGAGAACGACGCGCGGGTGGCGTGCCAGCAGCTGGCCACCGCGCTGGAGGCGGCGCACAAGGCCGGGATCGTCCACCGCGACCTCAAGCCGGGGAACGTGATGCTCCTGGCCGACGGCGTGAAGCTGCTCGACTTCGGGATCGCCCAGGCCTCCTCGGACACCGACGCCACCACCGGCGTGGTGATCGGGACGCCGTCGTGTATGGCGCCGGAGCAGCTCACCGGTCGCGGCGCGGTGCCCGCCTCGGACGTCTACGCCCTGGGCTGCGTGCTCTACTGGTGCGTCGCCGGGCGCGCGCCGTTCGAGGGCGCGACGGTCGACGAAGTGGTCCGCGGCCACCTGCACCTCCCGCCGCCCCCGCTGCCCGCCTACGGCCTGCCGCCGCAGATCCTCGGGCTCTATCGGCAGTGCCTGGCCAAGAACCCGGCCGACCGCCCGACCGCGGCGACCGTGGCCGCCGTCCTGGACCTGCGCGGCGCGCCCGCGACCGTGGGGGGCGTAGGCGGCGCGGGACGGCCCCCCGCGAACCGCACCATGGTGATGCAGGCCTACGACCCACCGCCGCCCACCTACAAGGAGGAGCAGGAGCAGCAGCTCCCGTACATGGCGCGGCGCATGCGCATCCCGTCGCAGGACAACGAGCCGGGCGGCTATCCGGCACAGCCGGTCTTCGACACCCCCGCGCCACGCCGCTACTCCTGGGTGGTCCTGGTGTTCGGCGCCCTGCTCGTCGCGGTCATCGCGGCGGCCGGGACGGCGATCGTGATGGGCGGCAAGGACGCGGAGAAGAAGGCCACCTCCGCGCCCCCGCCCGGCATCACCGGGTCGCCCGCCCCGAACACCGCGGCCACGCTGCCGGCCACACCGCCGAGCGTGCCCGACACCCCGGCCTCCGGCAGCCGGCCGGCCGCCGGCAGCTCACCGACCGGCGACCCGAACGCCGACCCGCTCGGCTATCTGGAGGCGATGCGCGGCCAGATCGACGGCTTCCTGGCCCAGGGCCGCGACACCATCGACTCCAACACCGCGCGCGACCTGCAGAACTCGCTGACCGATCTGGAGAAGTCCACGCAGCAGGCGCAGGCGGCGCAGTTCAAGGGCCGCAAGCTGCGCGACCTGCAGAGCAAGGTCGACGACGTGACCTCGAAGATCAGCGAAGCCCAGGACGAGGGCAAGATCGGCGACGCCGCGGCCGAGGCGCTGACGACCGAGCTCCAGACCTTCGCGGTGTCGGTCGGGCACGGCTGAGCCGAACGAGCCGATGCTCGTAGCGCGGCAGCCGGCTGCGGTCAGCCGCTGCGGTCAGCGGCCGAGAACCGTTCCCGGGTCAGCCCCGCTCGGGCAGGCCCGGGAACGCCACCGAGGTGCCGCGCCAGCGCACCGCGCGCACCGCGGCGTCGGTCAGCCACTCCAGGCCCGTGCGGCGGGTGTCGCCTGAGGACGCCTGGACGACGTCCGCGTACGACGCGCCGAGCCGCTCTTCCAGGTGCGCCGCCAGTCGGGAAGCGTCCGCCGCGGTGGCGACGGGGAACGGGAGCGCGTAGGCCGGTGCCGCGGCGACCGGCTCGTCGCCCTGTTCCTCGATCAGGCCGATCAGGATGTCGCGGCGGGCGCGGTGGGTGTCGAAGGCGTTCCGGGCGGCGTCCCGCTGCGCGCCGGCGAGCCGGACCGCCAGGACTCCATACCCGTACACCGCCGCGTGCTCGTTCTCCAGCGCGGTCTGCAGAGGGTTCACGCGGCGCCGCCCAGCAGCAGCGCGGCGTGTCCCGACTCGGACGCGGCGACGGACGCCAGCAGCATCGCGGTGCCGCCGTCGGCGGCCAGGATGTCGGCGGTCCGCGCGTCGGCGGCGTCCTGTTCGGCCTTGATCAGCGCTGCGAGCGCCGACTTGGCGTCCGGAGGGGCGGTGGTCGCGCCGGAGGGGGTGGCCGGAGAATTCGTCGAGCTCGACGGAGCCGGCGACGAAGGGGTGCCCGTCGGCGCCGGTGTCGCGCCCGCCTGGTAGCCGTCCCGTATGGCCGCGGCGTGCGAGGCGTGTTCGGCGCGGATCGCGGTGAGCTTCGCGGTCAGGGCGCTGTCGGCGGCGACCGCGGGCAGCGCCAGGGCCGCGTCGTACCGCGCGAGCAGGTCCGCTTCGGCGGCGAGCGCGCGGTCCCGGGCGGCGTCGCTCCGCGCGGCCCGGGCCGGGCTGTCCGGCGACCCGCCCGAGGCCTTCGGCGAGGCGCAGGCACCCGCCAGCGTCACGCCGGACAGCGTGAACACCATGCGTCTCGTCAGCACCAGGGGCATCCAGCTCACCGGCCAAAGTGTACCGATTCCCACACCCGCCCTGATGGGAGCGCACTCAGCCATAGAACGGATACTGTGTTGGCTACGAGTTGCCTACCAGCACATGCTTCTGCACGACAACTGCACAAGGAGAACGATGAGCACCCCCCGAACCGGATCACCGGCGGACCGGTTGCAAGCGCTGCTGGAGCTGGCGATCAGCGCCGCCGGCTACGACCTGGAGGCGGTCCGCGTCTCGCAGGTGGCCCGGCGGCGCCGCGTCGAGGTCGTCGTGGACGGCGACCAGGGCGTGTCGCTGGACGCGGTCTCCGATCTCACCCGGGTGGTCTCCGACGTGCTCGACGGTCCCGAGGGCACCGCGGTGATGGGCGAGCAGGCCTACCTCCTGGAGGTGAGCTCGCCGGGGACCGACCGCCCGCTGACCCTGCCCAAGCACTGGCGCCGCGCCAAGGGCCGGCTGGTGCGCAGCGTGCTGAGGAACGGCGGCGACGTCACCGGGCGCGTGCTGGACAGCGACGACGAGGGCGTGCTGCTGGAGGTGCCGGGCAAGAAGAAGGGGCAGACCGAGCAGCGGCGCCTCGCCTTCGACGAGGTGGCCAAGGCCCGGGTGGAGATCGAGTTCTCCCGCAAGGACGACGAGGACGACGGGGCCGGCGACCTCGCCGGCGACGACGAAGCCGACATCGACATCGCCGACATCGCCGACGTCGACGAGGACGAGGAGGGCTGACGACGATGGACATCCCCACCAGTGCGCTGCGCGACCTGGAGAAGGACCGCGGGATCCCCTTCGAGAAGCTGGTCGAGGACATCGAGGCGGCCCTGCTGATCGCCTACAAGCGCACCGAGGGCGCCAAGCCGCGGGCCCGGGTCCAGGTGGACCGGGCCAGCGGGCACGTCACGGTGTGGGCCGTGGAGGACATCGAGGACGGCACCACCCGCGAGTACGACGACACGCCGAACGAGTTCGGCCGCATCGCCTCCACCACCGCCAAACAGGTGATCCTGCAGCGGCTGCGGGACCACGAGGACGAGCAGACCTTCGGCGAGTTCTCCGGCCGCAAGGGCGACCTGATCACCGGCGTGGTGCAGCAGGGCCGCGACCCGCGCGCGGTGCTGGTGAACATCGGCAAGATCGAGGGCACGCTGCCGGCCGCCGAGCAGGTCCCGGGGGAGGACTACCGGCACGGCGAGCGGGTCAAGTGCTACGTCGTCGACGTCCGCCGCGGCCAGCGCGGTCCGCAGGTGACGCTCTCGCGCACCCACCCGGACCTGGTGCGGAAGCTGTTCGCGCTGGAGGTCCCGGAGATCGCCGAGGGCGCGGTGGAGATCACCGCGATCGCCCGCGAGGCCGGGCACCGCACCAAGATCGCGGTCCGTTCGCACCGGGCCGGCGTGAACGCCAAGGGCGCCTGCATCGGCCCGATGGGCGCGCGGGTCCGCAACGTGATGGCCGAGCTGCACGGCGAGAAGATCGACATCGTGGACTGGTCGGACGACCCGGCCGAGATGGTCGGCAACGCGCTGTCCCCGGCCCGGGTGTCGAAGGTCCAGGTCGTGGACCTGGACCAGCGCAGCGCCCGGGTGATCGTGCCGGACTTCCAGCTGTCGCTGGCCATCGGCAAGGAGGGGCAGAACGCACGGCTCGCGGCGCGCCTGACCGGGTGGCGGATCGACATCCGGTCCGACGCCGAGCCGCAGGAGCAGCAGCAGCCGTAGGACGGAGAAGAGGGCCTCCCCATCGGGAGGCCCTCTTCGGGTTCCGGGTGCGGACCGGACTCACACGGCCTTCGCGCCGGCTTCCGCGACGGCCACGTCCTGTTCGACCATGCCGCCGGACACGCCGATCGCGCCGACGACCGTGCCGTCCGCGGCGGTCAGCGGCAGGCCGCCGCCGAAGGTGATCAGGCCGCCGTTGGTGACCTCGATGCCGTAGATGGGGCCGCCGGGCTGCGACAGCTCGCCCAGCGCCGAGCTGGGCATGGGGAACAACGCGGAGGTCTTGGCCTTCTTCAGGGCGGCGTCCGTGGACCCGAGCCAGGCGCCGTCCATCCGGGAGAACGCGACGAGGTTCCCGGCGGTGTCGACCACGGCGATGTTCATCGCGACGCCGATACCGGCGGCGGCCTCCTGGCCGGCGGTGAGGACGCGGGAAGCGGTTTCGAGGTTCAGAGTGCTCATGGCGTCCAGACTGGTCGGCGGTCCGGGGCGCGACCAGAGCCCGGCCGTTCCTGGGGACGGCCGCCCCAGGAACGGGTCCGGCATCGATGCGATGCTGGACGGGTGAGCAAGCTCGGAGAGTTCCTCAAGTCGAAGCGCGCGGCCACGGCGCCGGAGTCCGTCGGGCTGCCGTCGGTGGGGAACCCGCGCCGGGTCAGCGGACTGCGCCGCGAAGAGGTCGCGCAGCTGGCCGCGATGAGCGTCGACCACTACACGCGCCTGGAGCAGGGCCGGGTGACCACGGCTTCGGACAGCGTCCTGAACGGCATAGCCACCGCGTTGCGGCTGACCGAGGCCGAGCGGACCTACCTGGGGATCCTGGCGCAGCCGCCGGCGCGGCCGCGCAAGGAGGCCGACGCCGGCCGGGTGGTCGGCCCGCTGGTGCGGGACCTGCTCGGCGCGATGCGGGACGTCCCGGTGCTGGTCATCGACCCGCGCGGGGACATCGTGGCCTGGAACGAGCTGGCGGTGGCGCTGTACTTCGACTTCGCCGAGCTGCCCGCGGCCGAGCGGAACATGATCCGCATGCTGTTCCTCGAGCCCCGGGTCCGGGGGATGCACCGGAACTGGGACGAGGTGGCCGAGGTCAGCGTCGCGCGGATGCGGATGAGCGTGGGTCTGATCCCCGGGGACCGCCGGATGGCCGAGGTGGTCGCCGAGCTGCTCGAGCGCGACGCCGACTTCCGCCGCCTGTGGGGCGGGCACCGCGTGCTGGCGACCGACACGTTCCGCAAGCTCTTCGACCACCCCGTGGCCGGGCCGCTGGAGCTGGACTGGCAGGCGCTGACCGTGGCGGCGGACCCGGACCTGACGATGATCGCGTTCACCGCCCCGGCCGGGTCCGTCACCGCGGACTCGCTGCGGATGCTCGGGTCCTGGTCCGCGAGCCGGACGCCGGGCTGATCGGCCCTCAATCCCTGCGGACCCGGTAGCGCAGGTGCGTGACCCGGTCGCCCTGGATGACGGTCGTCGGGTCGTCCAGGAGCACCGGCCCGTCGGCGAAGCTCCCGAAGAACCGCTTGCCGGAGCCGAACACCACCGGGATCAGCGCCACGTCCACCTCGTCGATCAGCCCGGCCCCGAAGGCCTGGCCGCCGACGTCGCCGCCGTTGACCGCCACGTCCCGGTCCGGTCCGGCGAAGGCCTTCGCCTGCTCGATCGCGCTCGCCACGCCGTCGGTGACGAAGGTGAACGGCGCGGTGTCCAGGTACTCCCAGTCGGCCGGCACGCTGTGCGTCACCACGAACACGTGGTCGCCGACGGCGGGCCGTCCGTTCCAGCCGTTGGTCGTGTCGAACAGGGTCCGCCCCATGATCACCGCGCCGACCCGGCTCCAGCACTCCGAGAGGTAGGCGGCGGTGGCCGGTGACGTCCGGAACCCGTACGACGTGTCGCCGGCCTCGACCGGCACCGAGCCGTTGGCGTAGAAGTCGAACAGCGGGCCGACCCCGTCCTGGTCGTCGGCGAGGAAGCCGTCCAGGGAGACGGCGTTGGCCATCACGACGCTGCCCATGGCTCACACCCCCCGCTCGACGAGCTCGGACAGCCGGTCCATGGACTGCTCGATCCCGAAGGACATCCCGGAGGACAGCGCGCCCTCGCGGGTCTCGAGCGACGGGAACACCGCGCGCTGCGAGAGCCGGGTGCGGCCGTCGACCACGCTGAACCGCATGATCTCCAGCGCCACCTCACCGGGGACGCCCTCGTACTCGAAGGTGCGGATGATCAGTTTGTCCTGCTCCACGGTGTGGAACACGCCGTTGAACCACGCGTGCTCCCCGCCGAGATGCCCGCCGGTGTGCGCGAAGCGGTAGCGGCCGCCGGGCCGGGCGTCGTACTCCTCCATCTCGACCTCCAGGTCGCGCGGGCCGAGCCACTGCGCCACCAGCTTGGGTTCGGTGACCGCCCGGAACAGCTGCGCCGGGGTGGCGTCGAACTCGCGGACCACGTCCAGGAACGGAGTGCCCTCGGGGGCGTTGATCGTCGTCGGATGGGTGCTCATCGTTCTTCCTCCTCCTGCTTCAGGGTCTCCAGGACCGCGTCGAGCTTGCGGAACCGGTCTTCGGCGGCCAGCCGGTAGCCGTCGATCCAGCTGGTCAGCCGCTCCAGCGCCGCCGGGTCCAGGTGGCAGGGCCGGCGCTGGCCGTCCCGGCTGCGGGTGATCAGGCCGGCGTCCTCCAGGACGCCGATGTGCCGGGAGACCGCCTGTTTGGTGATCGGGAACAGGTCGGCCAGTTCGTTCACGGTGGCCTCGCCGCGCGACAGCCGGGCCACGATGGCGCGGCGCACCGGATCGCCGAGGGCTGTGAACGCCCGGTCCAGAGCCGCCTCCCGCGCGGCGGCCGCTTCGTCGTCAACCATAGTTTTGATCAACCACCTCGTTAATCAACCGATGTGTTGACTATAAGCCGGCGGGCCGTCGGCGTCAATCCGGGGTGCGGCCTGCGGGGGAGCGCCCCACGCATAACCCGGGGAACGCAGAGGTGATCCAGGCGCTAGACTGAGGCGTGTCCAGCCAGACTGATGCTTCGGCATGCCCCGCGACACCGGTACGTCCTGTTCCGGTGCGTACGTGTGTGGGATGCCGGGCAAAAGCGGCGAAGACGGAGCTGCTGCGCGTCGTGGCGGTCGAGGGCGCTGTCGTCCCCGACCTGCGCGGGCGGTCGCCCGGACGTGGAGCCCATCTCCACCCCGATCCGGGATGCCTGGCCCTCGCCGAGAAGCGACGGGCGTTCCCGAGGGCGCTGCGCGTGACCGGTCCGTTGGAAACAACGGCGGTCCGGGCGTTGTTGGAAAGTAGCTGAAGCACGAATCCCGTCCGCGTCAGATGCGCGGTGCGGGGGGTCAAAGTAGAGCACAGACCAAGTACTAGTCGGAAGCGGGTCGAGTCAGGCGATGAGCACTCGATGAGCAGCAACACGCGATGAGTACGCCCATGCAGTGAAACGACGGCGCGCGGGAGAGACGCGGGCCGAAGAAGGAGTGAAGTGGCCAAGGTCCGGGTCTATGAACTCGCCAAGGAGCTCGGAGTAGAGAGCAAGGTCGTCATGGCCAAGCTCCAGGATCTGGGTGAGTTCGTCCGCTCGGCGTCCTCCACAGTGGAGGCGCCGGTCGTCCGTAAACTGATCGACAGCATTCAGGCCGAATCCGGCGGCGCCCGCGGTGGCGCGTCGAAGTCGGCCTCCCCCGCGCAGTCCGCGCCCGCCGCCTCCGGCGGCGCCCCCGCCGCGAACCGTCCGGCGGTCCCGTCCGGCGCGCCGCGTCCCGGCGCTCCCAAGCCCGGCCCGCGTCCGGGCCCGGTCGCGCCGAAGCCCGGCCCGGCCGTGGCCGAAGTC
>NZ_BAAAQM010000102.1:0-15794 GCF_039531675.1 Catenulispora subtropica
GCCGTGGCCGGCGGCTCGGTCGCGGCGGCCGGAGCGGGGGCGGCGGCCACGACGGTCGGCGTCGTGCTGCTCGGCCCGGTCGCGGCCCGGGCCGCGGTGCGGGTGCTGGGTTCGCTGGTGACGGCCGGCGGCCGGTTCGCGGGCACCACCGGCGTGCTGGCGCGGCGCAACGCGGCAAGGGATCCGCGCCGGACGTCGGCGACCGCCACGGCCCTGATGGTCGGCGTCGCGGTGGTGACCCTGTTGACGGTGTTCGCCACGTCGGTGAAGCAGTCGCTGAAGGACGATGTGGACCGGTCGTTCGTCGGCGACCTGGCGGTGTCCTCCCCGGCCTTCGGCGGCGGCGGGCTGAGCCCGCAGCTGGCCTCGGATCTGGGACGGCTGCCGGAGGTCGCGGCGGCCGTGGGCATCGGCCAGGGCACGGCGTCGATCGGCGGATCGTCGACGAGCGTCACCTTCGCCGACACGGGAAGCCTGAGCCAGGCGGTGTCCCTGGACGTGCGCGCCGGGTCCGTGGCGGCCCTGGCGGGCGGCCACGCGGTGGGCGTCTCGGACCAGGAAGCCAAGACCCATCCGCTCGGCAGCACCGTCTCCGTGATGTATCCGGACGGGAGCACGACGACTGTTCCGGTCGGCCTCGTCTACGGTCCGCGCGGCTCGTTCCAGAGCTACCTGATCGACGCGGCCGTGTGGTCGCAGCATGCGGATCAGGTCACTGACACCCAGGTCATCGTGAAGCTGGCGCCGGGGACACCGGTGGCCGCCGGGCGGGCCGCGCTGACGGCGGCGGTGGCGCCCTACGGCAGCCCGGATGTGCAGGACCGGCAGCAGTTCGCCGACTCGCAGGCCTCCGGCGTGGACGTGGTGTTGACCATCTCCTACGTGCTGCTGGTGCTGGCGATCGTGATCGCCCTCGCCGGCATCGCCAACACCCTGGCGCTGTCGGTGCACGAACGGACCCGCGAGCTGGGACTGCTGCGAGCGGTCGGACTCACTCGGCACCAGGCTCGATCCCTGGTGCGCTGGGAGTCGTTGCTGGTGGCGCTGTTCGGCACGCTCGGCGGCGTCGGCCTGGGCACGTTCCTGGGCTGGACGCTGGTCCGCGCGGCCGCTTCGTCCACGGCGATCGGCTTCGCGGCGTCGCCGGGGATGCTGGCGGTGATCCTGGCCGCGGGAGCCGTGGCGGGCGTGCTGGCCGCCTCCCGCCCGGCGCGGCGGGCGGCCCGCCTCGACGTGCTGGCGGCGATCGGTCAGGAATGATCGGGTGGGGGAAGGCCCGGCCGGCGGACCCGAGGGGGTGTCCGCCGGCCGTCTCAGCCGTCAGCCGATCTCGCGCATCCGCGGCAGCAGCGCCGCCACCCACTCGGCCCGCTGGACCGCGTTCTCCCCGGTCAGCACGATCAGCGGATCGTCGATCCCGATCGCGGCGAACTCCTCGACCCGGCGCAGCAGGTCCTCGGCGTCGTCGCCGGCCCGCAGCTGCACCGAGCGGCGGATCGTGGCCGGGTCGCGGCCCACGTCGGCGCAGTGCCGGTCCAGCACCTGGGAGAGTTCCGCGATGGCGGCGGGCTCGCCGCCCGCCGCGTTCCAGACCGCCGCGTACTCCGCCGCCATCCGCAGGGTGCGCCTGCGGCCGCTGCCGCCTATCCAGATCGGCGGATGCGGCGTCTGCACCGGCTTCGGCTCGGCGACCGCGTCCTTCAGCCGGTAGTGCTTGCCCTCGAAGGTCGTCCGCGGCTGCGTCCACAACGAGGTCAGGATCTTCAGGGCCTCCTCGAGCCGGTCGGCCCGGTCGACGGCGGTGCCGAAGGGCAGGTCGAACATCGTGTGCTCGTTCTCGGCCCACGCCGAGCCGATCCCGAACTCCAGCCGGCCGCCGGAAAGGTGGTCGACGGTCACGGCCATCTTCGCCAGCTCGCCCGGGTGCCGGTAGGTGTTGCCGGTGACCGAACAGCCGATGCGGACCCGCGTGGTCAGGGCCGCCGCGCCGGCCAGCGTGGTCCAGGCCTCGAAGATGTCGCCGTCGTCGGGCCCGTTGATGGTGGCGAAGTGGTCCATGTTCCAGACGTGGTCGAAACCGGCCTCGTCGGCGATGCGCCAGACCTGCCTGTACTCGTCGATGGTCGCGTGCTGACTCAGTTTGATGCCGATGCGGAGAGTCGCCATGCCTCCAGTCCTACCGCATCGGGGGTCTTACAGGTCCTTGAGTAAGCGCGCCAGTTCCGCACGCCGCCGGATGTGCAGCTTCGCGTAAACCACGCCCAAGTGCTGCTCCACGGTGCGCGGCGAGATGCCCAGAGCGGCCGCGGCCTCGTCGTTCGTCGCCCCGCCGGCGGCCAGCCGCGCCACCCGCAGCTCCTGCGCCGTCAGCGCCGCCAGCGTGTCGTCGACCGGTTTGGCACCCCCGCTGAGCTCGGCCTCGACCCGGGCCAGCCACGGCCACGCGCCCAGTGCCGCGAAGCGGTCGGCCGCCGCTTCCAGGCGCGTCCGGTCCCCGTCCAGGCGCGCGTAGACCAGCAGGGTGCGGGCCTCCTCGTAACGGTCGCCGGTCTCGGCGTGCAACCTCAAGGCCGCCTCAAAACACGGCTTCGCCGACCGCGCCTCACCGACCTGGCCGAGACAGCGTTCCGCGACGGCGCGCGCCACCGTCGAGGACGACCCGGCGGCGAGTTCCTGGGCGCGCTGCGCGGTCCTGCGGGCGCGGGCCAGCTCGCCGATGCGCAGGGCGGCCTCCACGAGGTCTCCGGCCACGGGGAGCACCGAGGGCTCGCGGACGCCGAGACGCTCCAGGCCGTCGGCGACACCGCCCAGGGCCGTGGCGGCCTCCCGCCACCGGCCTTCGGCCAGGTGCGCGGTGCCGACCGCGTGG
The DNA here is from genome assembly GCF_039531675.1 of Catenulispora subtropica. Classification (NCBI taxonomy): domain Bacteria; kingdom Bacillati; phylum Actinomycetota; class Actinomycetes; order Catenulisporales; family Catenulisporaceae; genus Catenulispora; species Catenulispora subtropica. Next base: position 2,870 of record NZ_BAAAQM010000102.1, read on the forward strand.
CGCGACCACATCGCGTAGGCCTCGGCGCCCAGCGACTCGGCTTCCAGGGCCGAGGCGGGCTCGGTCGGGGCGCCCATCAGGGAACTGACCCGTAGCGCGAGGCCGCGGGCCACGGCCCGGACCGGCTGCTGCCCCAGCTGCGAGGCCAGGGCCGCGGCCTCTTCCGCGTCGTCGCGGGCCGTCGGCCAGTGCCCCAGCCGGAAGCCGGCCTCGGCGCGCACGATGAGCAGCGACGGCAGGTGCTCGGTCGCGCCGTAGGCCCGCAGCAGGGCGATCGAGCGGTCCAGCACCGCGGCCGCCCCGCCGCCGTCGCCCGTCCACATCGCCCCGGCCGCGATCGCCGGGAGCGTCAGCGGGCCCAGGTCGAGGGGGTCGGCGAGGAGCGCCGCGGCCACCGCGGGGCCGAGCATCGCCTCGGCTTCGGCGGCGCGTCCGGTCAGGATCAGGCCGATCGCGGTGCCGGGCGTGCCGGGCTCCAGCAGGCTCTTGATGTCCGGTTGCACGGTCCGCACCGCGGACGTGCGTGCTGCTATCCGGTCCAGGCGCTGGTGGACGGACGGCTCGTCGGTGAGGATCCGGGCCTCGCGGATCGCGCGCCCCACGCCGCCCAGATCGCCCAGCAACCGAGAGCTGTCAGCCGCGCCCGCCAGCCACCGGGCTCGCGCGGACGAATCAGGGGACAGGTTCGCCGCGCGCCCGTAGGCCGCCCGCGCCGCCTCCAGGGCGCCGCGCATCCGGGCGCCGTCGGCGGCCCGCCCCAGAGCCTCGGCCGCGTGCGCGTCGGTGGCCGCGGCGGCGCCGGCCAGGTGCCGGGCCAGGATCTCGCCGTTCTCCGCCGACCGGAGTTCGGCGATGGCCTCGACGAAGGCCGCGTGGGTCGCCCGGCGTTCGGCCGGCGTCGCCCTCCCGTAGACGGCGGTGGCCACGCCGTGGTCGCGGAAGCGCCAGCCCGATCCCGTGGCCTCCACCACGCCGTCGGCGACGGCCGGGGCCAGGTCCCCGACGTGGAGCCCCAGCCGGTCCAGGGCGCCGCCGACCTCGTCGACGTGTCCGGTGGCGCTGGCCGCGAGGACCAGGAGCGCCTTGTTCGTCGCCGCGGGCAGCGCCTCGGCCGCGGCCACGCGCCGGAGCGGGACGGTCACCGCGCCGAGCGTCCCGAACGGGCTGCGGCGCACGTCGTCGACGCCCAGCACCCACGCCACCGGGACCCGCGCCGTGGCGCGCACGGCCACGGCGATCGCCGCCGCCGACTCCGGGTCCAGCCAGTGCGCGTCGGCGACCACCGCGAGCACCGGCCCGCCGGACGCCGTCCGCGTCACCAGGTCGGCCACCGCCGTCCCCAGCAGATGGGGGCCGCCGGCGGCGAGGTCGAACTCGGATCCGCCCTCGGCGAGCGGCCGCACCAGGTCGGCCAGGCCGGCGAAGGCCAGTGCCGCCTCGGCCTGGAACCCGGCCGCGCGCAGCACCCGGAAGCCGTCGACGGGGAACCCGGGGCCGCCGACGGCGGCCAGCTCCGCCGAGGTCGCCCCGCCCAGCAGGAGCGCGCCGCCTCGGCCGTTCCGCGCGTGCTCGAGGAGGGACTGCACGGGCTGCCGCATGCGATTCAGCCTACTGGCGGAAAGCACTAGGGAAAGGCCGGATCCCGCCAACTCGATCCTGGGGCTCAATAGTGATGAGACCACAAACGAAAGCGACCGGGCCAAGCCGGCGCTCAGGGGGAGAAGAAGGGGGGCCGCAGCAATGTCTGAGGCCAAGTACCGCGAGATCGTCGCCCGCATGGCGATGGACACCGAGTTCGCGCAGTCCGTGATGGCCGACCCCGACGGGTTCGCGGCCACCAACGGCCTCACCGAGGACGAGGCCGGCCGCCTGCGCGCGGTCCGCGTCGAGGCCGGCACCGCCGCGCCGAGCCGTCTGGGCACCCGCCTGTCGAAGACCGGCTTCGGCGGCGCGCACCACGCCCTGCACCACGACCACCACGTCCAGCACCACCACGAGGACGACTCGCACTACGAGCACGACAGCCACACCGAGTCCGACCAGCACCACGAGACCAGCCACCACGGTCACGAGCACGAGGACGACTCGCACTTCGAGCACGACGAGCACACCGAGTCCGACACGCACCACGAGGACCACGGCGGCCACCACGGCCGGCACCACGAGGACGACGTCCACTACGAGCACGACGAGCACACCGAGATCGACACGCACACCGAGACCGGTCCGAACGGCAGCGAGACCGACACGCACTTCGAGCAGGACGAGCACACCGAGTACGACTCGCACCACGAGAGCTGACATCGGCGGAGCGCTGCTCCCGCTGAGGGGACCCACGAGCCCCGGCACCCATCGGGCGCCGGGGCTCGTGGTGTCTAGCGGCGTTCGAGCCGGTAGACCAGTTTCAGCCCCGACCACGTCGCGTCGACGGCCGCGATCTTCACATCGACCAGTCCGGCCGGCAGGGCGAGTGCCTCATCGCGCACCACGCTCTCGCTCACGTCGGTCTCGATCTTCGAAGCCTTCTTCGGCCAGCAGATCCACAGCGCGCCGTTCTTGACCATCTTCGCCGGCAGCGTCGCGTACGCCTCCGCCAGGGCCGCCCGATCCGGGACGAACGCCAGGATCACGTCGTAGGGCCCGGCGTCCGGGACGCGGTCCACCGCCACGTCCTCCGGCAGCGGCCGCGGATCGAACCCGTCGGGAGCGTCGTGGAACAGCACGCGATGCCCGGCCTTGATCCCGAGCTTCTTGGGAAGCGGAGTTCCGGAGTAGCCGGAGGGCTGTGGGGAGGTCACCCGCCGATTATGACGAACCCTCAACCCCTGAGACCCGTAGTCGACATCAAGGCGTCTAGATTGGTCGGCACCTAACGGGAGGGAATTGTCGTGAAGCGCATCCGCCTGACAGCCACCGCCGTAGCTGCTTCCTCGCTCGGCTCGCTCGGCCTCGCCGGCCTCAGCGCCTCGTCCGCACACGCCGCGGTCACGCCCAACACCGCCTTCAGCGGCAAGGGCTTCGACGCCTGCGCCGCGCCGAGCGACGCACAGATGGATGACTGGTACGCGCATTCGCCATACCGCGGTGTCGGTGTCTACATCGGTGGATCGAGCTACCTGTGCGGCAACGCCGGCTCGCCTTCCGGCGGCTACACGGCTGAATGGGTGCAGCACCAGGCCGCGACCGGCTGGGCGATGTGGGCGATCTACGCCGGGAAGCAGGGTCCTCAGCTGATCGCGCCGGGTGCGGATCCGGCCGCGCTGGGTGCCACGGATGCCGCCGACGCCGTCAAGCAGATGCAGCAGCTGGGCTTCGGCAACGACGCGACGATCTTCGTCGACATGGAGCCGTACCACGAGGCCGCCACGGCGCAGGCCGTCACCACCTACTTGAAGTCCTTCGGCAACGCCCTCAGCGGCACCGGCTACAAGCTCGGCCTCTACGGCAACTCCGCCAACCCGGCCACCGACCGCAGCCCCATCGGCGACGCCGCCGCGGACCCGGCGCTGCGCACCCAGATCGCGGCCGTGGACATCGCCGGCTACACCGCGGACCAGGCGAACTTCAACGCGACGACCAACGACCCGTACGTGCCCGCTTCGCTGTGGGCCAAGCACCAGCGGATCCACCAGTACATGTCGGAGGTCACCCGCACCTACGGCTCGACCACGCTGAAGGTCGACGAGAACCAGGTGGACCTGGCCCCGACCTCGCACGTCGCGTTCGACCCCGCCAAGGACGCGGTCCGCTGGGCCGGCAACGACCGCATCGGCACCGCCGTCGCGGTCTCGCAGCAACTGTGGCCGAAGACCACCGGCGACCCGGCGGACTTCTACGCCCCCGGGGACAAGCGCCCGCTGGCCAAGACGGCCGTCCTGACCCGCTCCGACTACTTCGCCGACGCCCTCGGCGGCTCGGCGCTGGCGGCGCACCTCGGCGGCCCGCTGCTGCTCAGCTCCACGGCCGCGCTGGACAAGGCCACCGCCGCGGAGCTGACCCGCACACTGCCCCGCGGCGCCACCGTCTACTTGCTCGGCGGCGAAGCGGCACTGTCGTCCGGCGTGGAGAAGGCCGTACAGAACCTCGGCTTCACCCCCAAGCGCCTGGCCGGCAGCGACCGGTACACGACCGCGACCGCGATCGCCTCCGCCATGGCGACGGACATGCGCGACGCCAAGGGCAACCCGGCGGTGCAGCGGGTGCTGCTGGCCACCGCGCAGAACTTCCCGGACGCCCTCGCCGCCGGCACCGCGGCCGGCGCCACCCCGGACACGGTGCTGGTGCTGACCAACGACGCGCAGATGCCCGCCGCCACGTCCTCCTTCCTGGGAACCTGGGCCGGCACACCGGCCGGCGCGAACGTCTACCCGGTCGGCGGCGCGGCGAACAAGGCGGCCAAGACCCTCGGCGCGACCGTCCCGGCCGGCAACCTGAAGCTCGACACGCTGGTCGGGAAGGACCGTTACGAGACCGCGACCCTGGTCGCCCGGCAGTTCTTCAGCTCCACCGGCACCCCGCACGTCTACGGCCTGGCCACCGGCCTGACGTGGGCCGACGCCCTGTCCGGCGGTGCGGCGATGGGCACGCTGGACGGTCCGCTGCTGCTCACCGACCCCAAGTCGCTGCCCGCGGCGACCCGCGGGTTCCTCAGCGACGAGGCCGCCGGTGGCGGCTCGATCGACGTCGGCGCGGTGTTCGGTGGGACCGCGGCCGTGTCGAACGCGGTCTTCGCCAGCTTGTAGTCGGCGCTTGTCGGCGCCAGTCAGCGCCAGTCAGCGCTCGAACGAAGCGGCCTGGCAGTTCTTGCCAGGCCGCTTCGTCGTGTCGACGGACCTCTACAACCCCACCGCCGGCTCCGACTCCGACTCCTCCCACAAGTGTTTGTCCTCCTGGTCCAACGACGAGTCAGCCAACTGCCGCAGCATCGTCAACAACTCCGCATGCTGCTCCGGCGACCATCCGTCCAGTTGCTCCGTCAAGATCGCCCGCCGCGCGGCGCACAGCGCGTCCGCCGCGGCCTCGCCCGCCTCCGTCATCACCAGCGTCTCGTGCGGCGGCCGCCCCTCGATCGCGGCGCGGCCGGTGGTCACCAGCGCGTCCAGGTGCGGCCGGATCTCCGCCATCGACAGCTTCAGCAGCGCGGGGATGTCCTCGATCCGGGTCGGGCCGTGCTGCTTGAGCCGGAACAGGCCGTACGCCTCCGGCACCGAGATGTCGATTCCGGACTTGGCGATCGTCTGCGCGTAACGCTCCTTCACGTTCTGCCGACTCGACAGCATGGTCAGCGCGCGCTCCAGCTCGTCGATCGACGAACGCTGCGTCGGGCCGGTCGCCGCCTCCGCCGCGCCGGTGCCGCGGGTCGTCGTCCGCAGCGGTACCTCGCGCAGGAACAGCGAGAGCACGAACGCCAGCGCGCACAACGGGATCACGTAGAGGAACACATAGTGCAGCGCATGCGCGTACACGTGCAGGAACGGCTGCGTGACGCTCTTCGGGTACTGCTTGATCAGCGTGGGGTCCTCGACCGCCTTCTGGAACGGGAACGCCGGGTTGACCGTCCCGGAGGCCACGGCGTCCTTGAGCTCCGACGTCAGCTTGTTGTTGAAGACGGTTCCGAACAGCGAGGCCCCGAACGCCCCGCCGATCGACCGGAAGAACGTCACCGCGCTGGTGGCCGTGCCCAGTTCCTCGTAGTCCACGTTGTTCTGCACCGCGACGATCAGCACCTGCATCACCAAGCCCAGCCCGAGGCCGAACACCAGCATCGCCATCGCGTTGTAGAACGTGGTGGAGGTGTCGGTCATCCGGGACAGCATCCAGGCGCCGACCGTCATCACCGCGGTGCCGCAGATCGGGAAGATCTTGTAGCGGCCGGTCTTGCTGATCAGCTGTCCCGAGCCGATGGAGGCGATCAGCACCCCGGCCATCAGCGGCAGCAGTTGCAGGCCCGACGCGGTCGGCGTGGCGCCGTGCACGATCTGCTGGTACAGCGGCAGGAACGTCAGGCTGCCGAACATGCACAGCCCGACCACGAAGCCGATGGTGCTGCACATGCTGAACACCGAGTTCGTGAACAGGTGCAACGGCAGCACCGGCTCCTTGGCGTACTTCTCGGCGAAGAACCAGCCGATCAGCAGCACCACCGCCAGCGCCGTGCACCCGATCACCTGCCAGGAGCTCCACGCCCATGTGCTGCCGCCGAAACTGGTGACCAGGATCAGGGAGCTGGCCGCGGCGGCGATCAGGAACGTGCCCAGGTAGTCGATGACCGGCTTGCGGTGCGCGTGGTGGGTGCGCATCCCGACCCCGACGACCACCAGCGCGACGGCGCCCACCGGCAGGTTGACGTAGAACACCCAGCGCCAGTTCAGGTGGTCGACGAAGAACCCGCCGATCAGCGGCCCGATGACGCTGGCCACGCCGAACACCGCGCCGATCACGCCCTGGTACTTGCCGCGGTCGCGGGGCGGGACCACGTCGGCGATCAGCGCCATCGACAGCACCATGAGGCCGCCCCCGCCGACGCCCTGCAGCCCGCGGGAGGCGATCAGCTCGCCCATGTTCTGCGCCATGCCGCACAGCGCCGAGCCGACCAGGAAGACGATGATCGAGATCTGGAAGACGCGCTTGCGGCCGAACTGGTCGCCCAGCTTGCCCCACAACGGGGTGAGCGCCGTGGACGCCAGCAGGTACGAGGTGACCACCCAGGAGATGTGGTTGGCCCCGCCGAGGTCGGAGACGATGGTGGGCAGCGCCGTGGAGACGATCGTCTGGTCCAGCGCGGCGAGCAGCATGCCCAGCATGACGCCGGCGAAGACCAGGCCCACCTCGTCGTGCGGACCGGCGGAGGCGCCCGCGTGGCGTCCTCCGCCGGAACCGGCCGCTGTCGACTCTTCACTCACCGCACCAGCTCACCACGGTTCGGGTGGCGCTGCTGCGGGTGTGCGTCGAACGGGTGAGCCGACCGTGTGTTCGAGGCCTTAGGGCCTTCCGGCCCTGCTCACCTCTAGTGGAACGGCACCGCGCTGTACTGTCGCAGCTTGTCCAGCCGGTGCTCGGAGTCGATCCTCCGCACCGTGCCCGACTTCGAGCGCATCACCAGCGACTGGGTGGTGGCGCCGCCGCCGGTGTAGTGCACGCCGCGCACCAGTTCGCCGTCGGTGACACCGGTGATCGCCACGAAGCAGTTCTCGCCGGAGACCAGGTCGTCGGTGAGCAGGACCCGGTCCAGGTCGTGCCCGGCCTCGACGGCCTTCTGCCGCTCGGCGTCGTCCTTCGGCCACAGCCGGCCCTGGATCACGCCGCCCAGGCACTTGATGGCGCAGGCCGCGATGATGCCCTCGGGCGTGCCGCCGATCCCCATCAGGAGGTCCACGCCGGTCCCGCCGCGGGTGGCCATGATGGCGCCGGCCACGTCGCCGTCGGAGATGAACTTGATCCGGGCGCCGGCCTCGCGGATCTCCGCCACCAGCCCATCGTGCCGCGGCCGGTCCAGCACCACCACGGTGACGTCACCGGGCTCCCGGCGCTTGGCCCGCGCCACCGCGCGGATGTTCTCGGCCACCGGCGCGGTGATGTCGACGACGTCCGCCGCCTCCGGCCCGGTGACCAGCTTCTCCATGTAGAACACGGCGGACGGGTCGTACATGCTGTGCCGGTCGGCCACCGCGATCACGGCCAGCGCGTTGGGCATGCCCTTGCCGGTCAGCGTGGTGCCGTCGATCGGGTCCACGGCCACGTCGCACTCCGGCCCGGAGCCGTCGCCGACCTCCTCGCCGTTGAACAGCATCGGAGCGTGGTCCTTCTCGCCTTCGCCGATCACCACCACGCCGCGCATGGACACGGTGTTGATCAGTTTGCGCATCGCGTTGACGGCGGCGCCGTCGGCGGCGTTCTTGTCGCCCTTGCCGACCCACCGCCCGGCGGCCATCGCCGCCGCCTCGGTGACCCGGGCCAGCTCCAGCGCCAGGTTGCGGTCGGGGGCTTCGTGGGATGTGGAGTCGTTCGCCTGCGGGACTGCGGCGTTCATGAGTGAGGAACTCCTCGAGGAGGGTAATCCGCGACGTCGCGGTTCACGAGGTTTGTCGAGGGAGATCGTATCTACACAGCCGTGCACCCGATACCGGCGAGGGGGCCCATGCCCTGCGCCACCGGGACGGATGCGACGATATCTCCATGGCGCGCGTCTCCCCGCTGAAGAAGACCGTCCGGGACATGATCCTGTCGATGGCGGTGATCTCCCTGCCGATCGTGGCGATCGTGAAGTGGTTCCCGCACGACTCCAAGAAGCCGGAGGACGCGGCCCAGACGGTCGACTACACCATCCCGCTCGACCAGGCCCGCCGGGACCCGGACCTGCCGTTCACCGCCCTGGCCCCGACGCCGGTCCCGGCCGGCTGGCGCGCCACCTCGGTCCACGCCGACTTCACCCCCGGTGAGCGCTTGCGCTGGGAACTCGGCTTCCTCACGCCCGAGAAGCAGTACGTGGCCCTGGACCAGGTCAGCGGCGGCCAGGGGGTGGATTCCGTGCTGGAGGCCCAGGCCCCCGACGCCACGAAGGTGAGCGGGGCCGCCGGGAAGGTGTCGGCCGGCGGGTTCGACTGGCAGGTGTACGCCACCCCGGACGGCAAGCGGCACGCGCTGGTACGGACGACACCGCCGACCGGGAGCACGGCCGCGGCGGCCGCCGGGCCGGTCGGGGTGGTCGTGTCGGGGACGGTCGGTGTGGCGGAGCTCACGAGCTTCGCGGGGGATCTGAAGTAGCCGTCTGAGCGGCCTGAAAAGGCTCCAGCTCAGCCCTCCCCGTCGCCGTTCCCGGACCCGGCCCCGATCGCCGCGTCCAGCCGCGCGCGGGCGCCGTCCAGCTTCGCCTGGCAGTGCTTGGCCAGTGCCTCGCCGCGCTCCCAGGCCGCCAGCGACTCCTCCAGCGTCAGGCCGCCGGTCTCCAGGCGGCGGACCACGTCCATCAGCTCGTCACGGGCCTGCTCGTAGCCGAGGTGGGACAGGTCGGGCGTCTCGCCGGGGGTGCTGGTCGTCTCGTTCGCCATGCGTTCAGGATAGTTTCCGGCTGTGACTGTTGATGTGCGTGCGCGCCGGGCGGTGCCCGGTGACGAGGACGAGATAATCCGGCTGCGGCACCAGATGGCGTTCGCCGTGTGGGGGATCGAGGCTCCGCCGGCGGACGACGTCCACCACCTCGCGGCGCTGAAGAAAGCGCGGTCGTGGCTGGAGGCGGGGGAGGGCGCCGGCACCGTGTGCTTCGTGATCGACGCGCCGGACGGGGACGGGCTCGCCGCCTCCGCCGTCGGCGCGGTCGACGAGCGGCTGCCGAGCTACCGGAACCCGTCCGGCCTGTCCGGCTACGTGTACGGCGTCTGCACCGACGACCGCTATCGCCGCCGCGGCTACTCGCGCCTGGTGATGCGCGCCCTCCTCGACTGGTACATCGCCCAGGGCGTCCCCCGCGTGGAGCTCCACGCCAGCGAATACGGCGAAGCGCTCTACCGCGAGCTCGGCTTCGACAACCCCGGCGGCGTCGCCCTCACGTGGTGGGCTCCCCAGGAGTAACTGCGGTGACCGCGGCGTCCAGCCGGCCGGACGCGAGGCGGATGTCCAGGGCATCCCCCTCCGTCACCTCGTCGGCGGCCCGCACCGCGTGGCCGGACGGCCCCAGCACGATCGAGTACCCGCGCTCCAGCGTCGCCATCGGCGACAGCGCCCGCACCCGGGCCAGCGTGTGGCCGAGGTCGTCGGCCGCCCGGTCCAGCCGGTGCCCGACGCTGGCCCGCGCCCGGCGGGTCAGCTCCTCCAGGTCGTTCCGCCGCCCGTCGATCATCGAGTACGGCGACGCCAGCACGGGCCGCTGCCGGAACGCCGCCAGCCCCATGGCCTCGCGCTCCAGTATCCGCGCCACGCTCCGCCACGCGTTGCGGCGCAGCTCCGCCACCCGGTCCATCTCCTCGGCGACGTCCGGCACCACCCGCTTGGCCGCGTCGGTGGGGGTCGACGCCCGGAAGTCCGCGACCAGGTCCAGGATCGGCGAGTCCGGCTCGTGGCCGATGGCCGAGACGACCGGCGTGTCGCACTCCGCGACCGCGCGGATGAGCGCCTCGTCGGAGAACGGCAGCAGGTCCTCCACCGAGCCTCCGCCGCGCGCGATGATGATGACGTCCACCTCGGGATCGGCGTCCAGCTTGGCCAGCGCGGGCAGGATCTGAGGAACCGCCTTGGGCCCCTGGACGTCCGTGTTGATCACGTTGAACCGCACTCCGGGCCACCGGCGCTTGGCGTTTTCCAGGACGTCGCGTTCCGCGGCCGAAGCCCGCCCTGTGATCAGTCCCACACAGCGCGGCAGGAAGGGAAGGGGCTTCTTCCGCTGCGGAGCGAACAGACCCTCTGCCCCGAGCTTCGCCTTCAGCATCTCCAGCCGCGCGAGCAGCTCTCCGAGCCCCACCTGTCGGATCTCTTCAGCGCGGATGGAGAAGGTAGAGCGCGGGACATAGAAGTCTGGCTTCCCGTAGACGACGACCCGCGCACCCTCCGTAAGAGGCGGCACCACTGTGTCGAAGACCCGACGGAACGTAGTGACCTGCATCGAGACGTCCGCGGAGGGATCCCGGAGCACCAGGTACACCATCTGGGAGCCGGGACGCTTGTTGATCTGGGCCAGCTGCCCCTCGACCCAGATCGTCCCCAGCTTGGCGATCCACCCGCCCACCGCTTCGGACACCTGGCGGACGGGGATCGGCTGCTCGGCCGAGGATTGCATAGCCATGGGGAGGAGCCTAGCCATCGGCGGGGACGCTGTGAGGTGCCGTTCGGGTGTGGCGAAGTTGTGGACAAGGCCGATCTAGGACCGGGGAGCGCTAAGGGCCGCCTACCATGGGAGCCATGAACGCCTCCGCACCTGAAGCCCGCCGCGTCCTCCTCGCCGCACCCCGCGGCTACTGCGCCGGTGTGGACCGCGCGGTCGTCACGGTGGAGAAGGCGCTGGAGCTCTACGGGGCCCCGGTGTACGTCCGCAAGGAGATCGTGCACAACAAGCACGTCGTGCAGACCCTCCAGAGCCGCGGCGCGATCTTCGTCGAGGAGACCGACGAGGTGCCCGAGGGCGCGACCGTGGTGTTCTCGGCGCACGGCGTGGCGCCGATCGTGCACGAGGAGGCGTCCGCGCGCGGCCTGAAGACCATCGACGCCACCTGCCCGCTGGTCACGAAGGTGCACAAGGAGGCGGTGCGCTTCGCCGAGCAGGACTACGACATCCTGCTCATCGGCCACGAGGGCCACGAGGAGGTCGTCGGCACCACCGGCGAGGCGCCGGAGCACATCATCCTGGTCGACGGCCCGGACGCGGTGGCCGGGGTCGAGGTCCGCGACCCGGCGAAGGTGGCCTGGCTGTCGCAGACCACGCTGTCGGTGGACGAGACCACCGAGACCGTGGACCGGCTGCGCGCCCGCTTCCCGCTGCTGCTGGACCCGCCGTCCGACGACATCTGCTACGCCACCCAGAACCGGCAGACCGCGGTCAAGCGCATCGCCGCCGACTCCGACCTGGTCATCGTGGTCGGCTCCAAGAACTCCTCCAACTCGGTCCGCCTGGTCGAGGTGGCCCTGGAGTCCGGCGCGGGGGCCGCGCACCTGGTCGACTTCGCCTCCGAGATCAGCGAGGAGTGGCTCGCCGGCGTCACCACGGTCGGCGTGACCTCGGGCGCCTCGGTGCCGGAGGACTTGGTCGACGGCGTGCTGGCCTGGCTGGCCGAGCGCGGCTACGGCACCGTGGAACTCGTGCGCTCGGCGGAGGAGAAGCTGCTGTTCGCGCTGCCGCCGGAGCTGCGCAAGGACATGCGGGACGCCGGCGAGATCGTGCACAACGCGGGGTAGGGGCCGCCGGCCTGCTCCTTCGGCGCCGTTCCTCGGAGCGGCGCCGGCCCAGGACCCCGGCCCCGCTACACCGGCACCGCTCCCCGCAACGGCGCGACCACCGTCTCGCCCCGCCGAGGCTTCGCCCCGGGGAACACCGGCCGGCGGCAGCTCCGGCAGCACGGCGTCCGCTCACCGGTGTCGCCGAACACCCACGTCCGGCGCCGCCAGCCCAGCCCTGAGCCGCGGTGCACCTCCAGCGCCAGCGGCCGCGACAGCTGCGCCGCGATCCACTCCGCCGCGCGCAGCGCCATGTCCTCCGGCGCGGCCCGCGGATCCCGCACGTTGATGTATCCCGGCGCGCCGGGCGCGTAGTCCTCCCAGATCGCGCAGTCGTCGCTCCAGTAGCCGCCGAACTCCCCGGCCGCCAGCCGCAGCTGCAGACCGAACGGGTCGGCCTCGGGCACCGTGAGCAGCGCCAGGACCGACGGCCCGGCCAGGGCCAGCGCCCAGGAGTCGAAGGCGATCACGCCCAGCGGATCCCACGAAAGCGCCGCGCGCCGCAGTCCGGCGAGGAACCGGCAGCCGTAGTCGTCCAGCGGGAACCGTCCGCCGGAGTCGATCTCGAACCAGATCTCCCCGTTCACGACGCCGGCGCTACCGCTTGGCGCCGCTCCGCGTCCCGGCCCAGCGCGCCGCGATCAGCGCCGCGGCCAGGCCGGTGCCCAGAAACAGCGGCCGCGGCTTGAGCGCGAGCAGGGCGCCGAGCGACGCGAGGTGGTTCGCGATCCCGTGCCCGGCGTTCAACACCCCGCACTGCACGGCGGTCAACAGCCCGGCGCTGTAGGCCAGCGGCGGCACGATCACGCCGGCCAGCAGGTCGCGGCGGCGCACCAGGGTGGCGGCGTGGAACGCGGAGGCCACGAAGACCAGCCCGAAGATCCAGTGCACGCCGCCGGTCAGCGTCGCGTCCAGGGCCGCGGCCAGCACGGTCGGGCCGGTGACGGTCAGCAGCACGCCCCACGCCGTCAGGGCCCGGCGCCGCTTCGGCCCGCGCGCGGCGGCC
>NZ_BAAAQM010000103.1:0-15173 GCF_039531675.1 Catenulispora subtropica
AACGCGCGAACCTAGCCTGACGAGACACATGATCCGAACCCCGAACAGCTCCTAGACGAAGTTCTTGTCGATCAGCATCTGCAGCACGTTGACGTGGAAGTCGGGGAAGTCCATCGGCACGATTCCGAACCGGGCCCGCTGCTGTGTGCGCGCCGACAGGTACGGGTAGATCGCGTGGTCCATGACGTACTGCTCGTTGAGTTTGGGCCAGGTGCCGCCGGCGTAGCTGAGGAAGTTCACATACATCCGCGATGAGGCCGGGTTCAGGTATGCCTGGTCGAACTGGTTGATGATCAGTTGGCCTTTGGTGTCCAGGCCGACCGACTGGAACGTGTCCTGGGTGATCATGTAGTCGTTGCTGCTGCTGGACCAGCCGATCAGGCCCCATTCGGCGGGGAACGCGAAGTCCGCCAGCAGGACGATCTTGCCGCGGGCGGTGCCCAGGGTGGGCCAGCCGTAGAAGTGGAACGTGGGCCGGTAGCCGAGGGTGTCGAGGTAGTAGTTGAAGCGGCGCTGGAACTCGGCGTCGGACAGGGCCTGTCCCCCGGCGTTCTCGTTGCGCAGCCGCATCACGATGGTCTCGGTGGGCTGGGCGGCCAGGAAGGTGCGGCACTGGTCGAGGACGTCCTGCAGCCGGATGTACTGGTAGAAGCTGGAGTGGTAGACGCCCATCTCGCTGGCGGTGCCCTCCAGGCCGTTGCAGCGGATGTCCAGGAACCGTACGCCCTGTCCGAGCTGCTCTGGGATCCCCCAGTTCTGCGTGTGCGACCACTCGGTGCCGTAGGCCGGGTTCTCACAGCAGGAGTCGTGGGTACCGGGGATCGTCAGTGACAGCAGTGACTGGGACGAGGGCAGGTGCCCCAGCCAGCTGTCGGTCGGCAGCCCGCCGGGGGTCACCGGCCAGGTGGCGCGGGCGGCGGCCGGGGCGAGGATCGAGGGCGCGGCGGCTGCGACACCGCCGCCGATCCCCCACTTCAGCACGGTGCGACGGGAAAGGCTCATGCGCGCTCCAAAGGGCCTGATGGCAGAGGTGGTGGCAGAGGTGTCGGCGAGCGGGGCGGGACAGTCGTGAGCTGCTCGGGGAGCGTATCCGCACCTTGCTGAACCGTCCATGCCCAACTCGCCGACACAGCTCCCACCGACCGCGACCGCCGTCTCCATCAGAGTCCCGGCGCGCGCCGTGAGCATCGCTGCGTCAGTTCACCATTCCCGCGTGGCGATGAGCTCCTCGCTGTCGGCGTCGCGGTATCCATACGCCTGCGCGATCACCCAGAACGCCTCGCCGATCTCCTCGCGCGCCACGGTCTCGATCTCGCTGCCGGCGGCGTCGAATTCGGCTTCGAGGGCGTTGAACTCCTCGGTCGCGGCGTGGGTGAGGACATACAGCGCCTGCAGGTCCGGCGGCGGGTCGGCTTCGATCCGCTCGCACAGCCGCTGCAGGATTGCCTTGCCCTTGTCCAGCACGTGGTCCGGGAAGTAGTCGTCCTCATACAGCGCCCCGAGCAGTTCGTAGTCGAGGATCCGCTGGTTCGTTATCGCCACGTTCCTCACCGCCGCCCGGCCAGCAGTGCTTCGATCTTGGCGCGGTGGGCGGCCTCCCACTCCTCCAGCGTCTGCGCTTGTTCCTTGGCCTGTTTGGCCGCGGCGTCGGCGAACACGCTCGGGGCCTTGTCCCCCGGCACGACCACGATCCCCTCCTCGTCGGCGACTACCACGTCGCCGGGGTGTACCGTGACGCCGCCGACCCGCACCGGCTCGTTCAGCGGCGCGACGACGCCCTTGTCCCCCGGGATCGGCACGACCCCGCGGCCATACACGCCGAATCCGGCTTCCCGCGCCTCGGCGATGTCGCGGACGGTGCCGTCCAGTACGAACCCTGCGACGCCGCGGCGCTGCGCGATCCGCATGACGTTGCCGCCGGCCAAGGCGCGGGTGAGGTCGCCGGATTCGACGACGATCACCGATCCGGGTTCGGCGCGGTAGATCGCGGCGTGCAGCATCAGGTTGTCCCCGGGCGGGCAGCGCACGGTGAACGCGGGCCCGGCCACGCGCGGCGCCGGCGTCCACAGGGCCCGGATGCCGATGTCCATGACCTGGTCGCCGCCGAGCAGGTCCGCCAGTGTCGTCGGGGAGGTCCAGGTGGTGCCGGGGCCGGTGTCCGTGCCGGGGGTGGTGTCGCTCATGACCCCGGACCTTAGTGCACGGCCACGCCATCAGGGCTCGGTCACGGTGTGGCTCGGCGCGCGCCGACGGGTGCCGAGCCTGCGCTGACCATCCTCGTCAGTCGTAGATTTTCATGAAGCTGTCACGGATCCGTCAGTGGCCGCATCGGCAGTCGACACCTGCGCATCTGTGCCTTGCGACTGCCGGTTGGCGCCGGTGGGGTCCGTCTCAGGGTTCGCTGGTTGGACGTCGAGGTCTTGACCCCTTCATAACCCGACTGTAACTTTCCCGTGCACCGAGCAATGTGCAAGAAGTCGCCAGAACCGAGAAAGTTCCCGAGCCGCCTCGGTAAGAACTCGAGGTGGGTTGGGGGTGTGTCGCGGGGGCGGGGTACGGCGGCCGGCGCATCCCTTTTCCGCACCATTCCTGCGAGCCTCGATGTGAGGACACCGATGCGGCTTCGATCACGACCTTCACGATCATCACTGTCTTCAAGACCTGCGCTGGGGCGCATGCTGGCGCTGCTGGCGGCGGTGCTGCTGGCGGCGCTGGTGCCGAACCCGCCGTCGGCCGGCGCGGCGCCGGCCGCGGGCGGGGCGAACCTGGCGGCGGGCAGGGCGGCGTCGGCCTCGAGCGCGAACGGCCCGTATGTGGCGGCGAACCTCACCGATGGCGACGTCTCCAGTTATTGGGAGTCGGCCAACGGCTCCTTCCCGCAGTGGGCCCAGGTGGATCTGGGTTCTTCGGCGTCGGTGAACCAGGTGGTGCTGAAGCTGCCGGCGTCGTGGGGTCAGCGGAACCAGACGTTGTCGGTGCAGGGCAGCGGCGACGGGTCGACGTTCTCCACGATCGTGGCTTCGGCGTCCTACTCCTTCGATCCGGCGTCGGGCAACGTGGTGACGATCGGTTTCGGGGTGACGTCGGCGCGGTTCGTGCGGGTGGACATCACCGCGAACTCCGGCTGGAGTGCGGGGCAGCTGGCGGAGCTGGAGGTGTACGGGGCGGCGGCTTCGACGACGAACCTGGCGCTGGGCAAGACGATGTCGGCCTCGGGGGTGTCGCAGAGCTATGTGGCGTCCAACGCCGCGGATGGCGACTCCTCCACGTACTGGGAGTCGGCGAACAACGCCTTCCCGCAGTGGCTGCAGGTGGATCTGGGTGCGACGATCAGCGTGAACCAGGTGGTTTTGAAGCTGCCGCCGTCCACGTCGTGGGGTGTGCGCACGCAGACGCTGGCGGTGCAGGGCAGCAGTGACGCCTCGTCGTTCACGGACCTGGTGCCCTCCGCCGGCTACACGTTCGACCCCGCTACGGGGAACTCGGTGACGATCTCGTTCGCGGCGGTGACGACCCGCTATGTGCGGTTGGCCATCACGGCGAACACCGGCTGGCCGGCCGGGCAGGTCTCCGAGTTCGAGGTCTACGGCCCGTCGGGTTCGACGCAGCCGCCGGCGGCGCCGACGAACCTGGCCTATACGCAGAACAGCGCCGGGGCGGTGACGCTGACCTGGACGGCGTCGTCGACGCCGAACCTGGCCGGGTACGACGTGTACGCGAACAACACGCTGCTGACCTCGGTGCCGGGCAGCGTCACCACCTACACCGACAATCCTGCCGCCACGGCGACGGTCACGTACTTCGTGCGGGCCCGGGACGCCTCGGGCGACCAGTCGGCGAACAGCAACAGCGTGACCCGCTCCGGTTCGGCGGCGACGCCTCCGACGGCGCCGAGCGATCTGGCCCTCTCGCAGCCCGCGTCCGGCCAGGTCAAGCTGACCTGGAACGCCTCATCGGACGCGGTCGGCGTGACCGGCTACAACGTCTACCGCGACGGCGCCGAGATCGCCTCGGTGGGCGGGTCGACCCTGACCTACACCGATGCGGTCGCCGACACGCTGACGGTGTCGTATTCCGTGACGGCGAGCAACGCCGCCGGTTTGGAGTCGGCGGCGTCGAACACGGTGACCCGTACCGGGTCCGGCGGGACGGGCACGAACCTGGCGTTGAACAAGCCGGTCGACGGCACCGCCCACACCTTCACCTACGCCCCGGCGATGGCGAACGACGGCGATGTGACGACGTATTTCGAGGGGTCGTCGTATCCGTCGCAGCTGACGGTGCATCTGGGGGCGAACGCGGATGTGTCCTCGGTGGTGGTGAAGCTGAACCCGGCCTCGGCGTGGTCGGCGCGGACGCAGACGATCGCGGTGTCCGGCCGGGAGCAGTCGGCCTCGGCGTTCACGACGCTGGCGGCGGCGAAAACGTACTCATTCGACCCGAACGGCAACGGCAACTCGGTGTCGATCCCGGTGTCGGGGCGGGTCGCCGACGTGCAGGTGTCGATCACCTCCAACAGCGGCGCCCCCGGCGGGCAGGTCGCCGAGCTGCAGGTGATGGGCACGCCGGCGCCGAACCCGGACCTGTCGCCGGTGGCGAGCTCGTGGAGCCCGGCCGCCCCGGTGGAGACCGACGCGGTGACGGCGAGCGCCGTGATCAAGAACGGCGGCACGGCGGCGTCGGTGGCCACCGACGTCGGTTTCTACCTGGGGTCGACGAAGGTGGGTTCGACCACCGTCGGGGCGTTGGCCGCGGGGGCGGCGGCGAACGTGTCGGCGCCGATCGGCACCCAGCCGGCCGGTTCGTATCAGCTGACGACGAAGGTCGACGAGTCGCACAAGAACTTCAACCTGACCGCGGACCAGTCGTTCACGAACCCCACGGCGCTGGTGGTGAAGCCGGTGCAGTCGGCGGACCTGGTGGGTTCGGTGGCGTGGACGCCGTCGACGCCGGCGGCGGGCAGCCAGGTGGTGTTCTCGGTGACGGTGAAGAACCAGGGCACGATCGCCACCACGTCCGGCTCGCACGGCGTCACGCTGACGCTGCTGGACGCCTCCAACACCACGGTGGCCACGCTCACCGGGTCGGTGTCCGGCGTGATCGCCGCCGGTGCCTCGGCGGCGCCGGTGAGCGTGGGCACGTGGACGGCGGCGAACGGCAAGTACACCGCGCACCTGGTGCTGGCGGCGGATGCGAACGAGCTGCCGGTGAAGTATCCGCACCTGACCTCGGACACGCCGTTGTTCGTGGGGCAGGGCGCGAACATGCCGTACGACTCCTACAAGTCGACCGACGGCACCCTGGGCGGGTCGGCGGCGACGGTCGGCCCGAACCGCACCATCGGCGACATCGCCGGGGAGGCGACGGCGCGGCGCGCGGTGACGTTGGACAACACCGGCGACTCGGTGGCGTGGACGTCCCGGGAGGCGTCGAACACGTTCGTGCTGCGGTACTCCATCCCGGACGCGCCCGGCGGCGGCGGCCAGAACGCCACCCTGGACCTGTATGCGAACGGGCAGCTGGTGCAGCCGTTGAACCTGACGTCGCACTACGCGTGGCTGTACGGGTCGGAGACCTCCCCGGGTGACTCGCCGTCGGCCGGCTCACCCCGGCACATCTACGACGAGTCCAGCTTCCTGCTGGCGCAGTCCTATCCGGCCGGGACCGTGTTCAAGCTGCAGAAGGACTCCGGCAACTCCTCGCAGTACGCGATCGACTTCATGAACCTGGAGCAGACCGCGCCGACGGCGAACCCGGACCCGGCGCACCTGCTGACCCCGGCCGGGTTCACCCAGCAGGACGTGCAGAACGCCCTGGACAAGGTGCGGATGGACACCACGGGCGCGTTCACCGGCGTGTACCTGCCGGCCGGACAGTACGCGGTGACCGGGAAACTGCTGGTCTACGGCAAGCCGGTGAAGGTCGTCGGCGCCGGCGTGTGGTACGCGCAGTTCGTGGCCCCGGCGGGGCAGACCGACACCGACACCGGCTGGGATCTGCAGTCCGGCGCCTCGGGGTCGTCGTTCACCGGGTTCGCGTGGTTCGGCAACTACACCACCCGGCAGGACGGTCCCGGCCACACCTGGGACCTGCGCAACCAGTCGGACATCACGATCGACAACGTGTGGATCGAACACAACGTGGTCGGGGTCTGGGGCGCGTCGAACGTGCAGAACTCGACGTTCACGAACCTGCGGATCCGGGACACGATGGCCGACGGCCTGAACCTGACCAACGGCTCGGCCGGCAACCTCATCTCCAACGACGAGGCCCGCACCACCGGCGACGACAGCTTCGCGCTGTTCGCCGCCCAGGACCAGTGCGGCGGCTGCAAACTGACGAACAACACCATCCAGAACGTGACCGCGATCGCGCCGTGGCGCGCGGCCGGGGTCGCGATATACGGCGGCGGCGGGAACACGGTGCAGAACTTCACCGTGTCCGACACACTGTGCTATCCGGGCCTGACGATCAGCTCACTGAACTTCGGGTTCCCGTTCGAAGGGTTCGAGTCGACGCCGCAGACCGCGATCAAGAACTTCTCGCTGGCGCGCGACGGCGGCCACTTCTGGGGCAACCAGGCCTTCGGCGCCATCTGGGCGTTCTCGGCGACGCAGCCGTTCCAGGGCATCAGGGTCAGCGACGCCACGATCACCGACCCCACCTACACCGGCATCATGTTCCAGACCGACTACGTCGGCGGCTCGGCGGCCAATGCGTTCACCGACACGGTGTTCACCAACACCACGATCACCGGCGCGCACGCCGACAACGACGGCTTCGGCAACGGCAAGTCCGGTTTCGGCGTGTGGGCGAACCCGCTGCCGGAGACCGGCCAGGGCCCGGCGGTCGGGTCGGTGACGTTCAACCACCTGGTGGAGAGCGACAACGATGTGAACATCCAGAACACGACCAGCACGTTCACGATCACGGTGAATCCGTGACCGCCGCCGCCCGGCCGGGGTGGTTCGCCATCTGAACGGCGGCGGGAGGGGCCGGGGCCGGCCGCCGGGGTTCGGCGGCCGGCTTCGGCGCTCCCGCCTTGAGCGGCGCCGCCGGGGCGGCCGCGGGTTCGCGCGCCGGTGCAGGCCCTGGTCCGGGCGCCGGCACGGGCCCCGGTTCTGGCGCCGGTTCCGGCGCCGGCCAGGTGTCGGGCATCGGCTCGGGCGCGGCGAGGATGGCGACGGCTGCGGCGCGCGCCGCAGCGGCCAGCGCGGCTTCTTCGTCAGCGGCGGTAATGGTGGCGCTGCTTGCCGGGTCGGCGGTGCGCACCTCGGGCAGCGCCAGCACGGCCAGGTTGGCGGCGGCGACGAGCACGGCCGCCACGGCCAGGGGCGCGGTGGTGCCGACGGCGGCGGCCACAGGCGCGGCGACGGCCAGACCGAGGGGGCGGGCGGCGAAGGAGATGAGCGCGTCGAAGGAGCCGACGCGGCCCAGGGCGTCGGCGGGGATCCGCTGCTGCACCGTCGTCTCCCACAGCGGGTCCAGCACGCCCAGGCCGAACATGGCGGTGAAGTAGGCGGCCAGCACGATCGGCAGCGGCGCCCGCGCGGCCAGGCACGCCAGCGGCAGCGCGTAGGCCGAGGCGCCGACGGCGACGCCGACCAGCGGCCGTCGCACGCGCCGCCGCCCGGCCGCCCACACACCGGCGAGCATCCCCACGGTCCCGGTCTGCAGGATCACCACCCACGCGGTGCCGCCCCCGAGGTGCCTGATCGCGATCACCGGGCCCAGGGTCAGCAGGAAGCCGGCGGCCAGGTGCCACACGCCGTGCCCCATCACGTTGGCGATGAACCACGGATGACGCCGGGTCTCGGCCCATCCGGCACGCAGGTCGCCCAGGAACGAGGCGCGCGCGGGGACCGGCGCGGGGACCGCCGCCGCCGGGCCGGGGGTGGTCTTCGGCGCCGGTGTCGTCGCGGCGCGCGCCGGGACGGCCAGTGCGCCGAGGGTGAGGGCGGAGCCGGTGAACAGGGCGGCGGTGAGCAGCGAGGACCAGCCGGTGCCGATGCCGAGGGTGAGGGTGCCGGCGACGGCGGGCCCGGTGAACTGGGCCAGGCCCTGCCAGATCGACAGCCGGGCGTTGAAGCGCTGCCGTTCGGGGCCCTGGACGGTGGCGGTGACCAGGGTTCTGACCGCCGGGGTGCCGAAGGCGACGGCGGCGCCGGTCACGGCGGCCAGGGCGGCCAGCACCGGCAGGACCGTGCCGGCGATGAGCAGCTCGGCGCCGATGCCGGCCTGGGCGGCGGCGCGCACCAGGTCGGCGGCCAGGACGATGCGGCGGGCCGGGAAGCGGTCGGCGAACACCCCGGCGACCGGGAGCAGGAGCAGCATCGGGACGAGTTCGGCGGCCAGGACCAGGCCGAGGGCGGAGGAGCTGCCGGTGCGGTGGACCACGGCCAGGGTGAGGGTGGTCGGGATCAGCGAGGTGGCCAGGGCGGCGGTCGTGCGGCCGTAGAGCAGGCGGCGTTGCAGGGGACTCATGGCCCGCAGAGTATTTCGCCGCCGAATGATTCGTCAACGAAATACTCGCCACAGAGTCATCAGCTGGCGAAACATCCGCGGCGCGCCCCATACTGTCGGCATGGACGACTCCGTCGATCGGCACCTGGCACGCTGGCGCGGCAAAGCCCCCTTCGACGAAACCGTCGAGGCCGTCATCACCCGGCTGCAGATGCTCGCCAAGCACATCGCCAACGCCAAGCGCCACATGTACGCCGAAGTCGGCCTGCAGGACTCGGAGTTCCAGACCCTGCAACGCCTCGCCGCCCGCGACGAACGCCGCGCCACCCCCTCGGAACTGGCCGCCGAACTGCTGCTGTCCCCCGCCGGCATGACCGGCCGCCTGGACTCCCTGGAACAGGCCGGCCTCATCCGCCGCATCCGCGGCACCGCCGACCGCCGCCGCGTCGACGTGGAACTCACCGACACCGGACACGCCAAGTGGATGGCCGGCATGCGCGTCCAGCAAGCCGTCGAGGACGACATCGTCGCCGCCCTCGACGACCACGAACGCGCCCGCGTCAACACACTGCTGAAGAAGATGCTGCTGCGCGCCGAGGAACACACCGGAGGACCCGCCGAGATCCACTGAGGACCCGCGGCACCACCGGGCCAACGGGCCAACGGGCACCAGGGCACCGGGCCGGTTGGGTGGATGACGCGGGGCCTCAGGCGGGGCCGCCTCGCTGCTGCTGGCCCGCGACACCGATCTGATCGGTTTGCGGCCGGCCGACTGGCTTCCCGAGGCGGGGGCCGCTCTGGGGCTGCGGACGTTCCCGATCCCGCTGCCGCTACCGGCGGTCCGGTTCGGCATGGCCTGGCATCCCCGCACCGACGCCGATCCCGGGCACCGCTGGTTCCGTGACCATCTGGCCGCCACCGTCCGTGCGGCCGCGGCCCCGGGGACGTCGTAGGGATTCTGCGGCCAGGACCGGCGGTCAGGACGGCTGGACTTCGTCGAACACGGCGACGGCCTCGGCGGGGTCCGGACTCACGAGGCGTTCCAGGCCGGCGCTCGTGATCTGCGCCCACTTCGCGGCGCGCGCCCACATGGTTTCCTCGAAGGCGCGGACGGTGGCGTCCAGCTCTGCCAGCCCTGCCGCGCCGGTGCCGGAGCTGGTGCTGGTGCTGGTGCTGGTGGCGATGGCTTCGGCGAGTTCGGCGCCTTCCAGCATCGCCAGGTTCGCGCCGGCGCCCAGCGGCGGCATCAGGTGCGCGGCGTCGCCCAGCAGCGTCACCCCGGCCACATGGGTCCAGGTGTGGGACACGGGCAGCACGTGCAGAGGCCGGTGGGCGAAGGCGGTGCCGTGGCGCAGCAGGCCCAGGACGGAATCGGCCCAGCCGTCGAACATCGCCAGCAGACTCGACCGCACCGCTTCGGGGTCGGCCAGGTCCAGGTGGGCGTGCCAGTCCAGCGGCGCGCGGAAGCGGGCGTAGACCTTGACGTGGCCGCCGCTGTTGCGCTGCGCGACCAGGGACCGGTTCACCCCGTACACCCCCAGGGAGCCCTCGCCGACCAGCTCGGCCAGGCCGGGGTGGGCTGTGTCGATGTCGTCCAGGGAGGTCTCGACCGTGGTGACGCCGGTGTAGTGCGGCCTGGCCGGCGACACGGCCGGGCGGGTCCGGGACCAGGCGCCGTCCGCGCCGACGACGAGGTCGAACCTCTGCGGCGGCCCGTCGGCGAAGTGGACCACCGTCCCGTCGCCGCCGCCGGGCTCCACCCGCGTCACCTCCCGCCCCCACTGGACCTCCAGCGAGCCGAGCAGCAGCTCGCGCAGCTGCCCGCGGTCGATCTCGGGATTGGCCCGCTCGCCGGGCCGGGGCCGCCAGTCACGCAGCACGGCCCCGTCGGTGTCCAGGATCCGCATGGCCTGCCCCTCGGGACGCGACAGCGCCTGGAACCACGGCAGCAGCCCCGCCTTGTCCAGCGCGACCTGGCCCATCTTCTCCTGCAGGTCCAGCGTGCCGCCCGGCGGCCGGGCGTCGCGGGACGGATCGCGTTCCAGGACGGTGACGGGGTAGCCGTGGCGGTGCAGGACATGGGCGAAGGTCAGGCCGCCCGGGCCGCCCCCCACCACAGCGATACGGTGTCTCATGTCAATACACTGTATTTTCCGGGGACGGCGGATCGCAACAGTACGGTGTCACCATGACTGTGTGGGACCGGCCCGAACCCCCGACGCGCCCCGTACCCCTGGACCGCGAACGAATCGTCACCGCCGCCATCGCCCTGGCCGACGAAGGCGGACTGGAAGCCGTCTCCGTCCGCAAAGTCGCCGCCCGCCTGGACGCCGGCCCCATGCGGCTATACGGCTACATCTCCACCAAAGAAGAACTCTTCGACCTCATGACCGACCAGATCAACGCCGAAATCCTCCCCGACCACCACCCCCACACCTGGCGCGAAGCACTGAGCACCCGCGCCCACCGCACCCGCCAAGCCGCCCTGCGCCACGAATGGCTCGCCGACCTGCTCGGCGGCCGCCACCCCCTCGGCCCCCACGGCCTGGCCCTGGCCGAAACCACCCTCGCCGCCCTCGACGGCCTGGCCGACATCGACACCATCATCCGCGCCGTGGAAACCGTCAGCGCCTACACCACCGGCGCCATCAGACGCGAAATCACCAACCTGCGCGCCGAACGCGCCACCGGCCAAACCGAACACGACTGGCAACGCGCCCACGGCCCCTACCTCACCACCATGCTCGCCACCGGCCGCTACCCCACCGTGGCCAAACTCGTCCACGACGGCACCGACACCGACCCCGAAACCTCCTTCACCACCGGCCTGAACTGGATCCTCGACGCCGTCGCCACCCACTTCACAACCCCCGAACACCACTAGCCCCCGCCACCAAACCCGCCCGCACCCCACCAGCACACCCAGGCCTATCAGGACCGGAACTCCCCCAAACCCGCTCGTTCGAGCAGGCACGCGCCACCACCACACCCCATCCGCCACCTCGTCGCGCCCTGGTGCCGGCCACGCCCACTGGGCCTTACTCGAAAAGGAGCCCCATCTCGGCACCGGCACCGGCACCGGCACGACAAGGAGGACCCGGCCATGACGACCACCCCGGACCGCACCGCCGAACACCACGAAGACCCCAGCCCCGAACGCCCCGACACAGCGCAGTCACTGAGCACCACCGCCGCCCGCAACCTCGCCACCACCACCAAAACCCAGCCGCAGATGCAAGCCATCACCTCCCGATGGCTGCTACGCCGCCTGCCCTGGGAAGAAGTATCCGGCGGCACCTACCGCGTCAACCGCCGCCTCACCCACGCCGTCGGCCGCGGCCGCGTCGCCTTCCTCCAAAACGGCGCCGACGACATCCGCATCATCCCCGAAACCCTGCGCGAAATCCCCGCCCTGCGCGGCTTCACCGACGACACCCTCCTGGCCCACCTCGCCACCCTGTTCACCCCCCGCGAATTCCGGCCCGCAGACACCATCGCCGAAGCCGGACACCCCATCGACGAAGTGTTCATCCTCGCCCACGGCCGCGTGGAACGCACCACCACCGGCGCCTACGGCGAACCGGAAACCCTCGGCGTCCTCACCGACGGCGCCCACCTCGGCGACGAAGCCCTCCTGCAAGAAGACCCCCTGTGGAACGCCACCGTCAAAGCCACCACCGCCGGCACCCTCATGGTCCTCACCTGGGACGACTTCCGCCGCACCGTCCAAGACAACGACCACCTGCGCGACCACCTCACCGACTTCGTCACCCGCACCGGCCGCAAAGTCAACACCAAAGGCGAAGCCCACGTCGAAATCACCGCCGGCCACGAAGGCGAAATCGAACTCGCCGGCACCTACGTCGACTACGAACTCGAACCCCGCGAATACCAGCTGTCCCTCACCCAAACCGTCCTGCGCATCCACTCCCGCGTCGCCGACCTCTACAACGACCCCATGGACCAGGTCAAAGAACAACTCCGCCTGACCATCGAGGAAATCCGCGAACGCCAAGAATGGGAACTGCTCAACAACCGCGACTTCGGACTCCTCCACAACACCGAATACGACCAGCGCATCTCCACCTGGTCCGGACCCCCCACCCCCGACGACATGGACGACCTGCTGTCCATGCGCCGCAGCACCCACATGTTCCTCGCCCACCCCAAAGCCATCGCCGCCTTCAGCCGCGAATGCACCAAACGCGGCCTCTACCCCGGCACCGTCGACATCGACGGCCACCAACTCCCCGCCTGGCGCGGCGTCCCCATCTACCCCTGCGGCAAGATCGGCATCACCGACGGCCACACCACCTCCATCATCGCCATGCGCCTGGGCCGAACCCACCAAGGCGTCGTCGGTCTGCACCAGACCGGCATCCCCGACGAATACGAACCCAGCCTCAACGTCCGCTTCATGGGCATCACCGAAAAAGCGATCATCCAATACCTGGTCACCGCCTACTACTCCGCCGCCGTCCTCGTCCCCGACGCCATCGGCATCCTGGAAAACGTCGACATCGCCGCCCCGAGGAGCTGAACCATGACCCCCGGGCTGCCGCCACCCGGCCCCACAGGAATCGGCACCTCCGCCGCCACCCTGGCCGAAACCAGCCGACCGGCGCGCGCCGTCGCCGCCTTGTACTGCCCCACCGCCGTGCGCACCCACCCCGCCCTGGCCCAGCAGGTCCAGCACCGCCTGCACCAGTGGGCCGACAGCCTCGGACTACCGCCACAGGCGATCGCCGGACACGGGCAGCTCGCGGTACTCACCCACCCCGACACCGACGACCCCGCCCGCCTGACCACCGCCGCACAACTCCTGGCCGTCGGGAAACTCATCGAAGCCGCAGCCCCGCCCCCGCCCAACCCGCCCGGGCCCGCACCCGTACTCGTACAGGCCCTGGACATCGCACTCCAGGAAATCTACGACGCCTGCGACACCCCCCACACCGCACGCCACCCAACCCCCGCCCCAAGTCCCGTTACCAGCGACCAGCCAGCCCTACGCTCGGCGCTGGCCGCCCTCAGCGCCCTACCGGCCTCCCCCTACCAACTGGACCGAGTCCGCCGCGCCTACCAGGCCCTGGCCGCAGCCACCCCCACCGGCTCCGGCCCACACCCACCCTGGGAACACCTCTCCCACGCACACATCAACGCCTACAGCCCCGCCCTGACCGCACTGGACGCCATCGAAGGCTACGAACTCAGCCCCGCCGCAGCCGCCCACCCCGACCTGCAACGCACACAACACTTGGCCGCACTGGCCGCAGCCCTGCTACAAGACCTCGCCCACCCGGCCCCCACCGGCCTCACCGCCGCGATCGCCCGCGCCGACCGTCTCGGCACCCCCGCCGCCACCCGCCGCGCTGCCGCCATCCACGACGACACCATGCACGCCTTCCACCACCACGCCACCGAACTGGCCGCCACCGCCGACCCCGCCACCGGCCGCTACCTGGCCGCACTGTGGACCTGGCTCGGCGGCCACCACACCTTCCACACCGCCCCCTGACCCCTGACTCCGAACCCAGCCCAACCCCGACCTCACCAGCCCGGTCAACACCTGCCCCGCCACAGCAGCCGACCACACACCACCACGACGAAGGGTGAACCACACATGGGTCCGCAGTCCGCCGTCACCAGCCGCTACCAGGAATCCGTCGCCCACTACTGGGACCAGGAGAAGAACCCCGTCAACCTGCGCCTCGGCGACGTCGACGGCATCTACCACCACCACTACGGCATCGGCGAGGTCGACTGGACCGTCCTGACCGGCCCCGACACCGACCGCGAAGCCCGCGTCATCGCCGAAATGCACCGCCTGGAAACCGCCCAAGCCGACTTCCTGCTCGACCAGTTAGGCCCCATCACCGAAACCCACCGGCTCCTGGACGCCGGCTCCGGCCGCGGCGGCACCAGCCTCATGGCCGCCCTGCGCTTCGGCTGCCGCGTCGACGGCCTGTCCATCTCCGGCAAGCAGGTCGACTTCGCCAACAACCGCGCCGAACAGATGCACCTGGCCGGCAAAGTCCGCTACCACCTGCGGAACATGCTCGACAACGGCTTCGAAGACGGCACCTTCCAAGCCATCTGGAACAACGAATCCACCATGTACGTCGACCTGGACACCCTGTTCGCCGAACACGCCCGCGCCCTGGCGCCCGGCGGCCGCTACGTCACCATCACCGGCTGCTACAACGACGCCTACGGCCGCCTGCCCTCACGCTCCGTCAGCCAGATCAACGCCCACTACATCTGCGACATCCACCCCCGCAGCGGCTACTTCTCCGCCCTGGCCGCCAACGGCCTGATCCCCATCTCCGTCGTCGACCTCACCGCCGCCACCATCCCCTACTGGGAACTGCGCCAGCAATCCAGCGTCACCACCGGCATCGAAGAAGCATTCCTCACCGCCTACAAAGAAGGCAGCTTCCACTACCTCATGATCGCCGCCGACAAGGTCTAGGCAAGGAACCACACCCCATGACCCTGACCAGCGCCGATCACAACCCCCTGACCACACAACTCAGCAGCCTGGCACCCCTCACCAGCCTGACACCCCCCACCGGCCCGGCCACACAACCCCCACCAGCACGGCCCCCCTGGCAAACCCCACCGGAAACCACCTCACCACACCGGCACCGCCACGACATCGACCCCGGCCCCGAACCCCCCGCCCGCCCACCCCAACACCCCGAACGCCTCAC
>NZ_BAAAQM010000104.1:0-15146 GCF_039531675.1 Catenulispora subtropica
GCCGCGTCGGGCCGGGCCACCGCGATGTCTTCCGCCGTCATCAGTCGTCCCCGGCGGCGATCGCGGCCGCCACCGACTTGATGTTCGAGCTGTCGACGAGCTTCGGGCCGCTGGCGACGGTGGTGCCGCCGCCGACGGCGTTGCCCTCGTGCTTGTTGTAGAGGTAGAGGAACTGCACCGGCAGGTAACCCTGCAGGTACTGCTGCTGGTCCACCGCGAAGTCCATGGTGGGCGGCGAGGCCTGCAGGTCGTTCTGCACGTCCTGGGACAGGTCGAAGGTGGCGATCTTGACGTTCGCCGGCTTGGCCACCACCAGCGCCTGCCCGACCGCGTTGTTCAGCGTCATCACGGCGTTGATCCCGGGGTGCGCCTGCAGATAGGCGGTGACCTGGCCGATCGCCTGCTGCGGGTTGGAGGCGGCGTTGGGCGTGGACAGGATCAGCTCGGTGCACGCCGGGCCCGCGGCCGGCGCGTCGCCGGTGCCGCACTTGTCGCCGACGCCCAGCCCCTGCGCGATGCCGTCGCAGCGGTCCAGCAGGTTCTGGCCCGACTGGTGGATGACGCAGAGCACGTTGGTCGCGTTCCCCTTGGCGAACCGCTGCCCCGCCTGCTTGCCGGCCAGCTGCTCGGGCTGGCCGACGCAGGTGAGGGCCTTGGACGCGGCGATGTCGGCGTCGGTGCAGCCGGCGTTGACCAGCACCACCGGGATCCCCGCGTCGGCGGCCGCGGCCAGCGTCGCGTTCATCACCGACGGCGCGTGGTCGGAGACGACGATCCCGTTGACCTTGGCGTTGACGGCGTTCTGGATCTGCGCGTTCTCCGCCGCGTCGTCCGGCTCGGCCTGGCCCTGCTGCTGCGAGCCGTAGGTCTCGGACAGCTTGCAGCCGGTGTCCTTGGCGGCGTCCTTGGCGCCCTTGTAGACGACGCTCCAGAAGTTGCCGTTGTCGCCGTGGGTGATCAGGGCGAAGGTGTAGGGGCAGGAGCCCCCGGCGGCGGAGTTCTTCGGGGAAGAACTCGACGAGCAGCCGGCGATCAGGAGCGCGGTCGCCAACAGTGCCGTGAGCAGCCGGTCGAGGGAATAACGCGTTCTCGGTGCCATACGTGCCTCCTCCACATCGGTAGTGGTGTTACAAGTACGGGCGTTGAGCTTTCTTCGCGTCTTCATACCCCGTTCGGGCCGCGCGAGTGGAAGGGATCTCCGAGACCTCCGCGACGGGCACGTCCCACCACGCGCCGCCGTCGGGCGCTTCGGCCAGCGGGTCGGTCTCGACGTGCACGACGGTGATCCGGTCGCCGGCCCGGGCACGCTGCAGCGCTGCTTCGAGCTCTTCGATGTCCTTGGCCCGCTCCACCCGCGCGCCCAGGCTCGCGGCGTTGGCGGCCAGGTCCACGGGCAGCGGGCCGCCGTCCAGCCGGCCCGAGGCGGACCGGAAGCGGTAGGCGGTCCCGAAGCGCTGCGCGCCCAGGGACTCGGACAGCCGGCCGATCGAGGCGAAGCCGCCGTTGTCGACCAGCACCACGATCAGCTTCACGTGCTCGGCGACCGCGGTCACGATCTCCTGCGCCAGCATCAGGTAGGAGCCGTCACCGACCAGGACGTAGACCTCGCGCTCGGGCGCGGCCAGCTTCACGCCGAGACCGCCGGCGATCTCGTAGCCCATGCAGGAGTAGCCGTACTCGACGTGGTACGTCTTCGGGTCGCCGCTGGAGCGCCACAGCCGGTGCAGGTCGCCGGGCATCGAGCCGGCGGCGCAGACCACGACGTCGGCCGGGCCCGCGGCGTCGTTGACCGCGGCGATCACCTCGATCTGCGACGGCAGCGGGGCGTTGCGGAAGCTGTAGGCCGCGGCGACGTGGTTCTGCCACGTCTCCCGGGCCGCGGCCGTGGCGACGCGGTGGTCGGGGGTGACGGTCCAGCCGGCCAGGGCCGCCGTCAGGTCGTCGAGCGCCGAGCGGGCGTCGGCGACCACCGCGACCCCGGCGTGCTTCGCCGCGTCGAAGGCCGCGATGTTGACGGTGACGAAGCCGACGTCCGGATCCCGGAAGGCGGTGTGGGACGCGGTGGTGAAGTCCGACCAGCGGGTGCCGACGCCGATCACGAGGTCCGCCCGCGCCGCGATGGCGTTCGCGGCCGAGGTGCCGGTGGCCCCGACCGCGCCCAGCGACAGCGGGTGGTAGTGCGGCAGGACGCCTTTGCCGGCCTGGGTTTCGGCCACCGGGATGCCGGTGGATTCGGCGAAGGTGCGCAGGGCGTCGGCAGCCTGCGCGTAGACGACGCCGCCCCCGGCGACGATGAGGGGCCGCCGCGCCTCCCGGATCGCTCCGACCGCGCGTGACAGGGCACTGAGGTCGGCGCGGGGGCGCGGGATGTGCCAGACCCGGTGCCGGAACAGGTCTTCGGGCCACTCCCCCGCCTCGGCCTGCACGTCCTGCGGAAGCGCGAGCGTCACCGCGCCGGTCTCGGCCGGATCGGTCAGCACCCGCATGGCGGCCAGCAACGCGGACGGCAGCTGCTCGGGACGGTTCACGCGGTCGAAGTAGCGGCTGACCGGACGCAGCGTGTCGTTGACGGAGACGTCGAAGCTGCGGGGGTCTTCGAGCTCTTGCAACACGGGGTTGACGGGGCGGGTCGCGAAGACGTCGCCGGGCAGCAACAGCACCGGCAGCCGGTTGACCGTCGCCAGCGCCGCACCGGTGACGAGATTGGTCGCGCCGGGGCCGATCGAGGTGGTGCAGGCGTAGGTGGACAGACGGTCGCGCATGCGGGCGAAGCCGGCGGCGGTGTGGACCATCGCCTGCTCGTTGCGCGCCTGGCGGTAGGGCAGCAGCGCCGGGTCCTGGAGTTCGAGGCCGAGCAGGGCCTCGCCGAGGCCGGCGACGTTGCCGTGGCCGAAGATGCCGAACACCCCCTCGATGAGGCGGTGTTCGACGCCGTCGCGCTCGGAGTGCTGTGCGGCGAGGAAGCGGACGAGGGCCTGGGCGACGGTGAGGCGGCGGGTGATCATGCCCGCTCCCCCGCCTTCACCAGCGCGGTGGCGGTGTCGACGGCCGCGGCGACGTCGCCGTCCGGCGGGTAGAGCAGGGCCCTGCCGACCACCAGGCCGTAGACGCCTTCCAGCGCCAGGGCCTTCTCCCAGGCGGCGAAGGTCTCCTCCGGGGCGCCGTCGGGGTCGCCGCCGAGGAGCAGGACGGGCAGCGTGGTCGCGGTCAGGACGCGTTCCATCTCCTCCACGACCGGCAGCTTGAGCCAGGTGTAGGCGCTGGTGGCGCCCAGGCCGGCGGCGATGGCGCAGGCGCGGACGACCGCCGGCGGCGACAGGTCGTTGCGCAGGCGGCCGTTGTCGCGGTGGGCCATGAAGGGCTCGATCATCGCCACCCGCCGGCGGGCCGCCAGCTCGGTCACGGCGCGGCCGCAGGCCTCCAGCGTGGCGACGGTGTCCGCGTCGTCCAGGTCGATGCGCAGCAGCATCTTGCCGCCGTCCAGTCCGAACGCCGCTATGGTGGCGGCGTCGTAGGCGGTGAACCGGTCGTCGAGCTCCGACACCGACCCGGCCAGGCCGCCGCGGTTCATCGAGCCCAGCACCACCTTGCCGTCGAGCGCGCCGAGCAGCAGCAGGTCCTCCACGATGTCCGGCGTGGCCAGCACCCCGTCGACGCCGGGCCGCTCCAGGGCCACCACCAGCCGGTCCAGCAGCTCGCGCCGGTCGGCCATGGCCAGCGGATCGTCCCGCACGCCGAGCGCGCCGCGCGCCGGATGGTCCGCGGCCAGCAGCATGAGCCGCTCGCCGGTGTCCAGCAGCGAGCGCCGGACCCGCCGCCGGGAGGCCGCGGCGGCGATCGCCTCCGGCTCGTGGGCCCTGGTGCGGCGCAGCGTCCTGATATCCGCGACGTCAGGCATGGACGACCTCCGGGATCGGGTGCGCCGGGTCGGGGGGCGGCTGCGGCGGGCCGCCCCGGGAAATGGCCGGCCCGGCGCCACACCGCCGGGCCGGCTGCTTGTCGTTCCGGTCTTTCCTGCCCTCCCGGAAGCCGCTGAAGCCACCGAAGCAGCCGAAGCCGCTGAAGCCCTTGGAGCCGCTGGAGGGCGCCTCGTCACGCATCGGAGTCCTCCAGCGCGGAGAGCACCTCGGCGGTGGTCGGCATCGCGGTGGAGCACTCGATCCGGGCCGCCACCAGCGCCCCGGCCGCACTGGCGAAGCGCAGCGTCCGCTCCAGAGGCCAGCCTTCGAGCAGGGCGTGGCACAGCGCGCCCCCGAAGGCGTCCCCGGCGCCGAGGCCGTTGAGCGCCTTCACCGGATGGGGCGGGATCTCCAGGGTCGTCTCCGCGGTGCGGGCCAGGACCCCGTCCGGTCCGAGCTTCACCACCGCCAGGTCCGGGCCCAGCCCGAGCAGGGCCTCGGCGGCACGGTGCGGGTCGCGCTCGCCCACCGCGGTGAAGCATTCCTCGCGGTTGCCGACGGCGACCGTGACATGCGGCAGCGCCAGGCGCGCGGCGCGTCCGGCGGCGGTCTGCGTGTCCCAGAACTGCGGCCGGTAGTCGAGGTCGAGGACGGTGAGCGGGGCGCGGTCCCGGGCATGCCAGGCGGCGTGGTGCGCGGAGCGGCTCGGTTCGGCGGACAGGCCGGTGACGGTCGCCCAGAAGGCCCCGGCGCCGGCGACGGCCTCCAGGTCGAGCTCGTCCGGGGCGATCGTCAGGTCCGGCGCCTTGGGCCAGCGGTAGAAGTAGATCGGGAAGTCGTCCGGGGGGAACATCTCGCAGAACGTGACCGGCGTCGGCAGGCCCTCGACCTCGGCCAGGAACGCGTCGTCGACGCCGAACCCGCGCAGCGCGCGCCGGACGAAACGGCCGAACGGATCCCGGCCGACCCGGGTGACCACCGCGGTGCGCCGGCCGTGCCGGGCGGCGGCGACGGCGACGTTGGTGGCGCTGCCGCCGAGGAACTTGCCGAACGTCTCGACGTCCTCCAGGCCGACGCCGATCTGCAGCGGGTAGACGTCCACGCCGACGCGGCCCATGGTGACGACGTCATAGGTCATGCCAGGCTCTCCAGGTAGGCGACGCCGGCGCGCACCGCGGCCAGCGGGCCGGCCCCGTCGCCGGGCTCGGAGTCCAGGACGGTGTCCTGCTCCAGCACGTACCAGCCCTGATATCCGTTCCCCTCCAGGGCGCCCACGACGCCTGCGATGTCGGCGTCGCCGGTACCGAGCGGGGTGTACAGGCCGGCGCGGACGGCGTCGTGGTAGGTCAGGCCGCCGTCGCGGACGCGGGCGGCCAGGGCCGCGTCGACGTCCTTCAGGTGGGCGTGCATGATCCGCTCGGGTGCCTCGCGCGCGACCCGGGCCGGGTCGCCGCCGCCGGCCATCAGGTGGCCGGTGTCCAGGCACAGCGGCGTGACCGAGCGGTCGAGCAGCCGGTCGACGTCCTCGCCGGTCTCGATCATGGTGCCGACGTGCGGGTGCAGACAGGCGCGGATCCCGAGTTCGGCGGCGCGGCCGCGGAGCCGGTCCAGGTTCCAGAACAGGCGGCGCCAGCCGGAGTCGTCGAGGCCGGGGCGGGAGTCGTAGCCGTCCTGGCCGGTGGCGGCGGCGAGCACGAGGACGTCGGCGCCGGTGGTGGCGAACCCGTACAGGGCCTGCTTCACCGCGGGCCAGGGATCGTGGCCGGGTTCGTGCAGCACGGCCGGGACGAAGCCGCCGACCGCGGTGAGCCGGTGTTTGTTCAGCAGGGCGCGCCGTTTGCCCGCGTCGACCGGCAGGAAGCCGTCCGGGCCGAACTCGGTGGCCCTGAGCCCGGCGGCGCCCATCTCGCTCAGGACTCTGTCGGCGGCGAGCTGGTGTCCCCATCCCGGTACCTCGCACACGCCCCAGGAGATCGGGGCGCCGGCGAGCCTGCCGGTGAGCTGTCCGGCGGTCATGCCCGGACCTCCGCCAGGGACACCGGCCGGTTCTCGGCTCGGGACAGGTCGCAGGCCTCGGCGATGTAGAGCGCCTCGAGTGCGTCGCCGACGGAGCAGGGGTTCTCGGCGCGGCCCTCGGCGAAATCGACGAAGGCGCGCAGTTCCCTGACGTAGGCCTCGTGGAAGCGGCTCATGAAGCTGGAGTGCGCGGGGCCCTTCGGCCAGGTGCCGACGCCGTCGCCGACCGGCCGCAGCGGCAGTTGCCCGTCGAAGCCGGCGCCGAGGCTGCCCAGGGTTCCCTGGACCTCGAGGGTGACGGCGTAGCCGGCGCCGTGGTAGCGGGTGGCGGTGACGGTGGCCAGGGCGTCGTCGTCCAGCCGGAGCAGGGCGGCGGCGGTGTCGACGTCCCCGGCCTCGGCGAAGAAGGCGGCGCCGCGGGCCGATCCGGTGGCGTAGACCGACACCACCTCGCGGCCGGTGACCCAGCGGATGGCGTCGAAGTCGTGGACGCTGCAGTCTTTGAAGATGCCGCCGGAGGAGGCGATGTAGCCGGGCGGCGGGGGCGCCGGATCGCAGGTCTGGCCGCGCAGGGTGTGGATCCGGCCGAGCGCGCCGCCGGCCACCTCGGCGCGGGCGGCGGCGTAGCCGGCGTCGAAGCGGCGCTGGAAGCCGACCTGCACGCGGCCGCCGTTCTTGTCGACGCTCTTGACGATCTCCAGGGTGCGGGCGCTGGTCTCGGCGACCGGCTTCTCGCAGAACACCGGGGTGTCGGCCGCGACGCCGCGGTCGATGAGCTCGGCGTGGGTGCCGGTGGGGGTGGCGACGACCAGCCCGGAGAGTTCCTGGTCGAGCAGCGCGCCGACGTCCGGGGCCCACCGCGCGCCCAGCGACCCGGCCAGGGCCTCGGCCCGTCCGGCCTGGGCGTCGGCGACCACCACCTCGACGCCCGGCAGCCCGTTGAGGGTCGCGGCGTGGAAGGCTCCGATGCGTCCGACGCCTACCAGGCCCACCAGTGTCATGCCGGCCTCCGTCATCGCGGGTGAGGGTGGTGGCCACTGATCGGAGCTTCCTACCGCGGGGACGGCCGGTCAACCGAATGTGATGACATTTTAACATCCGGACGACTTGTCATCAGGGTCTTGATTCCGAGTCAGCCCCCTTACCCCACCGGCCGCTCGACATGCACCGGGAGGGCGGCGAGCCCCCGGAACAGGCGGCTGGGCTGCCAGCGCAGCTTCTCGACCGGCTCGGCCAGGGCGAGTCCGGGGCAGGCTCGCAGCAGTTCCTCGAAGGCCACGCGGGCCTCCAACCGGGCCAGCGGGGCGCCCAGGCAGTAGTGCAGGCCGTGGCCGAAGGTGAGGTGTCCGGCCTCGGTGCGGGAGGCGGCGGCGCGGCCGGGCACGTACGCGTCCGGGTCGCTGTACCGGCGCGGGTCGCGACTGACCACGCTGAAGTGCACCATCACCGGTTCGCCGGCGAGGACCCGCACGCCGCCGAGCTCGGTGTCCTCCAGCGGGTAGCGCAGGAACACCGCCTTGACCGGCGGGTCGAGCCGCAGGACCTCCTCGATGACCTCGGCCAGCGTCCCCGGGGCCGCTCGCAGGGCCCGCAGGCGCCCGGGTTCGGACAGCAGCAGGAGCGCGGCGTTGCCGATCAGGTTCAGGGTGGTGTCGTAACCGGCGCCGAGCAGCAGGAAGCACAGGGACACCAGCTCGCGCTCGTCGAGGCGGTCCTCCTGGTCGCGGGCGCGGATCAGGCCGTCGGTGAGCGTGCCCTCGTGGGCGACGTCCAGGGGCGCGTCGCCGAGGCCGGCGCGGCGCCGGGCGAGCAGGCCGGCGAGCAGGGCGCCGACCTTGCCGCCGGCCTCGGCCATCAGCTCGGCCTGGGTCTCGTCGGAGTGCAGGTAGAGGTCGGCCCAGCGGCGGAAGTCGGCGCGCTCCTCGGGTTCGATGCCGAGCAGCTCGGCGATCACGGTGATCGGCAGCGGGGCGGCGAAGGAGCCGATGAGGTCGACCTCGCCGTTCACCGGGAACCCGGCGATCAGGTCCCGGGCGATCCGGCGGATCCACGGTTCCAGCGCGGCGACCCGGCGCGGGGTGAAGGCCTGCTGGACCAGGCGGCGCAGACGGGTGTGGTCCGGAGGGTCGAGCCGCCCCATGTGCGACTGGAGCCCGCGCTGCATGGCCCCGGTCCAGAACACGGCGCGCGCCCCGGGACCGGAGTTGCGGATGCCGTCGTTGCTCATCCGTGGCGAGGACAGCACCTGGACCGCCTCGTCGTGGCCGACGACCAGCCAGACCGGCAGGCCGTCCAGGACGACCCGGACCACCGGTCCCTTCTCGCGCAGCGGGGCCAGGACCGCGTACGGGTCCCGGGTGTAGTCGGGGTCTGAGGTGTTCAACACTGGGAGGTCCGACATATTCAGGATTCTTACTCGTAGGGGGCGCGGAGTCACGGCGGCGGGCCGCGAGGGACTACAGTCGCGTCATGGCGGACAAGATCGACGACGTCATCGCCCCGGACCTGGCGGTGCTGTTCTGCGGCATCAACCCCGGCCTGATGTCGGCCGCGACCGGGTTCCACTTCGCCCGCCCGGGCAACCGGTTCTGGCCTGCGCTGCACCGCTCGGGGTTCACCCCGCGGCAGCTGCTGCCGACGGAGCAGCAGGAGCTGCTGGGCTTCGGGCTCGGGATCACGAACGTGGTGGCGCGGGCGACGGCCGGGGCGGCCGAGCTGCGCGCCGAGGAGTACCGGGCCGGCGGGGTGATCCTGCGCGCGAAGGTCGCCGAGTTCCGGCCGCGGTGGCTGGCGGTGGTGGGGATCGGCGCGTACCGGGTGGCGTTCGACGCGCCGAAGGCCGTGATGGGGCGGCAGGCGGACAGGCTCGGGGAGACGGGGTTGTGGGTGCTGCCGAATCCGAGCGGGCTGAACGCGCACTACACGGTGGACCGGCTTTCGGCGGCGTTCGCCGAGCTCCGGGAGGTCGCCGCGGGCGATCCTCGGGGCGGGTCGTAGGGTCGCCGGTATGCACAAGGAACACGACGAGCACGACGGCATCGCGGCGGGCCTGGCGGCGGCCCGAGGGATGTTCGACTCCGACAAGGCCTCGGCCGGGCTGGGCATCGAGCTGGTCGAGCTGGCGCCGGGGCGGGCCGTGGCGCGGATGCGGGTGACGGCCTCCATGCTGAACGGCCACGCCATCGGGCACGGCGGGTACGTGTTCCTGCTCGCGGACACCGCCTTCGCGCTGGCGTGCAACAGCCACGGACCGGCGACGGTGGCCGCCGGCGGCGACATCAGCTTCCTGGCGCCGGTGGCGGAGGGGGACGTGCTGACCGCGCGCGCCGAGGAGCGGGTGCTCCAGGGGCGGAGCGGGATCTACGACGTGACGGTGACGCGCGGCGGGGAGG
This sequence comes from Catenulispora subtropica, assembly GCF_039531675.1. NCBI lineage: Bacteria > Bacillati > Actinomycetota > Actinomycetes > Catenulisporales > Catenulisporaceae > Catenulispora > Catenulispora subtropica. Next base: position 9,308 of record NZ_BAAAQM010000104.1, read on the forward strand.
AATACTCCGAAAGTGCGGCAACCCGGCCGGAAATCGTCGCCGAGTTCCGCGGGCGTAGCCGAACCGTCGCCCGGCGTTGACTTTTGACGGCATGTCAGCAAGATGTCTGTAACCCGGATCACAGGGGGCTGCATCTTCAGGAGGCACTGTCATGTCCGTGGCCGACCGCGACCGGTTGGTCTTCGAGGAATACGCCTACCTCAGCCGGCACCTTTCGGGTGTCTGGCGCCGGGAGCGGGCTCGCTGCCTGGCCGGCCGGTGGGGGTGGTGCGTGCTCACCGGGTTCGCCCGCGCCGGGCTGGCGATGGTCGGGGTCAGCCCGTACGAGGTGGACGGCAAGCCCTCGCCGGCGGCCCGCCTGGGCGGCGCCCCCCACGCCGACGAGGGTGATCGGTAGCAGTCGCGCTTCGAGGGTGATCGTCCTCGTAATAAGGTGCCCGCCATGGCTCCCCTCTCCGCACTGCGCGGCACCGACCTGCTGATAGCGGTCGACGGCGGCAACAGCAAGACCGACGTCCGGCTGGTCCGTCTGGACGGTTCCGAGGTGCGGCGGGCGGTCGGCGGCCCGTTCCGCCCGCAGGCGCTGGGGGTGCCGGCGGCGATGGCCGTGCTGGCCGGTCTGGTGCGGGAGCTGCTGGCGCCGGGCGACGTGACCGGTCCGGTGCGCGGGATGGCGGCGTTCCTGGCCGGCGCCGACCTCCCGGAGGAGATCGAGACGCTGCGCACGGAGATCGAGGCGCGCGGATGGGCCGAGGAGGTCTACGTCGCCAACGACACCTTCGCCGTGCTGTACGCGGGGGCGACGGGTGGGGGCTTCGCCCGCTACGAGGGCGTCGCGGTGGTCTGCGGCACCGGTGTCAACTGCGTGGCGGTGGCGGCGGACGGGCGGCTGGCCACGTACCCGGCCCTCGGCGCGGAGTCCGGCGACTGGGGCGGCGGGGGCGACCTGGGCCGGGCGGCGCTGTGGTGGGCGGTGCGGGCCGAGGACGGCCGGGGCCCGGCGACCGCGCTGGTGGCGGCGGTCACCGGGCACTTCGGGCGGCCCAGCGTGCTGGACGTGGTGCTGGCCATGCACCGGGGCGAGGAGTCGGACCGGCGCGCGGCCGAGCTGTCCCCGGCGGTGTTCGCCGCCGCCGAGGCCGGGGACGAGGTGGCCGGGCTGCTGATCGACGTGCTCGGCGACGAGATCGCCGGGATGGCCGCGGCCGCCGCGCGCCGTCTGGGGCTGGAGTCGCCGCCGGTGCTGCTCGGCGGGTCGGTGGCCGCGGCCGGGCACGCCAGGCTGCTGACCCGGGTGCGGGAGCGGGCACCGGGGCCGGTGACGGTGGTCTCCGAACCGCCGGCGGTGGGGGCGGTGCGCTATGCGGCGGGCCGGTGGGGGCGGGCTGCTGCTCGGCGCGCCGCCGCTCCGCGTTCCGTCGCGGATCCGGAGCCGGATCCGGGGGATCGCGCCGTCGACAGCGGCGCGATCCCCCGGATCATGACAGGGTCGCAGGCTGAGCTGAAGTCTTCGTGAAGACCGGGGCCGGGCCGGCGGCGGGATCCGGGGCCGCCGGAGTACGAGGCCTGAGACCCACCCAGACCAGCGCCGCCCCCGCGAGCGTCACCACGACGTCGACGGCCAGCGCGAGGTGCGTCCCGGCCGTCTCCCCGCCGCGGGTGGCCGCCACCGCGCTGAGGATCGGGATGCCGGAGGTGATCGCGACCTGCTGCGTCATCAGCGTCAGGCCGGTGGCCAGGCCCTGCTCGCCGTCCGGCAGGCCGGACGTGCCGGTGACGGTGTAGGCGACGATCGCGGTGACGTGGCCGAAGAAGCCCACGAACAGCGCCGGGATCAGGACCGCGAGCGCCCACCGTCCGGAGCCGGTGAGCAGCAGCGGCAGCGTCGCCAGGCCCTGCACCGCGAGCCCCGCGGTCAGCACCCGGCGCGCCCCGTGCCGCCCGATGAAGCGCCCGGCCACCACTCCCGCACCGATCGCGGCCAGCCCCGGCACCCCGAAGACGAAGCCGGTCGCGAGCGGGGACAGGTGCAGCGTGCCCTGCAGGTAGAGGGTCATCAGGAAGATCATGGCCGGCTCCATCGTGAAGGCCACGAAGCCGCCCGCGTTGCCCCACCGCACGGTCGGCCGCCGCAGCACCGGAATCGGCACGAGCGGCGCGTCGGCCCGGCGCTCGATGCCGAAGAAGGCGACGAGCAGGATGACCGCCGCCGCCCCGGCCGGCCAGTCCTTCTCGATGATGGAGTAGGTTCCGGCCAGCAGCCCGCCGGTGACCGTCACCGCACCGGGCAGGTCGAGCCGGACGCGCTCACTGCGCTCCCCCTCGACGAGCAGCGCGGGCGCCACCGCGAGGATGACGACGGCGACGGGAACGTTGATGAAGAACGCGGCCCGCCAGCTCAGCAGGCTGACCAGGCTCCCGCCGACCATCGCGCCCACGGTGAAGCCGCCGGACAGCAGCGCACCGTTGAGCCCGAGCGCCCGATCCCGGGCGGCCCCCTCGGCGAAGGTGCTGGTGAGGAGCGAGAGCGCGGCGGGCGTGGCCATCGCGGTGGCGAAGCCCTGGAGGACCCGCGCGGTGAGCAGCGGACCGGGCCCGGAGGAGAAGCCGCCGAGCAGACTGGCCGCGATCAGCAGCGCGACGCCCCCGAGGAAGAGCCGGCGGCGTCCCACGAGGTCGCCGAGCCGCCCGAAGACGAGCGTGAACCCGGCGGCCGGCAGCATGTAGGCGGTGGTGATCCACGGGAGGGCCGCACGGCCGAGGCCGACACCGTCGCCGATGTCGGGGAACGCGACGTTGAGGATCGAGAAGTCGACGGCGAGCATGAACCCGGCGCCGAGCAGGACGAGGAGGACCAGACGCTCGCGGCCGGTGAAGCGGACGCGGGCAGGGGGTATCGCGGACACGGTGCAGCTCCGTTTCAAGACATGGGGGTGCGGCGCAGGGCCGCATGGGCCCTGACCGTGAGCGGCAGGGCCCTGAGTGTTCGGCGGGCGACCTCTGAGCGGCGGGCCTCGTCAGCGCGAAGGCTTGGCCGCGTCGGCCGCGTCGGCCGTCTCAGCCGCCTCAGCCGCCTCCGCGATCGCCTTGATCCGGGCGAGTCGGCGGTCCCAGTCAGCGGCGAGGGTCGCCATCCACCGTGCCGTCGCGTCGAGTGCGGCGGAACGGACTTCGTAGCGGACCTCGCGCCCGGCGCGGCGTCCGGTGACCAGCCCGGCGGCGTCGAGTACCGCCAGATGCTTCACCACGGCCTGGCGGGTGACCGGCAGCTCGCCGGCCAGGTCGGTGGCGGAGGCGGCGCCGCGGGCGGCGAGGAGGTCCAGCAGACGGCGGCGGGTCGGGTCGGCGAGCGCGGCGAGGACGTCGTCGACCGGTTCGGCCGTGATGCCGCCGGCCGCCGTGCCGCCCGTGCTCGCCATGACGTTCACGCTACCCGGGCCCGCCGCGCCCGCGGAAACCCCGGTGGCGCGCAGTGGCCGCGCGCCCCCGGGATCGACCCGCGCCCGGCCGCCGCGCGGCGCGCCCCGTGCACGCGCCACGCCGGCGGCACCGGCCGTACCGGCGGCGCCGGCCGGGCCGTCCGGGCCCTCGGTGCCGTCCGGCGGCCCGGCAGCGAGCGGGCCCTCCTCCGCCTCTTCCGTCACGCCGCCTCTTCGGCGCGCTTCTTGAACGCGTCCATGACCTGCTCCCAGCCGCCCGTGTTGTCCTTCAGCGCGCCGCGGCGCTGCTCGTCGGGGGCGTCCAGGGACGCGAAGCCGCTCTCGACGACGCGCAGGCGGGTGCCGTCGGCTTCGGGGGTGAGGGTGAACTCGATCAGGGTCGTGATGCCCTCGCGCAGTTCCTGGCCGCTGAAGGCGCTGGCCCAGCGGTAGGACACATAGCTCTTGGGGTCGATCTTCTCGACCTGGACCGGGAAGTCGCCGTACTCGTCGTGGTGGGCGACGATGGTCTCGCCGGGGACGGCGGTGACGCCGGTGGGGGCGACCCAGAAGCCGGGTTCGGTCACCAGGGACCAGACGCGGTCCTGGGAGGCGGCGATCAGGGTCTCGCGCTCGATGCGGTCCTGCATGTCCGTGGTCATGGGAGTGCTCCTCGTTTCGGGAGTGCCGGTTCTCGGTTCTCGGTTCTGAGCTGTCGCTCTCATCGTGCAACTCCAGGGTTGCACATCGACCCATCACGCGCAACCCGCGAGTTGCACATCAGGAGACCCGCTGCCGCGCCCGCTGCTCCGGCCGGTCCCCCGCCACCGCCCGCCCCCACGCCGCGACCAGGCCGCACCCCGTCGCGAACCACACCGCGAACGCCACCCACATCAGCACCCTCCCCAACGGGCCGAGCCAGCCCACCCCCGCCGCCACCGACGTCGACAGGCACGCCGCCGCCGACATCCCCATCGGGAACACCGTCGCCCACCGCCGGATGTCGTATCCGGGCCGCGGCCACCGCAGCTCCGCCCACACCATCACCGCGTACCAGGCCAGCGCGAAGAACAGCACCACGAACGTCAGCCACCGCAGCATCGCGTGCATGGCGCCGGTCCACGGAGCGAACCCCGTCAGCTTCGACGCCGCCAGCGCCGAGATCGCCAGCGCCCCGCCGGCCACCCACTGGTCCCCCATGCCGGTCCGGATCTGCCGCAAGTCGAACCGGTACAGCGCCTGCAGGTACAGCGCCAGACCCAGCACGAGCAGCAGGAACGCCACCATCGCCAGCCAACTCTGCTTCCACAGCCCCGCCAGCGTCGCCGCCAGCACCGCGAGCCCCTGCGTCGCCACCGTCACCAGGAACACCGCGCCCGGCATCCCCCGCCGCCAGTGCCGCATCACCGCGACCAGCAGTACGGGCCACACCACCGCGGCGATGACCAGCAGCGCCACCGCGACCTGCTTCCAGCCGAACAGGGCCAGGCGCGTCCCCAGCACGCACGTGCCCGCGATCCCGGTGAGCGCCGGCGGCGTCGAGGCCTCGGTCATCCACTGCGACCGCCGGCGCAGGAACCGGTATGCGAACACCGCCACGAACGCCAGCCACACCGCGGCCGCCAGCACCATCAGCACCTGGGACAGGAACTCGAACCCGGCCAGGTGCAGGCTCACCGACTCGATCCCGGTGGCCATGACGATCCCGCCGCCGGCCGGCGGCAGCCCGGCCCAGAACCCGGCGATCCGTGTGTGCACGCCGGTCCCCTGCCCACGCCGCCCCATCAGGGCCCGCTCACTGGTCCGGACAGGTGACCGGCCGGTTCGCGGGCCACGTACGGGTCACCACCAGAAGGGGATGCTGTCAATGTATGAAGGTAGGGCCCGGTGACGCGCGACGCATCGAAGGAGCCAGACGCGCTCCTGCTGGAGACCGGCAAGTTCCTGCGCCGTGGGCAGACCGCTCCCGACCTGCACAGCGTCCGCTATACCGGCGGCCGCGAAGGCGACGTCTTCTACCGCGACCGCTGGAGCCACGACAAGATCGTGCACTCCACCCACGGCGTGAACTGCACCGGCTCCTGCCGCTGGAAGGTCTACGTCAAGGACGGCATCATCACCTGGGAGAACCAGGCCACGGACTATCCGTCCGTCGGCCCCGACCGCCCCGAGTACGAACCCCGTGGCTGCCCCCGCGGAGCTTCCTTCTCCTGGTACACCTACTCCCCTTCACGGGTGCGCTATCCCTACATCCGAGGCGTGCTGCTGGAGGAGTACCGCAAGGCCAAGGCCGAGGTCGGCGGCGACCCGGTCCTGGCCTGGGCCGACGTCGTGAACGACCCGGAGCGGCGCCGGTCGTACCAGAGCGCCCGGGGCAAGGGCGGCCTGGTCCGCGCCTCCTGGGACGAGGCCGTGGAGAT
>NZ_BAAAQM010000105.1:0-14016 GCF_039531675.1 Catenulispora subtropica
GCGGCCGCCAGCCCGTCGCCGACCAGGCGCGCCGGGCCCCCCGGCGCGAGGCCCGCGAGCGCGGCGAGGACCGGGCGGCCGTGCAGGTCCGGGATGTTGACCGGCGCGACCGCCCCGGCCGCGAGGTCGACCGGGCCCGCCGAGGCGAGGCCGACGCCGGCCAGGGGTCCCTCAGCCCCGGCCGCCGTCGCCCTCGCCAGCTCGATGATCGCTTCCAGGATGTCGTCCGGCCCGCCGGCGGCGGTGCGGGCCGCCCGCTCGGTCGGGGTGCTTCTCCGGGCCCGCACGCGGCCCTCGGTGTCGACCAGCGCGGCCGCGATCTTCGTGCCGCCGATGTCGACGGCGAGGACGGGCCGCCTCACCGCGCCCACCGCGGGGTCGGGGCGCCCCGCGGGGCGCCCCTCGTCGAGCCGGGTGATGTCGTCCTCCCGCCGATCGCAGCTACGGCTTGCTCAGCAGGAGCCCTTGTAGAAGTACTTGCTGACGGACGGGTCGTTCATGTTGTCCTTCGTGATGGCGACCATGTTCGTGCCGATCTGCGCGGTCACCGGCTTGCCGTCGATGGCGGCCACCGCCTGGTCGACGCCCTGGGCGCCGATCGCCCCCGGGTCCTGCGCCACCAGCACCTGCAGCGTGCCGTTGGTCAGGGCCTGGATCTCGTCCGGCTCGGCGTCGAAGGCCGCGACCTTGACGGCGCCCTGCTTCCCGGCGGCCTGCAGGCCGGTGGCGATGCCCTGGCCGGTGTTGGTGTTGCCGGCGAACACGCCGCCCAGGTCGGGGTGCGCGGCCAGGGTCGACTGGATCTGCGACGCGGCGGTGGCCGGCAGGTCGTTGTCGTAGAGCACCGGGAGCAGGGTGATCCCGGGGTGGTTGGCCTGCATCTCCTCCGTGAAACCCTTGATGCGGGCGTCGGTGGTGGAGATGCCGGGCTTGACGCTGATCACGATGGCCGAGCCCTTGTCCCCCATCAGCTTGGCCAGCGCCTGGGCCGCGACCTTGCCGCCGGCCTCGTTGTCGGAGGAGATGCGCGAGACGCCGACCGAGGTGTCGGTGACCGCGGTGTCCACCAGGACGACCTTGGTCCCGGCCCCCTGGATCTGCTTCAGCGAAGGAGTCAGCGCCGCGGTGTCCACCGGGGAGATCAGCAGGCCGTCCGGCTTGGCCGCGCCGACCGAGTCGATGATCGGCCGCTGGACCGAGACGTCCCACTGCGCGGACCCGTCGGCCTTGAAACCGACCCCGAGCTTGTCGGCCTCGGCCTTCGCGGCGCAGGTCATGGTGATGTAGAACGGGTCGCTCTTCACGCCCGTGATCAGCTCGACGGTCTTCTTGCCGCCGCCGCCCGGCGCGGCGCCGCCGCTCGATCCGGACTTGCTCGCGCTGCTGCTGCAGCCCGCCGTCCCGGCGGCGAGCGCCAGCACGGCGCCGGTCACGGCTATCGTCTTCATGCGGAGCATGGCAGAGCCCTTCTTCTCGATCCGAGGGGGATGGGGCGATACGTGGAGGGGATGGGTGGCGGCGGGCCGGTCAGCCGCGTTCGCGACCGCGCCGGCGGAGCTGGTCGACGTAGACCGCGAGCACCAGCACGGCGCCGATGGCGACGTCCTGCCAGTACTGCTGCACCCCGATGATGATCAGTCCGGTGGTGAGCACCGCGGGGATGAAGACCCCGATGACGGTGCCGAGCACCGAGCCGCGGCCGCCGAACAGGCTCGCCCCGCCGAGCACGACCGCCGTGATCACCTTGAGGTTGTCGGTGGAGTGCCCGGCGATCGAGGTGGTGCCGTAGGAGGCCAGCCACATCACCGAGCCGAGCCCGGCCATCAGGCCGGCCAGTCCGTACACCTTCACCAGGTGCCGGTCGACGGCGATGCCGGCGCGGCGCACCGCGTCGGCGTTGGAGCCGATGGCGTACGTGTAGCGGCCGAACCGCGTGGAGGCCAGCATGACGCCGAACACGGCGGTCGTGGCGAACGCGATGACGACCAGCCACGGGATCTGGCCGAACAGCTTCCCGAACCCGATGGACGTCTGGAGCCGGGTGGAGACGGCGCCGGCCGGGTCCTGTCCGCCGGTGATGATCTGTGCCAGGCCGAGGGCCGCGCCGAATCCGCCGAGGGTGACGATCAGCGGCGGCACCTTGGCCTTGGCCACGAGCAGCCCCTGCATCACGCCCCAGGCCAGGCCGGTGGCCAGCGATATCAGGATGCTGATCGTGATGACGCCCCAGCCGGAGCCGGAGCCGCCGTGGTGGATCGTGTACTCGGCGGACAGCACCGCGGAGAGCACCAGGACCGAGCCGACGGACAGGTCGATGCCGGCCGTGATGATCACGTAGGTCATGCCGACGCCGAGGACCAGATAGATGGCCGCGTTGGTGGCGATCTGCGTGATGTCGTACTGGGTGAGGAACTTGCCGGGCGCCGCGATCGTGAAGTACGCGACGAGGACGAGCAGGATCCCGAACGTCCACGCCTCGTTGGCCGCACCGAGGCGCCGCAGGATGCCCCAGGGCCCTGAGGCGGTGGGCGCGACGGGCGGCGCGGGCGCGGCGGGCGCCGCGTCGGGAGTCGCCGCGGGCGCCGGCGCGGGGGTCGCCGAGGAAGTCTCCGAGGGAGTCGCCGAGTTCTGCTTCTCCAGGTCCGCCGGGCTCATGCCGCCTCTCCGATCGTGTCCAGGGCTCCGGTCATCGCGCCGACCAGCTCGTCGACGCTGGTCCGGGCCGCGGTGAAGCTGGCCACCCGCCGGCCCAGCCGCAGCACCTCCACCCGGTCGGCGACCGCGAGCACCTCCGGCATGTTGTGGCTGATCAGCACGACGGTGATCCCGCGGTCGCGGACCCGCCGGATGGTGTCCAGCACGTGGCCGCGCTGGACGACGCCGAGCGCGGCGGTCGGTTCGTCGAGGAAGATCAGCCGGCTGGCGAAGGCCACGGCCCGGGCGACGGCGACCGACTGGCGCTGTCCGCCGGACAGCGACGCGACGCTGACCCCGACGTCCCGCAGTGACACGCCGAGTTCGGCGAACGCCTCGACCGCCGCCTCGCGCATCGCCGCCCGGTTCAGGAAGCCGAGCCGGCCGAGCAGGCCCCTGCGGTAGAGCTCGCGGCCGAGGTACAGGTTGGCCGCGGCGTCCAGGTCCGGCGCCAGCGCCAGGTCCTGGTACACCGTCTCCAGGCCGCGGCGCTGGGCGTCGAGCGGCCCGGACAGCCGCACCGGCTCCCCGTCGATCAGCACCCGGCCCGCGTCCGGCGCCACGGCGCCCGACAGGATCTTGACCAGGGTCGACTTGCCGGCCCCGTTGTCGCCGATCAGGGCGACGACCTCGCCGGCCTGGGCGGTGAAGGCGGCGCCGTCCAGCGCGTGGACCTGCCCGTAGTGCTTGACCACCTCCTGGGCCTCCAGCAGCGGTGTTGGCATCAGCGTGCTCACTCCTGCGCTCGTGGATCGGGTTGACATCGTTGTCAGCGTCGTGGTGGGTAACGATGACCCCGACCGCACCCGTTGTCAAGACTTCGGAACAGCGTGGTGACCGACGGGGCGGCAAAGCGACCTTTTTCGGCCCTTGACGATGGACGCCGACGCGTCCACTGTGTGACGCGCGGATGACATCGTTGTCACGCGAGAGCTCACACCCACCAGTCTTGAGGAGAGACAGGGCCATGAGTTTCCGTCCCCACCGCGCGCGCGGCCGCCTGCCGATCGCGATCTCGTCGCTCGCCCTGGCCGTGGCCGGCCTGTCCGTGCCGGCCGCGACGGCGGCCCACGCGGCCGTCAGCGACCCCACGCAGTACGTCAACCCGTTCATCGGCACCGACGACAGCAACGCGCCGAACCCCGTCCCCGGCGGCGCCGGCGGCAGCACCTTCCCGGGCGCCGAAGTGCCCTTCGGCATGGTGCAGTTCAGCCCGGACACCCCCACGGGCTCGCCCTCCGGCTACCGGTACAGCGACAGCACCGTCGAGGACTTCAGCCTCACCCACTTCGACGGCGCCGGCTGCGCGAACAACGAGGATCTCAACATCCTGCCGGTGACCGGTGCGCTGTCGAGCTCCCCCGGCACCAACTGGACCGGCTACGCCTCCGCCTACACCAAGGCCAACGAGTCAGCCGCTCCCGGCTACTACAAGACCAAGCTCGACAAGTACGGCACGACGGTGGAGCTGACGGCGACCACCCGCACCGGAGCCGCCCGGCTGACCTACCCGGCCACCACGACCGCCCAGCTGCTCATCAACACCAGCCGCATGGCGACCGGCAACCGCTCCGGCTCGGTCACCGTCTCCGGCTCGACCGTGACCGGCAGCCTGACCGGCGGCGGCTTCTGCGGCGGCGGAACGTACCAGATCTACTTCGCCATGCAGCTCAGCCAGGCGCCGATCGCGCACGGCACCTGGAACGGCGGCACCATATCCGCGGGCTCCAACAGCACCAGCGGCACCAACACCGGGGCCTATCTGACGTTCGACACCACGTCGGGCGCCGCGGTGCAGGCCACGGTCGCGCTGTCCTACGTCAGCGTGGCCAACGCGCAGGCGAACCTCGCCGCCGAGACCGGTGCCTTCGACACGCTGAAGGCCAACGCCGACAGCGCCTGGAACACCATGCTGAACCGGATCCAGGTCACCGGCGGCGCCACAACCGACCTGCAGAAGTTCTACACGGCGCTCTACCACGTGTTCCAGAGCCCGAACGTCGCCAGCGACGTCAACGGCCAGTACATGGGCTTCGACCGGGCGGTGCACACCGCGAGCGGCATGACCGTCTACCAGAACTACTCCGGCTGGGACATCTACCGGTCCTGGGCGGCGCTGATGGCCTTCGTCGCCCCCGACGTGATGACCGACGTGGTCAAGTCCATGGTGCTCGACGGCCAGCAGGGCGGCCTGCTTCCCAAGTGGTCGCAGGAGAACTCCGAGGACTTCATCATGACGGGCGATCCGGGCCCGATCATCGTGGCCTCCGCCTACGCGTTCGGCGTGCGCGGCTTCGACACCGCGGCCGCGCTGACCCTGATGGACAAGTCCTCGGCCGGCGGCACCACGCAGGGCCGGGCGATCCGCGGCAACGAGAGCGGCTACGAGTCCCGGCACTACATCATCGGCGACCCGTCGGACTCCCTGGAGTATTCGGCCTCTGACTTCGCCATGGCCCAGTTCGCCAAGGCCCTGGGCGACACCACCGACTACAACACGCACATGACCCGGGCCCAGTGGTGGGAGAACGTCTTCAACCCCGAGTCCTCCTACGTGAGCCCGCACAACAGCGACGGGACGTGGGCCTGGCCGGTGAACCCCGCCAGCAACAGCGGCTACACCGAGGGAAACCCGGCGCAGTACACCTGGATGACCACCTACAGCTTCCAGGCCCTGATCGACCTGATGGGCGGGCGGCAGACCGCGGTCCAGCGGCTGAACCACCACTTCACCCAGGTCAACGGCGGACTGACCACGCCGTACTTCTACATCGGCAACGAGCCCGAGCACGGCGTGCCGTGGGCGTACGACTTCGCCGGCGACCCGGCCGGCGCCGCCGACGCCGTGCACAAGGTGATGTCCCAGGGCTTCAACACCGCCGCGGGCGGCCTGCCCGGCAACGACGACCTGGGCGCCACCTCCGCCTGGTACGTCTGGGCGGCGCTGGGCATGTACCCGGCCACGCCGGGCGCCGACACCCTCGCGCTGCACGGCCCGTCCTTCCCGAGCGTCGTGATCCAGCGCGCGGCGGGCAACGTCACGATCAACGCCACCGGCTCCGGGTCCTACGTCCAGTCGCTGGCGCTCAACGGCGCCGGGACGACGCACGACTACCTCCGCTACCCGGACCTGGCCGCGGGCGGCACCCTCAGCTACACGATGGGCGCCACCCCGGGCAGCACCTGGGGCACCGGGACCAGCGACGTGCCGCCGAGCTTCACCGACGGCTACACCCCGCCGCCGGCCGCGCCGAACCTCGGCCCGAACCTGGCCCAGGGCAAGACGGTCACCGGCTCCACGCCGTGCGTCGCCGCCGAGGGCGCGGCCAACGCGGTCGACGGATCGCTGGCCGGCAACAGCAAGTGGTGCTCCGGAGTCAGCGGCGCGAGCTTGCAGGTGGACCTGGGATCGGTGCAGAACGTCGGCTCGTTCGTGGTCAAGCACGCCGGCCTCGGCGGCGAGACGACCGGGTACAACACCGGCGCCTTCACCATCGCGACCAGCACCGACGGCAGCACCTGGACCACGGCGGCCAGTGTGTCGGGATCCCGGTCCAGCCGAACCTACAGTCCGATCAGCACCGTGTCGGCGCGCTACGTCCGACTCACCGTCAACACCCCGACGAACAACGGTGACTCGGCGACCCGGATCTACGAACTGGAGGTGTACGGCCCCGGCGCGGGCGGCACGACCAACGTCGCCCTGAACAAGCCGGCCACCGCCGACTCGTCCTGCAACTCCAACGAGACGCCGAACAAGGCGTTCAACGGCAGCGTCTCCGGTGGCAACTCCGACAAGTGGTGCTCCCTGGGCGCCAGCAAGTGGCTACAGGTCGACCTGGGTCAGACTTATGCGATCAGCTCCTTCACGCTGCGCAACGCCGGAGCCGGCGGGGAGAACACGGCCTGGAACACCAAGGACGCGGACATCCAGGTCTCGGCTGACGGCTCCACGTGGACGACGGTCGCCCAGATCCGCGGCAACACCGCCGACGTGACCACCGTCAACGCCGGCGCCTCCGGCCGGTACGTGCGGCTGAACGTGATCACGCCGACGAACACCACCGACACCGCCGCCCGCATCTACGAGCTGGAGGTCAACGCCTGACCTGGGGCGCGCCGCCCGACACTCCGTCCGGATCGGTTCGGGCGGCGCGCACCTGATAGCCTCCGAGCTCGTACAGTGCAGCCAATTCCTGAGCATTTGTGGGGAAAACGGGTATCCGGTGAGCATCGAGAACGCGGGCACAGGCCGAGCGGGCCGCGCCACGATGAAGGATGTCGCCGAGCAGGCGGGTGTGGGGATCAAGACCGTCTCCCGCGTCGTCAACGGCGAGCCCGGAGTCACCCCCGAGACGATGGCCCGCGTCCTCACGGCCATCCAGGACCTCGGGTTCCGCCGCAACGACTCGGCGCGCACCCTGCGCACCGGCCGCACCGGCGCGATCGCCCTGCTGGTCGAACAGGTCGCCGACCCCTTCTCCTCGGCCCTGACCGGCGCCGCCGAGGAGGTGGCGTCCCGGCACGGCACGCTGCTCCTGACCGGCTCGTGCCGCGACGACCCGCACCGCGAGCGGGAACTGGCACTCGCGTTCTGCGCCCGCCGGGTCGACGGCATCATCGTCGTCCCGGCCGCCGCCGACCACAGCTACCTCGCCCCGGAGATGGCGGCCGGGCTCGCGGCGGTCTTCGTCGACCGCCCGCCGGTCGACCTGGAGGCCGACTCCGTCCTGGCCGACAACGCCGGGGGCGCGCGGCGCGGCGTCGAGCACCTGCTGGCCGGGGGCCATCGCCGGATCGGCTTCCTCGGCGACAGCGAGACGTTCTACACCGCGGCCGAACGCCTGCGCGGCTACCACGAAGCCGTGGCCGGCGCGGGCCTGACCGTCGATCCCCGCCTGGTGGAGATGGACGCGCTGAAGCCGGGGCGGATCGACCTCGCGCTCGCCCGGCTGCTCGACGGCCCGGCTCCGGCCACCGCCCTGTTCACCGGCAACAACCGGCTGACCGTCGAGGTCCTGCGCCGGATCACCGGACGCCCCGGCCGGCCCGCGCTGGTGGGCTTCGACGACTTCGAGCTCGCGGATCTGCTCACTCCGGGCGTCACCGTCATCGCCCAGGACCCGGCGGGGCTCGGCCACACCGCCGCCGAGCTCCTGTTCAGCCGCCTCGCCGGCGACGCCTCCGCGCCCCACCGCATCGTTCTGCCGACGCGCCTGATCCCGCGGGGCTCAGGAGAGGCCGGCCCAGCTCACCGGTAGCCGCACCCGGAACCGGGTGTCGCCGGGGACTGATTCGACGCCGAGGTCGCCGTGGTGCCGGCTGACGACGATCCGCCAGGAGATGTCCAGCCCGAGGCCCGTCCCCTTGCCCACCGGCTTGGTGGTGAAGAAGGGCTCGAAGATGCGGCCCCTGATCTCCTCGGGCACTCCGGGACCGGTGTCCTGGAACTCGACGACCACCTGGTCCCGGTCCAGCGTGGTCCGAATGGTCAGCGTGCCGGCGCCGTCCATCGCCGAGACGGCGTTGTCGATGAGGTTCGTCCACACCTGGTTGAGCTCCGCCGGGTAGGCCGGCACCGGCGGCAGGCCGGCCCCGTAGTCCTTCACGATGCGGACGCCGTCCGGGATCTTCCCGGCGAGCATCGTCACCGTGCTGTCGAGCAGGGTGTGGACGTCGCTGTCCTGTTGCGGGGCACGGTCGAGCTGCGAGTACTGCTTCGCCGCGCCGACCAGCGTCGAGATCCGGAGCGTCGCCTCCTCGATCTCGGCCGCCAGGCTCTCGGTGTCGAGGGTGCGGCCCAGCCAGGACAGGACGGCCGGAAGGACGCGTCCGTCCACGGCGCCGGCGATCCCGTCGAGATCGGTGACCTCCAGCCCGGCCTGGACGAACGTCGGCGCGAGCCGCCAGCCGTCCGGGACGTCCCGGTCGTCGAGCCAGTCGGTCACCGCGTCCTCGAGGTCGGAGATCTCCAGCGGCCCGAGTGCGCCGGTCTTCCGAAGCGCGGCCTGCTCGACCGCGCGGTTCAGCACCGCGACCAGCGTCTCCAGGCCCGGCGCCCACTCCGGCTCCGCCGCGATCTCGCCGAGGGCCGACCGGGCGTCGGCCACGCCTTCGCGCAACGCGGAGGCGGCTCGCAGCGCGGCGCCGGCCGGGTTGTTCAACTCGTGGGTCAGGCCGGCCGACAGCTTGCCCAGCGCGAGCAGGCGTTCCCGTCCGCCGATGATCTGCTGGGCGATCTGGGTGCCGAAGAACAGGCCCTCCAGCAGGTGCACGGCCATCGGGAACCACTCGTGCACCATCGTCGAGAACGTCTCGGCCGACAGGACGAAGAAGCGCGACGGGACCGTGACCGCCATCGAGTTCCGGTAGATCTGCTGCACTTTGTCGCCGAGGTAGGCCTGGAAGGCGCCGGCGTAGACGCCGGTCTGCGAGGTTCGCGTGACCTCGACGTCGTCTGCGCCGACCCGTCGCGACAGCACGACCGTTCCCTCAAGCAGGACGTAGAACCACTGCGCCGCTTCACCTTCGGCATATACCTGCCCGGGCGCGTAGGACCGGATCTCGCCCCGCTCGCACAGCCAGCGCAGTTGTTCGTCGCTGAGCTTCTCGAACAGGAACAGGCCCCGCAGTTCGTCGATGTCGCAGGCGGGGGATTCGCCCTTGAGGGGTTCCGCGGCAGTCACAGCTTCTCCAGGTAGCGGTGGACGAGCATGACGGCCATCGCGCCCTCACCGACCGCCGAGGCGACGCGTTTGGTGGACTCGGAGCGGACGTCGCCGATGGCGAACACGCCGGGCACGTTCGTCTCCAACAGGTAGGGCTGCCTGTCCAGCGTCCAGCCCTTCACCGGTTCCGCGCCGACGCCGAGGTCCGGACCGGTGAGGACGAACCCGCGCGCGTCCCGGGCCACGACGCCGGCGAGCCAGTCGGTCGTCGGCGCGGCGCCGATGAACACGAAGAGCGCGTGGGCGTCGACGTCCTCGGTCTCGCCGGTCGACGAGTCCTGGAGCGTCAACCGTTCCAGGTGCTCCTCCCCGTGCGCCTGCACGACCTGGGTCCTGGTCCGGACGGTGATCGTCGGGATCCGGGCGATCTGCTGGATCAGGTAGTGCGACATCGAGGCCGTCAGCGACTCGGCCCGCACGAGGATCGTGACGGACTTGGCGAACCGCGACAGGTACACCGCGGCCTGCCCGGCCGAGTTGGCCCCGCCGACGATGAAGATGTGCCGGCCGTCGCAGCCCACCGCCTCGGACAGCGACGACCCGTAGTACACGCCCTTGCCGGTGAGCTCCTCGATGCCGGGCGCCTGCAACCGCCGGTACTCGACACCGGTGGCGAGGATGACGCTCTGCGCCCCGATCGCGGACCCGTCGGCGAACCGCACCAGCCGCGACGAGCCGCAGGTCTCCAGTCCGGCGACCTCGCGCGCGGTCAGCGTCTCAGCGCCGAACTTCGCCGCCTGCCGCCGGGCCCGATCGGTCAGCTGGGCCCCGGAGACCCCGTCGGGGAACCCGAGGTAGTTCTCGATCCGCGAGCTCTGCCCGGCCTGCCCACCGGTGGCCAGCCGCTCCACGAGGACCGTTCGCAGCCCTTCCGACGCGCCGTAGACCGAGGCACTCAGCCCCGCGGGCCCGCCGCCGACCACGACGAGATCGTAGAAGGCGTCGGCAGGCGTGGTCCGCAGACCGACGTGGTCCGCCAGCTCCTGATCATCCGGCTCGACCAGTACACCCCCATCCGGCGCGATCACCACCGGCAGCCGCGCTACGTCCGCACCGGTCCCATCCGGGTCCCGCCCCGCCGACACCAGCAGCCGCCGCCCCTCCGGCTCGTCCACGGCATACCAGCGATACGGAACCTGGTTGCGTGCTAGGAACTCCCGCACCTCGGTCGACCGCGCCGACCACCGGTGCCCGACGACCCGCGTCTCCAACACCGCGCGATGGTCCGCGGCCAGCCACAGGTCCAGCAGGTTGTCCACCACCGGATAGAACTTCTCCTCCGGCGGATCCCACGGCTTGAGCAGGTAGTGATCGAGATCGACGATGTTGATCGCGTCGATGGCCGCATCGGTGTCGGCATAGGCGGTCAGCAAAATACTGCGCGCCCCGGGAAAGACCTCCATCGCCCGCTCAAGGAACTGCACCCCGTTCATCTCGGGCATCCGATGATCGGCGATCAGCAACGCCACCAGATCACCGCGCAGTTTGAGCTCCCGCAACACCTCCAGCGCGGACTCCCCCGACTCCGCCCGGACGATGCGGTAGTCACCTCCGTACCGCCGACGCAGATCTCGCGCGACAGCACGAGAAACACCAGGATCATCATCCACCGTGAGAATCACGGTGCGAGGCGCAGCGGCCGTCTCACTCATCGCACCATTATGTCGGCCAGGTGGGCTTTCGGCCTGGCAGCGGATCCGCGCAGGACGTCTCCCGGACGCACACGACACCTTCCCTCCGTTCGAGACAGCCCCCGGCGGCGAACGTCGTCAGGGGCTGTCTCGGCACGCCGACCGTCCGAGGTCAGTCGCCGAAGGTCATCGCGATGTCGTCGACGTACCCGTCGTCGTCGGTGCCGGCGGCGCGGGTGTAGTTCACCGTGACCTGCACCGAGACCGTGCCGACCGGGACGGTGCCAGCGGCCGTCTCCAGGATCAGCTCCGTCGCGTTGCCGCGCTGGGCGGCGGTCACCGGATTGAGGGTCGCGGTGCCGAGTGCGGCGCCCGAGGCGTTCAGGAAGGTCGCTACCAGGCCGGCCCGGTCGTTCTGCGACGAATAGCCGCCGACCCAGGCCGAGAAGCTGTACGGCAGCGTGCCGCCGGCGATCCGAGACGCCTGCGAGGAGACGTCGACGGTCTGGTTCATCGACGAGCTTGCTCCGTTGCCGCCGTCGAACAGGGCCAGACCCGGGGAGGCCGGGGGCTGAGGGCCTTGCGCCGTGGTGGGGTAGGACGGCGCGCCGTAGCAGATCTGCTGCGGTGTGCCGGAAACCGCCGTCCAGCCTTGGGCGTTGTGGCCGCTGCCGCTGCTACCGCACGGACCGGTCTCGGCGCCGGGGTTCGCGAACGGCACCGAGTACTGGGTACCGGAGGGGTTGACCGTCCAGGTGAAGGTGGCGCCGCCGGACGCGCCGGTGGTGTCGGTCGCGGTGACGTTGACCGTCGAGGTGCCCGCTGTGGTCGGGGTGCCGCTGACGACACCGGTCGAGCCGTTGATGCTCAGGCCGGTCGGCAGGCCGGTGGCCGAGTAGGTCAGGGTCTGGCCGGAGGCCGAGTCGGAGGCCTGGATCGGCAACGGGCTGATCGCGGCGCCGGCCGTCGAGGTCTGCGCACCTGGGTTGGCGACCGTCACGGTGTCGCCGCCGGTGCCGTTGGTGAACACCTCGTTGTACGGCGTGGCCCACTTGTCATTGTCGGTCATCGTGGCGGTCAGGCCGAGCGCGCCCTCGATCACGCGGGCGGTGCTGTAGTGGTCGTAGCGCGCCGCGTCCTTGAAGTTCGCCTTCACCGTGCCCTGCGATCCGATGGCGATCGTGGCGACCTGGTTGGCCTGGCCGGGTCCGAATCCCCCGGGCGAGTTGGCGCCGTCCTCGTCCCAGCTGATGATCAGCAGGGACTTCTGCTGGGTCCAGGCCGGGGAGCCGAACAGCGTCGGCAGTGTCTGGCTCAGCCAGGTGTCGCCGGCGGCGATACCGCAGTCCTCCATGTCGTCGCAGGAATCCGCGTCGGCCCAGACGAACGCCGGGGTGGTCGCGGCCGAGGCCAGGTCGGTGTTCAGCAGCTGCGGCAGCGGCTGCCAGTGCGCCTGGCAGTAGGCGTTGTCGTTCTTCATCTTCGCGGCGTAGTAGAACGGTACGTCGTCGTTCTCGTACTCACCGCTGGACGTCGTCTGGCAGTTGCTGGTCTGCGACTGCACGTACTGCTTCCAGCTCTTGCCGATCGCGTCCAGGTTGTCGGACAGCCCGTTGTTGGTGGCGGTGCAGGCGGTGTCGGTGATGCAGTTGGACGCCGGCGTGGAGTGTGTGCTGCGGCCGTAGGAGTTGCCGAACGCGATCGCCTCGTAGTTCGGGTCCGAGTTGTGCGTGTTGGCATGGTAGTTCGTCAACAGCGAGCCCATCGGGACGAGCGTGTTGTTGATATACGGCGCGGCCGAATTGCCGATGACACCGGCGCCGCCGTCGACGGTGTTGGACGAGGCCGAGTAGTTGTTGTTCTCCATCATCACGAAGAACACGTGGTCGAAGCTCGGGACCGTGGAGGCCGGAACGCTCAGCGTCGGCGCCGCCACCGCGGTGTCCAGCGCCAGCGACAGGTCGTCGGCCATGCCGTCGTTCTGCGTGCCGGTCATGGTGAAGTCGACGGTCGTCAGGATGCTGCGAGTCCCGGACGGCACCGAGGCGGTCACACTCCGGTTCAGGAACTCGGTGGTGCCGCTCCGGTCGGCGGCCAGCACCGGGCCGATGGACGAGGTGCCCAGCGAGGCGCCGGAGGCGTTGCGATAGGTGATCTTCACGGCGGCGGCGTCGTCGTAGCTCCCGATGCCGCCGAGCCACCCGGACAAGGTGGCGTGCACGCTCCCGGCGTCGATCGCTGAAGCGGCCGAAGAGACGTCACTGACCTGCGTCATCTCACTGCTGCCCCGCGAACCGCCCTGGAAGTAGGCACCTCCCTTGGTGGGTGAGCCCGGCGTACTCGTCGCGGCACCGGTGGGCACGCCGTAACAGTTGATGACCGGGTCGCCGACGGTGAGCTGCCATCCCGGAACCGTCGTCTCCTCCCACCCGCCCATGGAGCACTGCGACGTCTCGCCACCGGCGTTCAGCAACAGATTGCCACTGGCCACCGCGGATGCCCGGGCCGCGCCGACGGACAGCGTGAGGGCCGCAGCCACTGCCGTGACGGCGACTAAGGAGGTGAGGACGTGGGAGATCGGTCTGGATCTGCGCATGGCGGAGTCCTTGTCTGATGACGGGGGGCGGGGATCAGTCCACGTAGACCGGGAGTGAGCGGCTCACGCACATCAAAGGGCGCCCCTGCGGGGTGCGGCAAGGCAACGAGCGAAGTGTTCACCGAACAGGTCGCCTATCACGGCGATAGCCAAGCGCGATGGCTCACCGCGCGCCCTCGTCTCGTCAACGCCCCAACCACCTCTGGCCGCCGCCACGACCGGTCGGTGGGCTAGTCTTTCAATCACTTGATTCGTCGCTGCGGGGGGAGCTGAGGCGTGGCACGTCCTACTGACTGGAACGTCCTCGACCTGGACCATGATCCGACGCCGGGGGATCCGTTCCGGATCAAGGAGTTGGGTAAGCGGC
>NZ_BAAAQM010000106.1:0-13870 GCF_039531675.1 Catenulispora subtropica
CCGGCCACCGCGGACTTCGCCGCCCACTCGCCCCGCGTCGAGCCCATCGAGCCCGCGCTCACCCGCGCACTGGCCGGCCTCCATCCGGCCGAGGGCCGCATCGCGTTCTACTCCACCGCGCACGGCCGCTGGATGTCCGGGCCCGAACTCGGCCCCGGCTACTGGTACGCCAACGTCCGCGAGCAGGTCCGCTTCGCCGACGCCGTCGCCGAACTGGCGCGGTCCGGCCACCGCACGTTCCTGGAAGTCTCCGCGCAGCCGACGCTGACCGGCGCGATCACCGAGACCGTCCAGGAAGCCGACCTGCCCGCGCCGGTGGTGTCCGGCACCGTCACCCGCGAGGACGCCGGGGCCGCCGGGCTGCTGGCGTCCTTCGCCGGCGTGCACGTCCAGGGCGTCGCCCTCGACTGGCCCGCGATCCTCGGCGGCCGCGGCACCCGCGTGGACCTGCCCACCTACGCCTTCCAGCACCGCCGGTTCTGGCTCAAGCCGCTGGAGGCCACCGTCGGCGGGAATCCGGCCGACGACGAACTCTGGTCCGCGGTCGAGGACGGCGACGTCGGCCGGCTCGCCGACGCCCTCGCCCTCGACGCCGAGCGGGCCGGCGACCTGCTCCCGGCCCTGGCCTCGTGGCGCCGCCGCGAACGCGCCGACTCGCGGTACCGCATCACCTGGTCGGCGGTCGCCGACCCGGGCTCGGCGGTGCTGTCCGGGACCTGGCTCGCCGTCCTGCCGCCCGGCGGCGACGCCGCCGCCGAGCCGTGGATCAGGGCCCTGACCGAGCGCGGCGCCCAGATCCTGGTGCTCGACACCGACGCCGCCGACCTGGACCGGGAACACCTGGCGGGCCGCCTCACCGAAGCCGTCGGGGAGACGGCCCTCTCCGGGATCGTGTCCTTCCCGGCCGGTCTGGACGCGACGCTGACCCTGGTCCAGGCGCTCGGCGACGCGACCGTCTCCGCACCGCTGTGGGTGGTCACCCGGGGCGCCGTCTCCGCCGTCGCCGGCGACCCCGTCGCCGACCCGTTCCAGGCGCGGATCTGGGGCCTGGGCCGCGTCGTCGGCCTGGAGCACCCCGAACGCTGGGGCGGCCTCGTCGACCTGCCCGCCGCCTGGGACGACCGCGCCGCCTCCGGCTTCTGCGCCGTCCTGGCCGGACTCGGCGAGGACCAGGTCGCGGTCCGCGAATCCGGCCTGCTCGCCCGCCGCCTGGCCCGCGCCCCGCAGACCGCCGCGAAGCGGACCTGGACCCCGCACGGCACCGTCCTCGTCACCGGCGGCACCGGCGCGCTGGGCCGTCACGTCGGCCGCTGGCTCGCCGACCGCGGCGCCGAGCGGATCGTCCTGGCCAGCCGCTCCGGCCCGGCCGCCTTCGACGTCGCCGCCCTGGCCGCCGGCCTCGCCGCCGCCGGCGCCCGCGTCGACATCGTGTCCTGCGACGTGACGCAGGAGCCCGCGACGAGCGCCCTGCTCGCTCGCGCCGCCGCCTCCGGGCCGCCGCTCACCGCCGTCTTCCACCTGGCCGGCGTCAGCCAGACCACCCAGGTCGCCGACACCACGCTCGCCGATCTGGCCGCCGTCACCGACGCCAAGACCGGCGGCGCGCGCCTGCTCGACACGCTCACCGCCGACCTCGCGCTCGACGCCTTCGTGCTCTTCTCCTCCGCCGCCGCCACCTGGGGCGGCGCCCAGCAGCCCGGCTTCGCCGCCGCCAACGCCCACCTCGACGCGCTGGCCGAGGCCCGCCGCGCGGCCGGCCGCACCGCGACCGCGATCGCCTGGGGCCCGTGGGCCGGCGACGGCATCGCGGACGGCGACGCCGGCGAACAGATGCGACGCCGGGGCCTGACCCCGCTGGACCCGGCGCGCGCCGTGGCCGCCCTGGGCCGTGCGCTGGACGCCGACGACCTCCAGGTCACGATCGCCGACGTGGACTGGCAGAAGTTCGCGCCGACCTTCACCCTGCGCCGCCCGAGCCCGCTCATCGAGGCGCTGCCCGAGGTGCGGCAGGCGCTCGCCGCGGTGGCCGCGCAGAGCTCGGCGGAGAACGACGGCGCGCTCGCCGAACAAGTCAAGGCCCTGACGCGCAGCGAACAGGACCGGCTGCTCACGGACCTGGTCCGGGCCGAGGCCGCGGCCGTCCTGAAGTACCCCTCGGCCGCCGCCGTCGAGCCCCACCGCGCCTTCAGCGAACTCGGCTTCGACTCCCTGACCTCGGTCGAGCTGCGCAACCGCCTCGGCACGGCCACCGGTCTGCGGCTGCCCGCGACCCTGCTGTTCGACTACCCGACCGCCGCCGTCCTGGCCGAGTACCTGCGCACCGGCCTGCTGGGCATCGGCGCGGACGACGAGGCTCTGCGGCCCAAGGCCACCGCGGTGTTCGACCGGACCGGTGCCGACGACCCGATCGCCATCATCGGCCTCGGCTGCCGCTTCCCCGGCGGCATCACGACCCCCGAGGACCTGTGGGAGCTCCTGGCCACCGGCGGCGACGCCATCGGCGCGTTCCCGACCAACCGCGGCTGGGACATCGACAGCATCTACGACCCGGACCCGGGCCACACCGGCACCTCCTACGTCCGGCACGGCGGCTTCCTGCATGAGGCCACTGATTTCGACGCCGGGTTCTTCGGCATCAGCCCACGTGAGGCGCTGGCCATGGACCCGCAGCAGCGCCTGCTGCTGGAGGTCTCGTGGGAGGCCTTGGAACGCGCGGGGATCGACCCGCACTCGCTGCGCGGCACCGCGACCGGCGTCTTCGCCGGGGCCAGCTTCGCGGGCTACGGTCTGGCGCCCTCGGACGACTCCGAGAACCTCGAAGCGCACCTGCTGACCGGCACCACCACGAGTGTCATCTCCGGCCGCGTCTCCTACACCCTCGGTCTGGAGGGCCCGGCCGTCACCGTCGACACCGCCTGCTCCTCGACGCTCGTCGCCCTGCACCTGGCCTGCCAGGCGCTGCGCACCGGCGAGTGCTCGCTGGCCCTGGCCGGCGGCGCGTTCGTCTCGGCCAGCCCCGAGCTGTTCGTGTGGACCAGCCGCCAGCGCGGTCTGGCGCAGGACGGACGCTGCAAGTCCTACGCCGGCGCCGCCGACGGGATGGGCATCTCCGAAGGCGCGGGCATGATCCTGGTCGAGCGCCTTTCGGACGCCCGCGCCAACGGCCACCCGGTGCTGGCGGTGGTGCGCGGCAGCGCGGTGAACCAGGACGGCGCCAGCAACGGCCTGACCGCGCCGAACGGGCCCTCCCAGCAGCGCGTCATCCGCGCCGCCCTGGCGAACGCCCGGATCACCACCGACGACGTCGACGTCGTCGAGGGCCACGGCTCCGGCACCACGCTCGGCGACCCGATCGAGGCGCAGGCGGTGATCGCCACCTACGGCCAGGGCCGTCCCGAAGGCCTGCCGATGTATCTGGGCTCGGTGAAGTCCAACATCGGCCACGCGCAGGCGGCGGCCGGTTCGGCGGGCGTCATCAAGATGGTCATGGCGCTGCGCAACGAACTGCTGCCGCAGACCCTGCACATCGACGAGCCGTCCCCGCACATCGACTGGTCGGCCGGCGACGTCCAGCTGCTCACCGAGGCGGTCCCGTGGCCGTCGGGCGGCGAGCGGACCCGGCGCGCGGGCGTCTCGTCCTTCGGCGTCAGCGGCACCAACGCGCACATCATTCTGGAAGAAGCACCGCTCTACATATCAGAGACCGAAGATGAGGCCGAGACTCCTGGCGGCGACGGCGACGGCGACGGCGAGGCGGCGGTTCTCGCACCGTGGTGCGGGGTCACCGCCTGGCCGGTTTCAGGGCGCAGCACCGAGGGCCTGACCGGCCAGGCCGGGCGGCTGCGCGAGTTCGTGCTCGGGCACCCGGAGCTCGAACCGGCGGACGTCGCCTGGTCGCTGGCGACCTCCCGCTCGACGTTCGAGCACCGCGCGGTGGTGATCGGCGGCGACCGCGGCGCGCTGGCCGCCGGTCTCGCGGCCGTCGCCACCGGCCAGGCCGCCCCGGGCGTGGTCACTGGCTCCGCCGGCTCGGCCGGCGGCCGCACGGCCTTCGTCTTCCCCGGCCAGGGGAGCCAGTGGGCCGGGATGGGCCGCGAGCTGCTGGCCGACTCGCCGGTGTTCGCCGCGCGCCTGGCCGAATGCGCCGAAGCCTTGTCCCCGCTGGTCGGCTGGTCGCTGCCGGACGTCATCGAGAACGCCGAGGCGCTCGACACCGCCGACGTCGCCCAGCCGGTCATGTGGGCCGTCATGGTCTCGCTCGCCGCGATGTGGCAGGCCGCCGGGGTGAATCCGGAAGCTGTCATCGGCCACTCCCAGGGTGAGATCGCCGCCGCCACCGTCGCCGGGATCCTCTCCCTCGAAGACGGCGCCCGCGTCGTGGTCACCCGCGCCAAGGCGCTCGCGGACCTCAACGCCTCCGGCGGCCTGATGGCGGTCGTCATGCCGGAACCGGCGGTCCTGGCCGTCATCGAGGAGACCGGCTTCGCCGACCGCATCACCGTCGCCGCCGTGAACTCCCCGGCCGCGACCGTCGTCTCCGGCGTCCCGGCCGATCTCGACGCCTTCGAGGCCAAGCTGTCCAAACGCCGCATCCTGCGCTGGCGGGTCCCGGCCACCGCCGACTTCGTCGCCCACTCGCCGCGCGTCGAGCCGATCGAGGCGACGCTGCGCGCGGCGCTGTCCGGCATCCGCCCGGCCGACGGAACGATCTCCTTCTACTCCACGGCCCACAACCGGTGGATGTCCGGCGCCGAGCTCGACGCCGGGTACTGGTACACCAACGTCCGCGAACAGGTCCGCTTCGCCGACGCCGTGGTCGATCTGGCGCAGAACGGTTTCCGCACCTTCGTCGAGGTCTCCGCGCAGCCGACGCTGACCGGCGCCGTCACCGAATGCGCGGACGAGGCCGGCGTCACCGGCACGGTCGTGACCGGCACCGTCACCCGCGACGACGCCGGCGCCGCCGGACTGCTCGCCTCGCTGGCGCGCGCCCACGTCGAGGGCGTCCCGGTCGACTGGCGCGCGGTGTTCGGCGGCGGCGACCGCGTCCCGCTGCCCACCTACGCCTTCCAGCGCCGCCGCTACTGGATGCAGGGCTCGACGGCGCAGGCCGCCGCGGACCCGGCCGCGGACGCCGCCGAGGCCCGGTTCTGGGCCGCGGTCGAGGACGGCGACCTGCGCGAGCTGGCCGCCGAGCTGGCCATCGACGGCAGCCGTCCGCTCAACGACCTGCTGCCCGCGCTGGCCTCGTGGCGCCGCCGCGAGCGCGCCGACTCCGTGGTCGCCGACTGGCGGTACCGCGTCTCCTGGGTGCAGCTGCCCGAGCCGGTCTCGGCGGCGCTGACCGGCGGCTGGCTGCTGGCCGTCCCCGAGGGCCGCGGCGAGGACCCGTGGGTGGCCGGGCTCATCAGGGCCCTGAAGGAGCACGGCGGCCACGTCGTCCCGGTCCCGGTCGCGGTCCGCGACCCGGCCCTGGATCGGCGGGCGCTGGCCGCGGCGCTGACCGCGGCGGTCGCGGGACTCGGGGACACGAAGCTCTCCGGCGTGCTGTCGGTGCTCTCGCTGGACGAGACGCCGTTCCCGGACGAGCCGGCCGTCCCCTCCGGCGTCGCCGGGACGCTGCTCCTGCTGCAGGCCCTCGGCGACGCCGGGATCGGGGCGCCGCTGCGGATCCTCACCACCGGCGCCGTCGCCACCGGCCTCGGCGAGGTCGTCACCAGCGCGGTGCTGTCCGAGATCTGGGGTCTGGGCCGCGTGATCGCGCTGGAGCACCCGGACCGGTGGGGCGGCCTGATCGACCTGCCCGCGTCCTGGGACGACCGGATCGCGCACCGCTTCTGCGGGCTGCTGACCGACGTCGTCGAGGACCAGATCGCGGTGCGGGGCAGCGGCATCCTGGGCCGCCGCCTGGTGCGCGCGCCGCAGGCCCGGGAGGCCCGGCCGTGGAGCCCGGGCGGGACCGTGCTCATCACCGGCGGCACCGGGGCGATCGGCGGCCACGTCGGCCGCTGGCTGACCGGCCGCGGCGCCGAGCGGATCGTGCTGACCAGCCGGTCCGGCGCCGACGCGGCCGGGGTGCCGGAGCTGGCCGCGGCGCTGGCCGGGGCGGGCACCGACGTGGTGGTCGCCAGCTGCGACACGTCGCAGCGTTCGCACATCGCCGGCGTGCTGGACCTGATCGCCGCCGGCGGCCCGCCGCTGTCCAGCGTGATCCACAGCGCCGGCGTCCTGGACGACGGCGTGCTGGACCGGCAGAACGTGCCGCGCCTGGCCACCACGCTCGGCGCCAAGGCGGCCGGCGCGGCCTGGCTGGACGAGCTGACCCGGGACGCCGACCTGGACGCGTTCGTGGTGTTCTCCTCGGCGGCGGCCACGTTCGGCGGCGGCGGCCAGGGGAACTACGCCGCGGCCAACGCCTACCTGGACGGCCTGGTCGAGAAGCGCCGTGCCGCCGGGCTGCCCGGCCTGTCGGTGGCGTGGGGCCCGTGGGCCGGCGGCGGCGTGTCGCAGGCCACTGACGCGGCCCGGGCCCGCCTGCGCCGCAACAAGTGGGAGGTCCTGATGGAGCCCGGGCTCGCGGTGCGGGCGCTGGGCCAGGCGCTGGACAACCCCGACGACGTCACGGTGACCGTGATCGACATCGACTGGGCGCAGCTGTGCACCGCCCCCGCCGCCGCCGAACTGCGCCGGCACCCGATGGTCCGGGACCTCCCGGACGTCGTGCGGAACCTGGCCGGCGGCACGGGAGCCTCCAGGAACACAGACAGCCGCGGCGGCGCGGCCGAGGGCGAACTCGCCCGCCGGCTCTCCGGCCTGCTTCCCGCCGAGCAGGAACGGATGCTGACGGACCTGGTCCGGGCCGAGGCCGCCGCGGTGCTGAACTACCCCTCGGCCGAGGCGGTGGAGCCGGACCGGCCGTTCAGCGAACTCGGCTTCGACTCCCTGACCTCGGTCGAGCTCCGCAACCAGGTCAGCGTCGCGACCGGGCTGCGGCTGCCGGCCACCCTGCTGTTCGACTACCCGACGCCGACCGTGCTGGCCGCGTATCTGCGCACCGAGATGCTCGGCGCGCTGACCGGCGACGGTCCGGGCACCGACGCCCCGGGCGTGCCGGCCGCCTCCGGTCCGGCCCTCGACCCGGCCGAACCCCTCGCCATCGTCGGCATGGGCTGCCGCTTCCCCGGCGGCGTGCGCAGCCCCGAGGACCTGTGGCGGCTGCTGGAGACCGGCGCCGAGGGCATCTCCCCGCTGCCGGCCGACCGCGGCTGGGACGTCGAAGCCCTCTACGACCCGGACCCGGACCACGCCGGCACGTCCTACGTCCGCGAGGGCGGCTACGTGCAGCGCGCCACCGAGTTCGACCCGGCGTTCTTCGCGATCAGCCCGCGCGAGGCGCTGGCGATGGACCCGCAGCAGCGCCTGCTGCTGGAGACGTCGTGGGAGGCGCTGGAGCGCGCCGGCATCGACCCGCACTCGCTGCGCGGCTCCCGCACCGGCGTGTTCGTCGGCGGCTACGGATCCGGCTACGAGGCCCTGGGCATGGCGGCGGTGCGCGACGGCGCCGAGGGCGTCGAGGGCCACCTGGTCACCGGCAACGCGACCAGCATCCTGTCCGGCCGGGTCTCGTACACGCTCGGTCTGGAAGGCCCGGCCGTCACCGTCGACACCGCCTGTTCGTCGTCGCTGGTGGCCATGCACCTGGCCGGTCAGGCGCTGCGTTCCGGCGAATGCGGGCTGGCGCTGGTCAGCGGCGTGACCATCATGGCGACGCCACGCGAGCTGATCGGCTTCTCCCGCCAGCGCGGCCTGGCCGCCGACGGCCGCTCGAAGGCGTTCTCCGCCGCGGCCGACGGCATGGGCATGGGCGAAGGCGTCGGCACGCTGATCGTGGAACGGCTCTCCGACGCGCGGCGCAACGGCCACCCGGTGCTCGCGGTGGTGCGCGGCAGCGCGGTGAACCAGGACGGCGCGAGCAACGGCCTCACCGCGCCGAACGGCCCCTCGCAGCAGCGCGTCATCCGCGCCGCGCTGGCCAACGCCCAGCTGGCGCCGACGGACGTCGACGCGGTCGAGGCGCACGGCACCGGCACGCCGCTCGGCGACCCGATCGAGGCCCAGGCGCTGATGGCCACCTACGGTCAGGGCCGCGCCGAGGACAAGCCGCTGTGGCTGGGCTCGGTGAAGTCCAACATCGGCCACGCGCAGGCCGCGGCCGGCGTCGCCGGAATCATGAAGGTGGTCCTGGCGATGCGGCACGAGGTGCTGCCCCAGACGCTGCACGTCGAGGAGCCCTCCCCGCACATCGACTGGACCGAGGGCGACGTGCGGCTGCTGGCCGCGCCGGTGCCGTGGCCGGCCGGGGGGAAGGTGCGGCGCGCGGGTGTCTCAGGGTTCGGGATCAGCGGGACCAACGCGCATGTGATCGTGGAGGAGGCGCCGGAGCTCGAGCCCGTCGTCGAAGCGCAGGACGAAGAAAAGACGCCGGTGCTGGCGGGCTCTGATGTCTCGGCATGGGTCCTGTCCGGCCGCGGGTCCGAGGGGCTGGCGGGTCAGGCGGGCCGGCTGCGTGAGTTCGTGCTGGCGGAGCCGGTCGAGGTCGAGGACGTCGCCTACTCGCTGGCGAGTTCGCGCGCGCGGTTCGACAACCGGGCGGTCGTCGTCGGCCGCACGCGTGAGGAGCTGACCGCGGGCCTGGCGGCCGTCGCGACCAAGCAGTCCGGCCCCGTGGTGGGGGTGGCCAAGACCGGCGCGCGCGTCGGGTTCTTGTTCGCCGGTCAGGGCGCGCAGCGGGCCGGGATGGGCCGCGGCCTGTACTCGGCTTCGCCGGTCTTCGCAGAGTCCTTTGACCGGGTGGCGGCGATCCTCGAAGCGGAGCTCGGTCTGCCGGTCGCCGACGTCGTCCTCGGTCGTGCCAAGGACGTCGACGCCGACCAGACGGTCTTCGCCCAGACCGGGCTGTTCGCCGTCCAGGTCGCCTTGGTCGAGATGCTGACCGCCGCCGGGGTCCGCCCCGATGCCGTCGCCGGCCACTCCGTCGGTGAGATCGCGGCGGCCTGGGCCGCCGGTGTCCTCACGCTCGAAGACGCCTGCCGTCTGGTCGCCAACCGCGCGCGCCTCATGCAGTCGCTCCCCGAGGGCGGCGCGATGTGCGCGATCGCCGCGACCGAGGAAGAGGTCCTCGAAACGCTCACCGAGCACGTCGGCATCGGGGCGGTCAACGGCCCGACGGCGACGGTCGTCTCCGGCGACGCGGCCGAGGTCGAAGCCGTCGCCGAGATCTGGCGCGGACGGGAGCGCCGCGTGCGGCCGCTGCGGGTCAGCCACGCCTTCCACTCCCACCACATGGACCCGATCCTCGAAGAGCTCGGCGGCGTCGCCGGCACCCTGATCCACTCCGAGGCGAGGGTCACGTGGGCTCGGGCCGCGGTCGGGGAGGTCGGTGCCTCCTACTGGACCGAGCAGGCCCGCCAGCCGGTCCGCTTCGCCGATGCCGTCAACGCGCTCGCGGAGCGCGGAGTGACGGTCTTCGTCGAGATCGGCCCGGACGGCACGCTGTCCGCGATCGGCTCCGCCGCCGTCCCGGGCGACGCCGGCGCGACCTTCATCCCGCTTCTGCGCTCGAAGTCCCCGGCGCCGGTCACGGTCGCGACCGCGCTGGCCCGGGCCCACGTGCTGGGCATCGACGTCGACTGGCCCGCCGTCCTCGGCACCGCCGACAAGATCGACCTGCCGACCTACGCCTTCCAGCACCAGAGCTTCTGGCCCCAGGTCGCGCAGGTCTACGGCGGCAAGCCCGCCGAGGCCACCGGCGCCGAAGCCGAGTTCTGGTCGGCGGTCGAGGGCGGCGACGTGACGCAGCTCGCCGACACCCTCGCCGTCGACGGCGACCGGCTCGCCGATCTGCTCCCGGCGCTGGCCTCGTGGCGGCGCCGCGAACGGGAGGACTCCGCCGTCGCCGACTGGCGCTACCGCGTCACCTGGGCGCCGATCCCGGAGCCGAGCGCCGCGGTGGTCGAAGGCACCTGGCTGGTGATCGCACCGGCCGGAGCATCGGACTCCGAGCTGACCGCCGGTGTGGCGCAAGCCCTGGCCCACCGGGGCGCCGGCGTCCGAACGCTCGCCTTCGGCGCGGCCGATCTCGATCGCGCCGCGCTGACCGCGCGGCTCACCGAAACCGCCGCCGGCCTTGTGGACACATCTGACACCTCTGCCGGAGCTGCCGGAGCTGCCGACAGCGCCGCCGGCCCGCTCACCGGGGTGATCTCCCTCCTCGCCCTCGACGAGACCCCGCTGCCCGACCTGGTCGGCGTCCCCTTCGGCGTCGGCGCGACCCTGGTTCTGGCCCAGGCGCTCGGCGACGCCGGGATCGCGGCCCCGTTGTGGGCCGTGACCCGCGGCGCGGTGACCACCGGCCGGGGCGAGAGCGTGACCCACCCCGTCCAGGGTCAGATCTGGGGCCTGGGCCGCGTCATCGGCCTGGAGCACCCCGAGCGCTGGGGCGGCCTCGTCGACCTTCCGCAGGAGTGGGACGACCAGATCGCCGCGAAGCTGTGCGCGGTACTGGCGACCCCGACCGCCGACACCGGCGAGGACCAGATCGCCGTCCGGGCCGCCGGCCTCCACGGACGCCGGCTCGCCCACGCGCCGCAGGCGCGCACCGGCCGCGAGTGGACCCCGCGTGGCAGCGTCCTGATCACCGGCGGCACCGGCGCGATCGGCGGCCACGCCGGCCGCTGGGTCGCCGAGCGCGGCGCCGAGAAGGTCGTGCTGTGCAGCCGGTCCGGGCCCTCCGCCGGCACCGTCGCGGCCCTCGCGGCCGACCTCGCCGCGGCCGGTGCCGCCGTCGACGTCGTGGCCTGCGACACCGGCAGCCGCGACGCCGTCCAGGGCCTGCTGACCCGCATCGCCGCCACCGGCCCGGCGCTGAGCGCCGTCCTGCACACCGCGGGCGTCGGCCAGGCCACCTACATCACCGACACCACGCTGGCCGAACAGGCGGCGGTGTGCGGGGCCAAGACGGCCGGCGCCGCCTGGCTGGACGAACTCACCCGCGACGCCGGCCTGGACGCGTTCATCGTCTTCTCCTCGATCGCCGCCGTCTGGGGCAGCGCGATGCAGCCCGGCTACGCGGCGGGCAACGCGTATCTGGACGCGATGATGGAGAACCGCCGCGCCCAGGGGCTGCCCGCGCTGTCGGTGTCCTGGGGCCCGTGGGGCGGCGGCGGCATGACCGCGGTCGAGGACGCCGAGCGCATGGTCAAGCGCGGCCTGAAGCTGCTCGACCCGCGGCTGGCCATGCAGGCCCTGGCACAGGCGGTGGACGCCGGCGAGGACCTGCTGACGGTCGTGGACGTGGACTGGGCCACCTTCGCCCCGCTGTTCACGCTGCGCCGGCCGAGCCCGTTGATCGAGGCGCTGCCGGAGGTGGCGGCGGCGCTCGCGGCGGCCGGCGACGACTCCGCGGGCGAGGGGGCCGGCGGCGAGCTGGCCGCGCAGCTGGCCGGACTGTCCGCCGCCGACCAGGACCGGGTGCTGATCGACCTGGTCCGGGCCGAGGCGGCGCGGGCCCTGGGCTACCCGTCGGCCGACGCGGTCGAGCCGGACCGGGCGTTCTCCGACCTCGGCTTCGACTCGCTGACCGGCGTGGAGCTGCGCAACCGGCTCACCGCCGCCACCGGCAGGCCGATCTCGGCGACCGTGGTCTTCGACTACCCGACGCCGATCGCGCTGGCCGGGCACCTGCGGCAGGCGATCGCCCCGGCCGAGCCCGAGCAGCTCCCGCTGCTGGCCGAGCTGGACCGGATCGAGTCGCTGCTGAGCACCGCCGCCGTCGCCGAGGGCGACTCCGGCAAGGTCACAGCGCGGCTCGAGGCCGTCATGACGAAGTGGAAGGAAATCCGAGGCCTGACGGAGGGGACCGCCGTCATGGACAAGCTCGAGTCGTCCAGCGACGACGAGATCTTCGACTTCCTCGGCAAGGAGTTCGGGATCCGCTGATGCCGATGCCCGAGCAGGTCCCGACGGGCGGCCGACGATTTTCTGGCGATGAGGTGACGGTAAGTGAGTGAGGACGACAAGCTCCGGTATTTCCTCAAGCAGGTCACTGCGAACCTGCACGAGACCCGTCGGCGCCTGCACGACCTGGAGGCGGCGGCCGAGGAACCGCTGGCGATCGTGGGCCTGGGCTGCCGCTTCCCCGGCGGGGTGCGGAGCCCGGAGGACCTGTGGGAGCTGGCGGTGTCCGGCGCCGAGGCGGCCGGGGAGCTGCCGCGCGACCGCGGCTGGGAGGGCGCCTCGCCGGTGCGCGGCGGCGGCTTCGTCTACGACGCCACCGAGTTCGACCCCGGGTTCTTCGGCATCAGCCCGCGGGAGGGGGCCGCCATGGACCCGCAGCAGCGGCTGCTGCTGCAGACCGCGTGGGAGGCGCTGGAGCGGGCCGGCATCGACCCGCTGGCGTTGAAGGGTTCCAAGACCGGCGTCTTCGCCGGCGCCAGCTTCGCCGGCTACGGCTGGTTCTCCGCCGAGCGCGGCGGCCTGGACGGCCACCTGATGACCGGCAACGCGACCAGCATCCTGTCCGGCCGCGTCTCCTACACCCTCGGCCTGGAGGGCCCGGCGGTCACCGTCGACACGGCCTGTTCCTCGGCGCTGGTCGCCCTGCACCTCGCCTGCCGTTCCCTGCGCGCCGAGGAGTGCTCGCTGGCCCTGGTCGGCGGCGCCTTCGTGGCCGCCACCCCGGTCCTGTTCACCGACTTCAGCCAGCACCTCGGGCTGTCCAACGACGGCAAGTGCAAGGCCTTCGCCGACACCGCCGACGGCATGGGCGTCGCCGAGGGCGCCGGCGTCCTGGTCATCGAGCGGCTGTCGGACGCCCGCCGCAACGGGCACACCGTGCTGGCCGTGGTGCGCGGCAGCGCGGTGAACCAGGACGGCGCCTCCAACGGCCTCACCGCGCCGAACGGACCCTCGCAGCAGCGCGTCATCCGCGCCGCCCTGGCCAGCGCGCACCTGTCGACGGCGGACGTCGACATCGTCGAAGCCCACGGCACCGGCACCCCGCTCGGCGACCCGATCGAGGCCCAGGCGCTGCTGGCGACCTACGGCCAGGACCGGCCCGAGGACCGGCCGCTGTGGCTGGGCTCCATCAAGTCCAACATCGGGCACGCGCAGCAGGCCGCCGGCATCGCCGGCATGATGAAGATGGTCATGGCGCTGCACCACCGCACCCTGCCCCGGACCCTGCACGCCGACGACCCGTCGCACGAGATCGACTGGACCGCCGGCCAGGTGCGCCTGATCGGCGAGTCGCAGGAGTGGCCGGACCACGGACGGCCGCGGCGCGGCGGCGTGTCCGGGTTCGGGATGAGCGGGACGAACGTGCACGTGATCGTCGAGGAGGCGCCGGAGCTCTCGGAGGCCGAGACAGAGGTCGAAGACTCTCCCGAGAACGCTTCGGAGGAGACCGCCGAGCAGATCGTCGAAAGCCCGGCGCCCGCCGTTCTCTCCGGCACCGACACGACTGCCTGGCTGGTCTCCGGCCGCACGGGCGAAGCCCTCGCGGCGCAAGCGGGCCGACTGCGCGAGCACGTCCTGGCCCGGCCCGAGCTGACGCCGACGGATGTCGCCTGGTCCCTGGCGACGACGCGCGCGACCTTCGAGAACCGCGCGGTCGTCATCGGTCCCGACTTCGCGGCCGGTCTCGCGGCGGTCGCCACCGGCCAGGGTGCGATCACCGGTTCCGCGTCTTCCTCGGTCGGCCGCACGGTCTTCGTCTTCCCGGGCCAGGGCAGCCAGTGGGCCGGCATGGGCCGCGACCTGATCGCCACGTCCCCGGTCTTCGCGGCCCGCATGGCCGAGTGCGCCGAGGCGT
>NZ_BAAAQM010000107.1:0-13125 GCF_039531675.1 Catenulispora subtropica
GCTCGCGGCCCATGCCGGCCCACTGGCTGCCCTGGCCCGGGAACACGAACACCGCGCGGCCGACGCCGCCGGCGACCAGCGACCCGGAGGTGACGCCCGGGGCGCTCTGGCCGGTGGCGAGGCTCGCCAGCCCGGAGACCAGAGAGGTGCGGTCCGTGCCGCTCACCACGGCCCGGTAGTCGAACGCGGAGCGGGACGTGGCCAAGGACCACGCCACATCCGCGGGCTCCAGCTCCGGCCGCGCCAGAGCGAACTCCCGCAGCCGTCCCGCCTGCCCGGCCAGACCATCGGCGCTCCGGCCGGCGACCAGCCACACCGTCCGGTCCGACGGCGTCAGGATCGCATGATCCTGATGGTCGGCAGGGGCGATCTCGACGGCTTCGGCCGCACCGCCCTCCCCGTCGCCGTCCGCCTCCACCTCGTCCACGAAGTCCTCGGGACCCGGCGGCTCCTCCAGGATCACGTGCGCGTTCGTCCCGCTGATCCCGAACGACGACACCCCCGCGCGCCGCGTCCGCTCCCCCGGCGCCCACGGCACCGGCTCCTGGAGCAGCCGGACCCGGCCGGCGGACCAGTCGATGTGCGGGGAGGGCTCCTCGGCGTGCAGGGTGCGGGGCATGGTCTGGTTCTGGAGCGCCAGCACGGTCTTGATCAGGCCGGCGGCGCCGGCGGCGGCCTGGGTGTGGCCGATGTTGGACTTCACCGAACCGAGCCACAGGGGCCTGCCCTCGGGGCGGTCCTGGCCGTAGGTGGCGATCAGGGCCTGGGCCTCGATCGGGTCGCCGAGGGTGGTGGCCGAGCCGTGGGCCTCGACGACGTCGATGTCGGCGGTGGTGAGCTGGGCGTTGGCCAGGGCGGCGCGGATCACCCGCTGCTGGGCCGGGCCGTTGGGCGCGGTCAGGCCGTTGCTGGCGCCGTCCTGGTTGATCGCGCTGCCGCGGACCACGGCCAGGACCGGGTGGCCGTTGCGGCGGGCGTCGGACAGGCGCTCGACCACCAGCAGGCCGGCGCCCTCGGCCCAGCCGGAGCCGTCGGCCGCGGCGGCGAAGGAGCGGCAGCGGCCGTCGACGGACATGCCCTTCTGGCGGGAGAACTCGACGAACATCGTGGGGGTGACGATCACCGTCACGCCCCCGGCCAGCGCCAGGTCGCACTCGCCGGTGCGCAGCGACTGGCAGGCCAGGTGCAGCGCGACCAGCGCCGAGGAGCAGGCGGTGTCGACGGTGACGGTCGGGCCGACCAGGCCCAGGGAGAAGGCGATGCGGCCGGACAGCACGGAGGTGGCCATGCCGGTCAGCAGGTGGCCCTCGACCTCCTGCGACTCCTCGGCCGGTTTGAGGCCGTAGCCGGAGGCGTAGGCGCCGGCGAACACCCCGGTCGGGGAGCCCTTCAGCGACTGCGGGTCGATGCCGGAGCGCTCCAGCGCCTCCCACGCCACCTCCAGCATCAGCCGCTGCTGGGGGTCCATGGCCAGCGCTTCGCGCGGGCTGATGCCGAAGAACCCGGCGTCGAACTCGGAGGCCTGGCGCAGGAAGCCGCCGTGCCGGGAGTAGGAGGTGCCCATCCGGTCCGGGTCGGGATCGTAGAGGGCGTCGACGTCCCAGCCGCGGTCGTCCGGGAAGCCGCAGATGGCGTCGCCGCCCTCGGCCAGCAGCCGCCACAGCTCCTGCGGGGTGTTCACCCCGCCCGGGAACCGGCAGCCCATGCCGACCACGGCGATCGGCTCGTGCCGCCTGCGCTCCACCTCGCGCAGGGACCGGCGGGCCTGCCGCAGGTTCGCGGTCACGAGCTTGAGATAGTCCCGGAACTTGTCTTCGTTCGCCATATTCTTCGCCATCCCGTTAAGCCGGCGGCCACGACAACGTCGCCCTCAAGAATCGCGCACAACAGCGGGCCGACGCCCGCTGGAAAATGAACGTTCCACCAAGGAGCGAGCGGTTCTCACCGCTCGCTCAAGAGAATTCGCCTCCGTCGTTCAACCGCCGATTCCGCGCGGTTGAACACTCACTCCGCGACCTTCGTGCGCATGGTCCAGTGGAAGTGGATCTCCTCCGGGCCGTGGTCGCCGCCGCAGCTGCGGCGCTCGAAGTGCTCGTATCCGCCCTGGTGGACGACCTTGATCTTGTCCTTCAGCGGGCTGACCGACTGGATCCGGTGCATCTCCGGAAGGCTGCTGGGACCGCCCACCAGGATCGCGCGGACCAGGGTCTCGTTCGCGGTCTGCTTGGTGGCGTCCTTCACGGTGTCACTCATGGAAGGTCCTCCAATTCACGACTATATTCACTCCGGCGATGACCTTCGCCCCGACTGTAACGGGAAGCGGGCGGAGCGAGTAAGCATCGGCCTGAACACCGCTGATCGCCATTCCCGCGCGGGGTTTTCCGGCGCGCCCGGGGCGAAGCGGGGACCTCGGGACTCGACCGTCGCTGAGCCCTGATTCCGGCCGTGCCCCACTCCGGCTGTAGACCGCGCTCCTAGCCTTCGCCAAGATCGCCTGGCACGTCCGGGCGGCCGCTCGCACCTTGGCCGACAGCGACGGGAGCACCGAGGTGAACCAGCTGCTCATCGACGACGTATCCGTTCTCCCCCGGCCGGCCGGGACGGCCGGCCCGGCCACCCTCCTCGGCCCGGTCCCGCCGCGCCGGCCCCGGCCGGACTCCGAGCCGCGCACGGTCGCGGTCCCCCTCTCGCTGCTGCTGCCGGGGGAGTCCCCGCGGCTGGAGGGTCAGGACGCCGCCCACGTGGCCCGGCTGGCCGAGGTCGAGGCCCCGCTGCCGCCGATCCTGGTCGACCGGCGCACGATGCGGGTCATCGACGGCACGCACCGGCTGATGGCCGCCGCGGTCAACCACCGCCCGACCATCGACGTGGTGTTCTTCGAGGGCGACCCGGCGGACGTGTTCCTGCGCGCGGTGGAGGCCAACGTCGCGCACGGGTTCCCGCTGTCGCTGAACGACCGCCGGGCCGCGGCGCGCCGGATCATCGCCAGCCACCGCCACCTGTCGGACCGGGCGATCGCCCAGGTCACCGGGCTGTCGGCGAAGACGATCGCGATGCTGCGCCACCAGTCGGAGGACGACGCCACCCGCCCGACGAGCCGGATCGGCCGGGACGGGCGCGCGCGACCGCTGAACGGCGGCGAGCGCCGGGCCCGGGTCGCGGAGCTGATGACCGAGCGGCCGCACGCCTCGCTGCGGGAGCTGGCGCGGATCGCCGGGGTGTCGCCGGCGACGGCGAGCGACGTGCGCAAGCGGCTGCTGCGCGGTGAGGCGCCGTCGCGCACCGCGGCGGCGTCGGCCGCGCACGGCGGTGCGCACGGGGCGGCGGGCCGGGACCGCGCCGGCGCGTCGAGCCCCGAGCCGCCGAATCCGGCGCCGGTGCTGGAGAAGCTGGTGCGCGACCCGTCGCTGCGGCACACGGAGAACGGCCGGCAGCTGCTGCGGTTGATGCAGACGATCGCGATCGGCGTGAAGGAGCTGCCGGCTCTGGCGGTCGCGCTGCCGCCGCATTCGAAGGGGCTGGTGCGACAGCTCGCCGAGATCTACGCGCGGATGTGGCAGGAGTTCGCCCGCGATCTGGAGGACGAGCAGTAGCGAAGGAAGGAGCGCCGCGCGTCGTCACGCGCGGCGCTCCTCCCGCTCACGCGCGGCGGGTGTCCCGGCGATAGGCGGGGATCGCGACCGCGACCATCACCACGGTCCACGCCGCGACCACGATCCAGCCCTCGGCGGTCCAGCCGCCTCCGCCCTCGGCCACCTTGCCGGACTGACACAGCCAGTACGACGGCAGCAGCTTGATCACCTTCAGGGTCGCCCCGCTGTTGAAGAACTCGCCGAAGGCGCCGCCGAACAGGGCGAACACCACCACCAGGCCGCCGATCACCGCGGGCATCGACTCGGCCTTCGCCAGATGGCCGACCGTGATGCCCATGATGACGAACGGGATCAGGCCGAGCAGCAGCAGCCCGGTCATCTCCGCCCACCGCGAGGCCGACATCCGCACGCCGAACACGGTTCCGGCGGCATCCAGCAGCACCACGCACGGCAGCGCGACGAGGAACGCGGTGACCACCTTCGCGGCCAGGTACGTCCCCGAACGCAGCGGCGTGACGCGGGTCTGGCGCGTCCAGCCGCGCTGGCGGTCCAGAGCGATGCGGGTGGTCGGCGAGAACACCGCGAACAGGGCGCCGTAGGCGGCCATGCCGGTCATGAAGTAGAGCTCGAACGGCATGTTCTCGACCATCGCGTGCTTGCTCTTGTTGCCCGGTGTCACCGCGAGATAGAGCACCAGCGGCAGCGCCAGGGTCACGATCAGGAAGCCGCGGTTGCGGAAGGTCCGCAGGACTTCGAACTTCAGGTGCGTGCCGACGTTCACGAGTTCACCCCCGCGGTCTCGGCGCCGTCGGCCACCGGCGACGGGACCTCGGCGGGATCGCCGGGGGCACCGTCCTGCTGGTCGTCGGTCAGTTCCAGGAACGCCTCCTCCAGGCTGCCGCCGCGGACCTCCAGATCGCGGGCGGCCGCGTACCCGGACAGCAGCGCGCGCAGTGCGGTGTCGGCGTCGGCGCACGACAGGATCACGGTCTCGCCGTGGCGCTGCGCGCTGGTCACCCCGGGCAGGGCCGTCAGCCGCCCGGTCTCGACCTCCGGCAGGGTGGCGCGGATGGTGCGGGTCCCGGCCAGGGCCTTGATCTCCGTGGCCGGGCCGTCGGCGACGATCCGGCCGCGGGCGAGCAGCACGATGCGGTCGGCGAAGGCGTCGGCCTCTTCGAGGTAGTGGGTGGCGAACACGATGGTCTTGCCCTGCCGCGCCACTTCGCGCATGACGCGCCAGAAGTCGTTGCGCCCGGCGACGTCGACGGCGGCGGTGGGCTCGTCCAGGACCAGC
The DNA here is from genome assembly GCF_039531675.1 of Catenulispora subtropica. NCBI lineage: Bacteria > Bacillati > Actinomycetota > Actinomycetes > Catenulisporales > Catenulisporaceae > Catenulispora > Catenulispora subtropica. The sequence goes on from NZ_BAAAQM010000107.1 coordinate 4,888, forward strand.
AGGTCCGGGTCGCCGACCAGGGCGGCGGCGAAGCGGACCAGCTGGCTCTGGCCGCCGGACAGGCGCGTGGCCCAGCGGTCGGCGAACTCGGCGACGCCGGTCAGTTCCAGGACCTCCTGGACCGGGCGCGGACGCGGATAGTAGGAGGCGGTCAGCTCGACCACCTCGCGGACCCGGAGGTACTCGGGCTGCTGACCGCTCTGCAGCATCGCGCCGACCAGTCCGGCGCGGATCGCCTCGGAGGCGGTGCGGCCGAAGATCTCCACGGTGCCCGCGTCGGGCCGGGACAGGCCCAGCATGGCGTCGATCGTGGTCGACTTGCCGGCCCCGTTGGGGCCGAGCAGGGCCACGGTCTGGCCGGCGCCGATCGTCAGATCGATGCCGCGCACGGCCAGGACCCGCCCGTAGGACTTGGTCAAGCCGACGAGCCGGACCCCTGGTGGGGCCCCGTCAGGGAAACTCATAGTCACTCATTGTGACGGCACGGATCGTCCCGGAGTAGTGAATATCGGACGACCCTCGCGTGAGTTCCTCATATCAGGACCCGGATCGGGCAGGTCACGGTGGGCGGCTCCAGCCGGACTCCAGTGCCGCACCGCACGATGCGCCCATGACGACGGACCACCGGACGGGCCCGCGTGGACCCGAGAACCGTGCCGCCGCGGCACCCGCGGACGGCGTCACGAGCGTCCCCGGGGACGGCGTCTTCCTGCGCGCCACCGGTGTGCGGCTGCCGAGCCGGCTGCGCGTCGCGGACGCGTTGGCGTCCGGCGAGTGCGACGAGAGCCTGGTGGCCCGGACCGGTGTGGAGTCGGTGTCGGTGTCGACCGGGGAGTCGGCGGCCGAGATGGCCGTGGCGGCGGCCCGGCTGGCGCTGGAGCGCGCGGGGTCCGGGGCGGCGGACGTGGACCTGATCCTGCACGCCGACGTCTACCACCAGGGCCAGGACATGTGGCCGGTGGCTTCCTACATCCAGCGCGAGACGGTGCGGAACCGGGCGCCGGCGCTGGAGATCAAGCAGATGTCGAACGGCGGCCTGGCCGGCCTGGACCTGGCTTGTTCCTACCTGCGGGCCGACCGGAACCGCTCGGACGCGCTGCTGACCGCCGCGGACCGGTTCTGCCTGCCCGGTGTGGACCGGTGGCGCACCGATCCCGGCACCCCGTACGCCGACGGCGCCGCCGCCGTGGTGCTCTCGCGGCGCGGCGGGTTCGCGCGGGTGGCGTCGATCGCCATGGACTCGGACTCGGAACTGGAAGAGATGCATCGCGGGGACCCGGACTTCGGGCCCGCGCCCTTCAGTACCCGGATCCCCATCGACTTCGGGGCGGCCAAGCGGGCCTTCACCGAGCGGTACGGGATGTCGTTCTCCATCAGCAGGACGGCGGCCGGGCAACGCAAGGTCGTCAAGGAGGCCCTGGCCGGCGCCGGGATCGGCCTCGCCGACGCGCGCTGGGTGATCCTGCCGCACTTCGGGCGGCGGCGGCTGGACTCGATCTACTTCAAGCCGCTGGGCATCGACCCGGACCGCACCACCTGGGACTGGAGCCGCACCGTGGGACACCTCGGAGCCGCCGACCAGATCGCGAGCCTGGACCACCTCTCGGCCGCCGGGCGCCTCAGCCCCGGCGACTTCTGCCTGCTGATCTCGGTCGGGGCCGGCTACAGCTGGGCCGCGGCCGTCGTCGAGGTGCTGGAGCACCCGGACCGCTTCATCAACGCAGTACACCAATAGGAGCACCACGTGACCATGACCACGACGCCCAGCGTGTCCTCCCGCGCCGCGACGCTGGAGAACCTGCTCGGCTCGCTGGACGACCCGGCCAACCCGGTCGGGCGCGACGCGCTGCTCACCTCCGACGAGCACTGGGAGCTCGTCGGCGAGGGCGAGGAACGCCTGGCGGCGTTCGGGATCGGCGCGGAGCTCGTCCCCACCCGCTTCGGCGGCCGCTTCGAGACGCTGGACGGCCTGGGCCGGATCCTGCGGCCGGTGTTCCGGCGCGATCCGGCGCTGGGGTTCAGCACCGGCCTGCTCAGCTTCATCGCCTCCTCCATGGTCTGGCTGGAGGGCACCGAGGAGCAGTGCGGGCTGCTGGCCGGGATGCTGCTCGCCGACGAGCGCGTGACCTTGGTGCGGCGGGAGGAGTCGCACGCCAACGACCTCACCCGCGAGGAGCTGTCGGTGGCCCCCGAGCCCGACGGCTGGATCCTCAACGGCTCCAAGAGCGCGATCGCCAACGCCGACCGCGCCCGCGGCCTGGTCGTGATGGCCCGGCAGGAGGACGGCGAAGGCCCGGGCGCCTATTCGGTCCTGCTGGTCGACCGCGACGCCCTCCCCGACTTCTGCGTCGAGGAGCTCCCGCGGTACCCCACCGTGGGCATGCGCGGCTGCTGGTTCGGCGGCCTGGAGTTCATCGACTGCCCGCTGCCGCCGGAGGCCCTGGTCGGCGAGGCGGGCAAGGCGGTCCAGATCGGGCTGCGGGGATCGGGCCTGGTGCGCGGGCTCGTCGTGGCGACCCAGATCGCGTCGGGCGACACCATCCTGCGCACCGCCGTGCGCTTCGTGGCCGAGAACGGCGAGGCCGGGGAGCGCGGCCAGGCGTCGGGACACGAGACGACGGTGCTGGCGGGGGCGATGCTGGACACGCTGATCGGCGACTGCCTGGCGCTGGCCGCGTGCCGCGCGGTGCACCTGGTGCCGGAGGACTCCCTGGCCGTGGCGGCCGCGGCGGCGTACGTCGTGCCGAAGCTGCTGACCGAGGCCTCGGACAACCTGACGGTGGTGCTGGGCAACGCCCAGTTCATGACGACCGGGCCGTACGGCCTGTTCCAGAAGCACCTGCGGGACCTGCCGGTGACCGGCCTCGGGCACTCGGGCAGCGCGGGACGGCAGGCGACACTGGTGACGAACCTGCCCCGGTTCGCCGAGACCAGCTGGTTCCGCTCCCCCGAGCCGGATCCGGCGTTGTTCCAGCCGGACGGGGCGCTGCCGCCGCTGGCGCTGGAGCGGCTGACGAAGGTCGTCGGCGACACCGATCCGCTGGCGGCGGCCCTGCTCGGCGGAGCGCGGATGCTGGGCGCGCACGTGCCGTCCGGTGGTGATCGCCGACGGGTGGCCACGCTGCGGACGATGGTGGACCTGTTCGTGGCGGAGCTGGACAGCCTGCGGCGTGCGTGCGCCGAGCTCGGCGGGCAGGGGCGGCAGGCTCTGGTGACGCCGCAGAGCTACGCGTTGGCCGATCGCTATGCGCTGGTGTGTGCGGCGGCTGCGGTGCTGGGGGTGTGGCGCAACCAGCAGGACGAGGGCGGCGATGCCTTCCTGGCGGACCCGCGCTGGGCGATCGGCGCGTTGACGCGGTTGGGGAAGCGGCTGGATCTGGACCTGCCGGCGACCGCCGCGGATTATGAGGAGTGGGTGCTGGAGGAGGCCTTCCGGCGGTATCGGGCGAACCAGAGCTTTGATTTGTACGGTACGCGGTTGGCTTGAGAGGTGCTTGCGAGGTGAGATTCATGGCTGTTGGTCTGTGGGTTGAAATGCTGAATACGACCTTCGGCCATGGTGTTGAAAGCCCGCTGGAAGTCGCAGTTCCGGGAACGTATCCGGGTGCGTTGGCGGGTGGCGGCAGCGTGTAGGGGCTGCGGAAAGTCAAGGGTGGGCCTCCCGGCGGGGCCTCAGTTCCCTCGGGGAACTGGCGCGGCTTCCCGGGGGTGGCCGGGTCGGGCGGGGCGCTTGCGGTTGGTGGGGTGGTGGTTCGTTCCCCTCGGTCCCGTCGTCAGCCCCAAGGGGTACAGCGCCGAGCCCCGGGGGTCAAGTCCACGCCCTCACCTTGGGCACCTGACCCTGGCGGTTTGTTGTGCGTGGACTGGACCCCCGGGTCTCGGCGCTGTAAGGCAAGCCTCTGCCGACGTGACCGAGGGGAACGAACCAAAACCCCCGAAGGGTGTTGATGATCCCGGGGTTCGACGGCGACCATCGACTACGTCGGCTGCCGGACCGCCAGCCGCAAAGAACGGTCTTCGCCCTGGCCGGTGAAGAAGAACACTCGTCGAGGATCTCCTCCCATTCGGCGCCGTGGAGCTCGACTGCGGAGGGGCCTTGTCGCGATACCTTCACTTGACCTCGTGGTCGCAGGTCGCGTCGACAACGCCCTACGGAATCCACCCCGCCTCGGAGGCGATCCGGATCGCATCCACCCGATTCCGCGCGTTCAGCTTCATCACGATCGACGTGAGGTAGTTCCGCACCGTCCCCAACGACAGATACAGATGCGCCGCGATATCGCTCGGATCGGCGCCCTCCGCCGCCATCCGCAGGATCTCGGTCTCCCGCCGCGACAGCGGGTTCTCAGGGCTCTCCCACGTCGCCATCGCCAGCTGCGGATCGATCACCCGGCGGCCCGAGGCCACGTTCCGCACCGCGGCCACCAGGCTCGCGGGCGGGGCGTCCTTGAGGATGAAGCCGGACACGTGCGCCGCCAGGGCCCGGCGCAGGGTGCCGGGGCGGCCGAGGCTGGTCAGAATCAGGGTTCTGCACTGGGGCAGCTTCTCGTGCAGGTCCGCGGCCGCGGTCAGGCCGTCCATGCCGGGGAGGTCGATGTCGATCACGGCGACGTCGGGGCGGGTGCGGAGGGCTTCGGACACGATCTCGTCGCCGCGTTCGACGTCGGCGACGACGGCGAGGTCCTCCTCGAACTCCAGGAGGGAGATCAGGGCCGCGCGGAGCATGGTGACGTCCTCTGCCAGCAGCAGTTTGATCCGTCCACCCGTCACGCTCATCCTCCGCTGTTCGTCGCCGCGCGCGTGCGTGGCACCTCCGCCGTCAGCCGGAACCAGCGGTCCGGGCTGACACCGGCGGTCAGGGTGCCGTCGAAGGCCGACAGCCGGGTGCGCAGGTTGCCCAGGCCGCTGCCGGAGCGGGCCAGGGCGTCGTCGTCGTCCTGGTCGGTGACGCCGTCGTTGGCCACCTCGAGCCGGATCGAGGTGGGGGTCTGGGTGGCTCTGATACTACAGTGCTGGACTTTACTGTGTCGCAGAATGTTGGTCACACCCTCGCGGAGGGTGGTGGCCAGGACCGTGTCCAGGTCGGGGGGCAGGGGGCCGACGTCGATGTCGACCTTGGCGTCGATCTCGGCGGTCTCCAGCATCGCCTGGGCCGAGCTGGCCTCGGAGGTCAGGGACATCTCGCGGTAGCTGCTGGCCACCTCGCGGACGTCGGCCAGGGCCTGGCGGGAGGCCTGGAGGATCTCGGTCAGCTCCTTGCGGGCGCGGTCCGGCTGGCCGGGGACCAGGCGGTAGGCCAGTTCGCTCTTCAAGGTGATCGAGGAGAGGCTGTAGCCGAGCAGGTCGTGCAGGTCGCGGGCGAAGCGCAGGCGCTCGGCGACGACCGCCATGCGGGCCAGTTCGCTGCGGGCCGCGGCCAGTTCGCGGACCAGCTCGGACAGCCGGGTCAGGCCGAAGACGACCAGGCCGAGCACCATGGTCGAGATGATGTAGTACGAGATCCAGTCCGCCGTGTGGTACTTCATGGTCGCCACCGGGCCCATGCTCGCCACCACGGCCAGGAACGGGAACCAGGCGGTGGGACGGGGAAGCAGCAGGAGGATCGCCCCGGCCAGGGGGCCGGCCAGTCCGCCCCACAGCTGGTGCAGGACGAAGTACGGGAAATAGGTGATCACGGCCTGCGCCGACAGTGACAGCACCTTGAGCCACATCGGCCAGCGGCGGGCCCGGACGGTCATGTGCAGCAGGAGCATGCCGAAGCCGGCGAAGATGCAGACCAGCGACCAGGCGAACTTGCCGGTGTCGTGGTCGGCGGCGTTGTCCAGCCGGATGTTGATGACCCCGTTCACCACGAACGAGATCACGACCACGGAGAGGATCCGCCTGGCCAGAGCAGGTTGCGGAATGTCGCCGTCCTCCCCCGGGCCAGCCGGATCTGCAGTTGTGTCAGTCGGTGGCATACATAGAGATGATGTCACCATTCCCCCGGGTGTCAACTGTGGCAGGGTCCTGTTTTTCGCTTCTGACCTGGAGCTAAACCACTCCAGTGGCTGCTATTGGAGCGCAGTTCCCCCACGTTTCCCCTTCCGGTGGCCCGGGCGCCGGACGCACCACGCCGCGCGGCCGGCCCAGCACCATCGCCCCGACCCCGGACTCCACGCGCCAGTCCAGGTCCAGCACCCGCGAGGTGCGGTCGATGTCCACGGCGCCGAGCGCGCACACGCCCAGCCCCATCGCGGTGGCCACCAGGTACAGCGTCTGCAGCACCACCCCGGTGTCCTGCAGCACCAGCCGGTAGCCGATGCCGCTGTACTTCCAGAAGACCCGGCCGAAGCGCGCGGTGACCGTGATCAGCAGCGGGGGCGGGTTCTCCAGCTCGGCCGCCAGCTGCGCCTGCGCCAGCTGGTCGCACCGGTCCTGCGGTTGCGACGGCACCGGCACCAGCTCGTGCCGCAGCGCGTCGTAGGCGTAGACCCCGGGACGCAGTCCGCGGCACCGGGCGACGGTGACGTAGAACTCGAGCTCGTGCACCGCGCCGCCGGCCGGATACGGCCGGTCCAGCAGGTACCCGGCCTCCGCCTCGCCGCCGATCGCGTTCTGCGCCCTGATCCGCAGCGCCCGGAACAGCAGCTCCCCGAGTTCCTCCACGGTCGGCGGGTCCGGGTCGAAGCGCCGGTGCGAGCGCCGGCCCTCCAACACCGCCGTGAACGGGGCGTCGGCGGCCTGCACCTCCTTCAACTCCGGCCGGTACAGGGGGATCCGCCCGGTCCGCGCCCGCTTCTTCACCGCCGGCTCCGGGTTCGGCCCCGCCCCCAGCGGGTAGGTCGCGCCGAAGTCGCCGTCGTGACGCCCCAGCGTGCTGGCGGAGTGGAAGGCGAGATCGCCCGGCGGCCACATGCGCAGCACGGGGTCGTCGTCCTCGTCGAACACCGGGTTCGGCACCCCCTCCCGGCCCGGGACCGCGATCCCGGCGGCCAGCAGATACGACACCGCGGTGCGGACCAGCTCCGGCGGGCCGCCGACGAGCTCCTCCAACGCCTCCGGCGTCCGCGGCCCGGCCAGCGCCGCCACCAGCATCGCCGCCTCCGGCTGGTGCAGCAGCACCCGGTGCAGCGCCAGCGGCGACTCGGCGGTCAGCAGGCCGCCGACGGTCCGCAGGGTCGCGAACCGGGACAGCCGCACCGGCACGCCGTCGGCCACCGGACGCGGCCGGAAGCGCGCGGCGCGGGCGACCGGCTCCGCCGACATCAGGATCCGGCCGCCGCCCTCGGCCGCCAGCGAGCGCACCACCAGGTGCTCCAGCCGCCCCAGCGCCAGCATCATCGCCGCCCGCTCGGCCACCACCTGCGCCTGCGGGCGGCGCTCCACGTCGAGCACGTTGTCCAGCCAGATCGGGCCCAGCTGCATCCGCAGCAGCGAGTCGCGCAGCAGCGGCCCCGGCGACCGGACCACGGTCTCGCCCCACCGGCTGACCAGCGTCAGGGCCCGGTCCGCGGTCTCCACCAGCACGTCGGCCCGCAGTGACCACAGCTGCCGGACCGCCCCGCCGGTCTGCGGGGCGGTCGGCGACGGCGCGTCGGCTGCCATACGTGTCCTCGGCTTCGCGACCAGGGTCAGATGACCAGCGGGACCGGGTTGAGCTCCCGGTACTCGATCGGACGGGTGCGGCGGCCCAGCGCCACCGGGACGTCGAACAGCCGGCCCGGGGCGAACCGCGAGCGGGCCGGCCGCATCCCGGGGATCAGGACCTTGACGACCGGCATGCCGACGTCCGGCCGGGTCTGGTCCAGCACCAGCAGCTCCAGCCCGGCGGCGCGGACCATGGCGACGACGGCTTCGACGTCCTCGCCCAGGTGCGCCCGCGGCGGGAGCGCGGCCGGCCCGGACTCGGCGCCGGAGAGCACCGGCCGGTCCGGGTCGGGCCGGAGGTAGTCCGGCAGCCGGTGGCCCAGGGCCTGCCACCACCGCAGCTGTTCCAGCGGCGCGTCGGCGTCCGGACGGCCGGGACCGCCGCCGTGGCCGGACCGCCGCTCCGCCGCCGTGGAGTGCGTGGACGGCACTCCGGCGCCGGTGGGCGGCGGCATCACAGGGCACGGAGGCACCGGCGGGTACGGCGGCGGCGCCCACCCGGCCGCCGATGCCGGGGACGACGGCGGCAGCGGCAGCGGCGGGGCCGGCGGGGCGGGCCCCGGCGCGCCGGCAAGTCGGAGGCCAAGCGGGCTTAGGGAGACAAAAGGA
>NZ_BAAAQM010000108.1:0-11974 GCF_039531675.1 Catenulispora subtropica
TCACCACGCGGCCCAGGAACTTGTCGCCGATCGGGGTGGACAGGATCTCGCCGGTGCGCGCGACCTTCTGGCCCTCCTCGATGCCGGCGTAGTCGCCCAGGACCACGACGCCGATCTCGCGGACGTCCAGGTTCAGGGCGATGCCCAGGGTGCCGTCCTCGAACTTCAGCAGCTCGTTGGTCATGGCCGAGGGCAGGCCCTCGACCTTGGCGATGCCGTCACCGATCTCGGTCACGGTGCCGACTTCGTCCTTCGACGCCTCGGGCGCCTTGTACGAATCGACAAAGCGCTCCAACGCGTCCCGGATCTCCTCCGGACGGATCGTGAGCTCCGTCATGAGTATTCCTGCTCTCCTAGGTTCATCCGGGCCCGGGCAGCGGCGGGCCCCTCCGTCCGAGGGATTCCGCCCGCCGCCACCACCCGCAGGTCGTTTCTGGTGGGTACTGCTGTATGTACTTCTTGTACGACGCTAAGCCGTGACGCCGAGCGCCGCTGGGCGGCCGCCCGGCCTCAGCCGGCCAGCTGCCGCTGGGCCTGGGCCAGCCGGGAGGCGACCGTGCCGTCGATGACCTCGTCGCCGACCCGCACCGACAGCCCGCCGAGCACCGCCGGATCGAGGTCCAGGTTCAGGTGGACCTGCTGCCCGTACAGGCGCTTGAGCACCGCCGAGAGCCGGTCGCGCTGCTGCTCGGTCAGCGGCACCGCGGCCTTCACGTACGCGATCAGCCGCTGCCGGCGCTCGGCCGCGGCCTTGCCGACCTCGGCCAGGCCGGCGCTGATCGACCGGCCGCGCGGATTCGCCACCAGGCGCCCCACCAGACGGTACGTGGTCGGGTCCACCTTGCCGCCGATCAGGCCGTCGATCAGCGCGACGCGCTTGTCGGCCGCGACCCGGGTGTCCCCCAGGGCCAGCGCCAGGTCGCCGTTCGAGTCCAGCAGCCGGCCCAGCCGGAACAGCTCGTCCTCGACGTCGTCCAGCTTGCCGTCGCGCTCGGCGACGGCCAGGTCGGCGCGGACCGAGAGGTCGGCCACGGCGTCGGACAGGTCGCGCGGGGCGCTCCAGCGGGACCGGACCAGCCCGGCCACCAGGGCCGCGGCGTCGGCGCCGATCTTGCCGGCCAGCAGCGCGGTCGCGATGTCCGCGCGCTGGGCCGCCGGCCGCGCCGGGTCGGTCAGCATCCGGCGCAGCGCCACGTTCTGCGCGAACGCGCTCGCCACGGCCGCCAGGTCGTCGGCGATGCCGGTGAGGTCCGCGCCCGGCGCCGAGGTGAGGGCGTCGAGGCGGTCGGCCCCGGCCGCGAGGGCCTCGCGGCTGGCGCCCTGCATCAGGCACCCGCCTTCGCGGTGGCCTCGGCGTCGGCCTTGGCCTCCAGCTCGGCCAGGAACCGGTCGACGGTGCCGCGCTGACGGGCCTCGTCCTCCAGCGACTCACCGACGATCTTGCTCGCCAGCTGGATCGCCAGCGTGCCCAGGTCGCTCTTGAGCGCGGCGCGGGTCGCGGCGGCGTCGGCGTCGAGCTGGGCCCGGCCGCCGGCCACCAGGTTGTCGCGCTGCTCCTGGCCCTCGCCGCGCAGCTGGGCGACGATCTCGGCGCCCTGCTCGCGCGCCTTCTGGGTGATCGTCGCGGCCTCGTGGCGCGCCTGCGTCAGGTTGCGCTGGTACTCCTCCTGCAGCGCGGCGGCGGCGGCCTGGGCCTCCTCGGCGCGCTGCATACCGCCCTCGATGGCGTCGGTGCGCTCGTCGAGAGTCTTCTTGATGCTCGGAAGCAGCTTCTTCCAGAAGATCACGAAGATGATGAGGAACGCGATGGTGCCGACGACGAGTTCGTCGCCCTGCGGCACGATCGGGCTCTCAGCCAGGATGACTCCTGCTGCCATGGTCTTCCACCTTCCCTAGGTCCGAAGTGGCTCGGGATGGCTCTTTACTTCAGGACGAACGGCGCGATGAAACCGAGCAGCGCGAGCGCCTCGGTCAGCGCGAAGCCGATGAACATGTTGGTGCGGATCATGCCGGCCGCCTCGGGCTGGCGGGCCATGGCCTGAACACCGTTACCGAAGATCAGGCCGACACCGATACCCGGGCCGATGGCCGACAGACCGTACCCGAGGGAGCCCAGGCCCTTGATCGTGGTGGTCGAGTCCGCGAGGGTGGTCAGAGCGCTCATGTCTCTCGTTTTCCTTCTGGTTGGCCGGCGGGCGCTTTGCCAACCGGTCGTCTTGTGATTTCTGGAATTGTGGTCTTGCCCGCGCTCCCCGTCGGGAACAAGGAAGCGCCCGTCTACGTAAGTACTTGTGTGGTACTAGTGCGCTTCCTCGAGTGCGCCGGCGAGGTAGCTCGCGGTCAGCAGCACGAAGATGTAGGCCTGCAGGGCCTGGATGAACAGCTCGAAGCCGGTCATCACGATCGCCATGGTGAACGACGCGCCGGAGAACACGATCCCCTTGACGCTGAACATGTACCAGGCGCCGATGGAGAAGGTGGCGATCAGCAGGTGGCCGGCGAACATGTTCGCGAAGAGCCGGATCGCCAGCGTGAACGGCCGCACGAAGATGTTCGACAGCAGCTCGATCGGGGTCAGGATGAACAGGATGCCCAGCGGCACGCCGCTCGGAACGCCCAGCACCTTGAAGTAGCCCAGACCGTGCCGCTTGAAGCCGGCGTACATGTAGGTCAGCCAGACCATGACCGCCAGCGTCATCGGGAACGCGATGCGCGAGGACACCGGGAACTGGATGCCCGGGACGAACGACATGACGTTCATCAGCCAGACGAAGAAGAACAGCGAGAACAGGAAGGGCACGTACTTGTCGCCCTTGACGCCCATGGAGTCGCGCGCCATGCGGTCGCGGACGAACAGGTACGCCACCTCGCCGACGTTCTGCACGCCGCGCGGCACCATCTTCGGCTTGTTGAAGGCGATCCAGAAGAAGCCGACGATCAGCACGGTGATCAGCGCGGCCAGCACCACCGGCTTGGTGACGCCCCAGCCGGCGATGTGGAACCACGGCCGGTTGGAGAAGTCGAAGATCTGGTCGGTCGGGGCGACGCAGTCGAAGCCGCCGTTGTTCCCGAAAAGGTGCGGCGTTCCGTTGCCGCAGCCCTCGCCGCCCTCGGCGGCGAGGACGGTGCCGGTAGCGAGGCTAAGGCTCATCGTGTGTGTCCAGACTGGCTCATCGTGACGGCAACCTTCAGGTGTCGGCGCGTCCGGGCGGCCCCGGCTCGCGCGATCGGCACTGGATGTGTCGTGGCTATCGGTGTTGCGGGTCGTGCTGGTCCTGCGAGTCCTGCTGCCGTGCCTGCAACGCGTCGGCGGCCTGGTCGGCCAACTCGCGCCGCTTGCGGAGCAGTTCCTCGCGCTCCTGCCTCTCCAGCACCGACAACTGCCGGAACGTGAGAAACAGGGCCGCGGCGAGTCCGAAGACCACCCCGATCGGTGCGAACACGGTGGAGGTGCCGGCCCACTTGTCGATCAGCCAGCCGAGGCCGCCGTAGAGGACCATGCCCGACAGCAGGTAGCCGGTGATGGAGTACGGATCGACCTTCTTCTCGCGCTTGCCGGTCGACTCGCCCTTCCCGGACTTCCTGGGAGGATTCGGCTTCTGGGTACTGCTCATGCCGCCTCGGACGATAGCAGGAGAGATGACCTTCCCTGAAACCCAGCTGAGAAGGCGTGAGTGGCACGCTGGAATGCGTTATGGGGGCCGCAGCCGACACCGTTCGAATCCGAACGGAGGGCAGGCGACGCGTCATCTCCGGCCGACCGGCCGGTCGCGGGACGGTCATGGTTCTTACCGGCCGCCGAGGGGCGTCGGTTCGGACTCGGCGGTGCTCTCCGGGCGCTTCTGCGCCGCGGTCTTGAGCTTGAGGGAGTCCGGCATCGCGGAGGGGTCCGCGTAGAAGATCTTCGTCTTCAGCACCGCACGGGTCTCGGCGGCCAGCCACACCAGGGTCAGGCCCAGCATGGTGAACCCGAACGACCGGAAGTGGAACAAGGTGGTGTGCTTGAACGCGACCATCAGCACGGCCAGGAAGACGATCTTGCCGAGATAGGTGAGCATCGCGTAGCCGAGCAGCATCTCCGGCTTGGTCTGCGCGACACGGCTGATGACGACGATCGTCACCGAGAAGAAGGCGAGGACGATCACGCTGCCGAGCAGCGCCCCGATCAGGCCCTTGCCGCCGACCAGCACGGTGCAGAGCACGACGGCGATCGCGCCGGCGACAGCGGTGGGCACCGCTGCTCCGCGCAACAATCGGGCGTCAATGGCCTGCATGGCTTCCCTTGAAGAAGTCTTGTAGGTCGCTGCCGGGGATCCGGCACCGCATCGTGTCGGTTCAGGTTACGGGGGTGGGTCGTTCTGCTCACCACCCCGGTCTCCCCTTGTTCGTGAAAGCTATCACAAGCTCGCGTTCTACGCACGAACCGGTTTTCGGACCGGCGCGGACCTGTGTTTTTGCGGAGAGGCTCCGTCAGAGTGCGTACTTTTTCCACCTGGGGGAACTCCGGCGGATGGACGCCGGGCGGCCGCCGGCCGGCGCCGGATGACCGCCCGGATGTGATCAACGTGACAGCGTCCGTGGACGCATCGCGCCGTCGGCGTCGTCCGGGGCCTTGGCTATGGCCGGGATGCCCGGCGCGGTGACGGGGCCCGGGGCGGGGGTGAGGTTCGGGGCCGGGGGCGGGCCCGGGGCCGCGGTCGTGGTCGGGGCCACCGCGGGTGCCGGCGCCGCCGGAGCCGAGGGCTGCGCCCGGTGCCGGGCCCCTGCCGCCGCCCCGCCGCGCCGGGTGGGGGCCTTGGCCCGCAGGCGCTCCCGGTGGTCGCCGAGTCGTGGTCCCAGCAGCAGCAACAGTCCCAGCAGTGTCATCGCTATGGCCAGGTAGACCACCGGCTGGCGGGAGGGTGTGACGGCGAACAGCACGGTGACGAACGCGACCAGGGCGGCCCAGAAGTACATGATGAGCACCGCGCGCCGCTTGGAGTGGCCGATCTGCAGCATCCGGTGGTGCAGGTGGCCCTTGTCTGCGGCCAGCGGCGACATGCCGGCCTTGGTGCGGCGCACCACCGCCATCACCATGTCGGCGATCGGCAGCAGGGTCACCGACACCGGCATGATCAGCGGTAGGTAGGCCGGGACCAGCTTGTGCACCGTGGAGGTCTGGGTGACGGTCTGGCTGATGTTCTCGCCGAGCTGGTAGGGGTCGATGCCGCCCATGACCGTGATCGAGGTGGCGGCCAGCAGCATGCCCAGCAGCATCGAGCCGGTGTCGCCCATGAACATCCGGGCCGGGTCCCAGTTGTGGGCCAGGAAGCCCAGGCACACCCCGACCGTGACGATCGCGATCAGGGCCGGCGCGGTCGCCCCGGTGAGCTTGTAGCTGACCGCCAGCCGGTAGCAGTAGGCGAACGAGGCCAGGCCCGCGATGCACGTGATACCGGCGGCCAGGCCGTCCAGGCCGTCGACGAAGTTCACCGCGTTCATCAGCAGCAGCACCAGGAACACCGACAGCACGATGGACAGCGTCGGGTCCACGGCCACGATCCCTATGCCCGGGATGACCAGCCAGCTGATCTGGATCCCCTTCACCACCATCACCGAGGCGGCGAAGATCTGCCCGGCCAGTTTGGTCAGCGGATCCAGCTCGTATTTGTCGTCCACCACGCCCAGCACCACCACCAGGAAGGCGCCCCACAACAGCGCCTGCATGGTGTCGGCGGTGTGGTAGACGTTGCGCTCCAGCATCGGGAAGTGCTCGGCGACCTTGATCGCGGCGGCCAGGCCCACGAACATCGCCAGACCGCCCATCCGCGGGATCGGGGTCTTGTGCACGTCCCGGTCCCGGATCGCCGGCACCAGGCCGAACCGGATCGACAGCGCCCGGATCGGGCCGCCGAGAAGCAGGGTCACCGCAAGGGCCACCGTCATGGCGAGCAGGTACTCCCGCACGGGGATCCTCTCCGCTTCTCTCGCAGTGCTGAAGGGATTCGGCAAGAACTGGCAGGAACCGTCGGGCACCACCAGTATCGCCAGACAACCCTACGCCGACTACCGGCAGCCAGTGCGTCACAACTGTGTACCGGGAGCGGGCCGCCGGGGAACGGCTCGTGGGACCGTCACGGACGGCCCCGGGGCGCCGCGGAACCGGCTGGCGGCGTTGGGCTGTCTGGTCGAACGGCTACGGACGGCTACGGACAGCCACCGCCGGCCACGGACGGCTACTCGGCCCGGGTCAGCGTGGGCGCGACCTCGAGCAGTTCCTCGAATCGGATCGCCCCCTCGCGCAGCAGCACCGGGACCGTGCCGGTGACGTCGACGATGGAGCTGGCGCCGCCCTCGCCGCCGACCGGGCCGGCGTCCAGGTAGACCGACACCGCGTCGCCGAACTGGTCCTGGGCTTCCTGCGCGGTCTGCGCCGGGGCCATGCCGGTCTTGTTGGCGCTGGAGACCGCCATCGGGCCGGTCTCGGTGAGCAGTTCGATCGCCACCGGGTGCAGCGGCATGCGGACCGCGACGGTGCCGCGGGTCTCGCCCAGGTCCCACGTCAGGGTGGGCTGGTGCATGGCGACGATGGTGAGGCCGCCGGGCCAGAACGCGTCGACCAGCTCCCAGCCGACCGAGGGCATGCCGGCCACCAGGCCGTGCAGGGTGGCCGGAGAGGGCACCAGCACCGGGCTGGGCATCGCCGGGCCGCGGCCCTTGGCCTCCAGCAGCGCGCGCACCGCCCAGTTGGTGAAGGCGTCGGCGCCGATGCCGTAGAGCGTGTCGGTCGGCAGGACCACCAGTTCGCCGCGGCGGACCGCGCCGGCGGCCTCCCGTAATCCGGTCTTGCGCTGCTCGGGATCGCTGCAGTCGAATCGGCGGCTCATGGGGGGTGAGTTTAGCCGCTCAGCCCTTGCGGGCCGTCACGAACCTGGGTCTGCCGGTCAGGTCGCGATGGTCCGAGGCCTCCGCCCAGCCGCGCTCCTCCAGGAAGATGCGCTGGACCTCGCCGCCCTGCTTGTCGGAGTGTTCGAAGGCGGCCCAGCCGCCGGACTTCAGCAGCCGCTGCGCGGTGCGCTCCAGGCCGCGGATCAGGTCCAGGCCGTCGGGGCCGGAGAACAGGGCCAGCTCCGGGTCGTGGTCCCGGGCCTCCGGGGCCACGTACTCCCACTCGGTGAGCGGGATGTAGGGCGGGTTCGAGACGACGACGTCGACCCGGCCGTCCAGTTCCGGCAGCGCCGTGACGGCGTCCGCGAGGTGGAGCGTGACCCGCTCCCCCGCCTCCACCGCCGCGATGTTGCGGGAAGCCCAGGTGTAGGCGTCCTCCGACAGCTCCACGGCGTGCACGCGAGCCCGCGGCACCTCCTGCGCTATCGACAGCGCGATGGCGGCCGACCCGGTGCACAGGTCGACGATCAGCGGCTCGGCGACGTCGAGGGCGCGGAGCTTGTCGATGGCCCAGCCGACCATCACCTCGGTCTCCGGGCGCGGCA
Source organism: Catenulispora subtropica (assembly GCF_039531675.1). Classification (NCBI taxonomy): domain Bacteria; kingdom Bacillati; phylum Actinomycetota; class Actinomycetes; order Catenulisporales; family Catenulisporaceae; genus Catenulispora; species Catenulispora subtropica. Next base: position 7,473 of record NZ_BAAAQM010000108.1, read on the forward strand.
CGAAGACCCCGGGCCCGACGGCCAGCTCCAGGTAGCGGAAGTAGGCCGCGCCGGTGATGTGCTGGAGCGGCTCGCGGTTCGCGCGGCGGGCGACGACCTCCCAGTACCGGGCGTCGAAGTCGTGGTCGGCGACGCGGTGCAGGTCGCCTCGGCGGACGCCGTGCACCCAGGCCGCGAGCTCCTCGGCGTCGTGCCGGGGCGAGCCGACGCCCGCCTCGGCGAGGCGCAGCGAGGCCTGGGCGATCTCGGCGCGCAGGAGCGAGGACGGAGCCTTGGCCGCGGCCCCGGGCGGGGGCACGGGCGCCGGTGCGGGCTCGTTCGCCGGGTTCCCCGCGTCCGCGGCGGCGCCGGAGTTGCCGGCCGCGGCCGGAGTGGAGTCAGTCACGCTGCCGCGCCCCTCAGTTGCCCCCGGCCGCGAGCTTCGCGGCGGTGTCGGCGTCGACGCAGGCCTGGATCACCGCGTCCAGGTCGCCGTCGAGCACCTGGTCCAGGTTGTAGGACTTGTAGCCGACCCGGTGGTCGCTGATGCGGTTCTCCGGGAAGTTGTAGGTGCGGATCCGCTCGGAGCGGTCGACGGTGCGGATCTGCGACTTGCGCGCGTCCGAGGCCTCCCGGTCGGCCTCCTCCTGCGCCACCGCCAGCAGGCGGGCCCGCAGGATGCGCATCGCGGACTCCTTGTTCTGCAGCTGCGACTTCTCGTTCTGGCAGCTCACCACCACGCCGGTGGGCAGGTGGGTGATGCGGACCGCGGAGTCGGTGGTGTTGACCGACTGGCCGCCCGGGCCGGACGAGCGGAAGACGTCGATGCGCAGGTCGTTCGGGTTGATCTCGACCTCGACCTCCTCGGCCTCGGGCAGCACCAGCACGCCGGCCGCCGAGGTGTGGATCCGGCCCTGCGACTCGGTGACCGGGACCCGCTGCACCCGGTGCACGCCGCCCTCGTACTTCAGGCGCGCCCAGACCCCCTCGCCGGCGTCGTTGACCCGGCCCTTGACCGCGACCTGCACGTCCTTGTAGCCGCCGAGGTCGGACTCGGTCGACTCCAGCACCTCGGTCTTCCAGCCCTGCCGCTCGGCGTAGCGCATGTACATGCGCAGCAGGTCGCCGGCGAAGAGCATGGACTCCTGGCCGCCCTCGCCGCCCTTGATCTCCAGGATGACGTTCTTCTCGTCCATCGGGTCCCGGGGGATCAGCAGCTTCTGCAGCCGCTCCTCCAGCACCGTGCGGCGCTCCTCCATCCCCGGGATCTCCTCGCCGAAGGCGGGGTCCTCGGCCGCGAGCTCCCGGGCGGCGGCGATGTCCTCGCCCACGGCCTGGTACTCGCGGTAGGTCTCGGCGATCGGGCCCAGCTCGGCGTACCGCTTCCCGAGCTTGCGCGCGGTGTCGGCGTCGGCGTGGACGGACGGGTCCGCGAGCTTCGTGCCCAGCTCGGCGTACTCGGCGAGCAGGTCGTCGATGACTTCGAACATGTCACGTCCTTAGGGGTCTTGAGGAGCCGGAAGATCGACCGGGTCCGGAAACACGACGACGGCGCCGGACCACTGCCGGGACCGTCCCCGGTGTGTGGTTCCGACGCCGTCGAAGGTGCTACTTGGCGTCCTTCTTGCCGAAACGAGCCTCGAAGCGCGCCACCCGGCCGCCGGTGTCGAGGATCTTCTGCTTGCCGGTGTAGAACGGGTGGCACTGCGAGCAGACTTCGGCGTGGATGACGCCGTTGGCGGCGGTGCTGCGCGTCTCGAAGGTCGCGCCACAGCCACAGGTCACAGTGGTGGCCACGTAGGCCGGGTGGATGTCAGGCTTCATTTCGGGCTCCTTGGGTCGAGGTGGCCGCCGGGTCTCCATCGGATGGGGTGAACCGGGACCGACGAACCATCTTAACGGGGCGGCGGGGGTGCTTATTCCACCCCGGCCTTCAGCCGGCCCGCCAGGTACTCCACGGTGCGGGTCCAGCTCTCGTGCTTCGGGTCCAGCACCTCGAAGTGGCCCATCCCCGGGAACTCCGCGACCTCGACCTCGTCGCCGGCCTCCCGGGCCGCGTCGGCGAAGTTCCGCGACTGCGAGACCGGCACCCGGTCGTCCGCGTCGCCGTGCACCAGCAGGATCGGGGTCTCCAGCGGCAGCAGCGCGGACGGGGAGGCGGCCGCGTAGCGGTCCGGGACCTCCTCGGGGGTGCCGCCGAGGAACTCGATCGCCGCCGGCACGTCCAGTACGCCCAGGCCCTCGCGGGCGGAGCCCACACCGCTGCGCTCGGCCGCCGCGTCGTAGAGGTTCGCCACACCGGCCTGCGAGACCACCGCCGCCACCTGGAACTCGGACGCGAGCCACAGCGCCAGGTGGCCGCCGGCCGAGTGCCCGATCAGCGCCGTGCGGTCGGTGTCCAGGGGGTACTCGCCGGACACCGCGCCCAGCTGGTCCAGGGAGGCGGAGACGTCGTCGAGGGTGACCCGCCACTCGTTGCCGCCGCCGCCGTCGCCGACCCGGCGGTAGTCGATGTTCCACGCCGCCACGCCGCGGGCCGCCAGGTCCTCGGCCAGCGGCTCCATCAGTTCGCGGTCGAAGGGCGTCCGCCAGAACCCGCCATGGATCAGCACGGCCACCGGGAAGGGGCCGGCGCCTTCCGGGACGTAGAGATCGGCGACCTGAGACGGATGCGGGCCATACGCGAAAGGGGCCGGGGTGATCGTCACCCCGGCCACCTTACTCAGGCCGCTGTCCTCTTACGAGTCGTCGGGTCTCACCCCGTGGACCCGGCGTCCGGCGCGTCCTAGTCCTGCGGACCGACCGTCGTCTTCTGGATGGTCATCAGGAACTCGGCGTTGGACTTGGTCTTCTTCATCCGGTCCAGCAGCAGCTCCATGGCCTGCTGCTGGTCCAGCGCGTGCAGGACGCGGCGCAGCTTCCAGACGATGCCGAGCTCCTCGGCGCTCATCAGGAGCTCCTCCTTGCGGGTGCTGGAGGGGTCGACGTCGACGGCCGGGAAGATGCGCTTGTCGGCGAGCTTGCGGTCCAGCTTGAGCTCCATGTTGCCGGTGCCCTTGAACTCCTCGAAGATCACCTCGTCGAGGCGGGAGCCGGTCTCCACCAGGGCGGTGGCCAGGATGGTCAGCGAGCCGCCGTTCTCGATGTTGCGCGCCGCGCCGAAGAACTTCTTCGGCGGGTACATCGCCTGGCTGTCCATACCGCCGGTGAGGATGCGGCCGGAGGCCGGGGCGCTGGTGTTGTAGGCGCGGCCCAGGCGGGTGATCGAGTCCAGCAGCAACACGACGTCGTGGCCCAGCTCCACCAGGCGCTTGGCGCGCTCGATGGCCAGCTCGGCGACCGTGGTGTGGTCGTCCGCCGGGCGGTCGAAGGTCGAGGCGATGACCTCGCCCTTCACCGAGCGCTGCATGTCGGTGACCTCTTCGGGCCGCTCGTCCACCAGCACCACCATCAGGTGGCACTCGGGGTTGTTCTGGGTGATCGCGTTGGCGATCGCCTGCATGATCATGGTCTTGCCGGTCTTGGGCGGGGCCACGATCAGACCGCGCTGGCCCTTGCCGATCGGCGCGATCATGTCGATGATGCGCGTGGTCAGGATGCCGGGCTCGGTCTCCAGGCGGAGCCGGTCCTGCGGGTACAGCGGCGTCAGCTTGGTGAACTCCGGGCGCTGCCGGGCCGCCGACGGCTCCAGGCCGTTGATCGAGTCCAGGCGCACCAGGGCGTTGAACTTCTCGCGGCGCTCGCCCTCCTGCGGGGCCCGGATCACGCCGGTCACGGCGTCGCCCTTGCGCAGGTTGTGCTTGCGGACCATGGCCAGCGAGACGTAGACGTCGTCCGGGCCGGGCAGGTAGCCGGAGGTCCGCACGAAGGCGTAGTTGTCCAGGATGTCGACGATGCCGCCGACCGGGATCAGCACGTCGTCGTCGGAGATGGTGGTCTCGACGTCGGAGCCGCCCTCGCCGCGGTTGCGGTTGCGGCGGTTGCCCTGCCGGTCCTCGCGGCCGCGGCCGCGGTCCCGGGTCCGGCGGTTGCCGCCCCGGCGGTCGTCGAAGTCGTCGCCGCCGCCCTGGCCCTGCTGTCGGCCGCCGCCCTGGCCCTGGTCACGGCTCTGGTCACGGCCCTGGTCGCGGCCCTGGTCGCGGCCGCCGGACTGCTGGCCGCCGCCGTCGCCGTCGGTGCCGCGGCCCCGGTCGCGGTCCCGGCGGCTCCGGTCCCGGCGGGTGCGCTGCTGGTCGCCGTCGCCGGCGGAGGAGTCGGCGGAGCCGCCGGCGGCCTGGCCGCCCTCGGCGACCGCCACCGCGGTCTCGGCGGCCTTCACGGCGCGGTCGCCGCGCTCGCCGCGGTCGCCGCGCTCGGCCCGCTCGTCGGCTCCCTGGTCCGCCCGATCGGCGGCTGGTTCGCCGACCGCCTCGCCGGCGCCCCCATCACCTCCGGCGCGTTCGTCCTCATGGCCGCCGGCGCGATGGGCGCGATCTGGGGGATCAACGCGGGGTCGTTCCCGCTGTTCTTCGCCGCGTTCATGG
>NZ_BAAAQM010000109.1:0-11941 GCF_039531675.1 Catenulispora subtropica
ACGTCGCGTTCACATCAGCGGTGAGCGTCGTGGTCATCGACTGCACGGACACCGGGGCTCCGCCGCCGACCAGCACTCCGCCGACGTTCAGCTGCCTGCTGATCCGGCGCGGCTCGCGGGCCTGGGCGCTCTCGCGCACCGGCGCGGCCCCGATCCCGGGGTCCGCGTCGGTGCGGAGGGTCGGCAGTCCGAGGTCGACGGCGTTCACAGTGTGCTCCTGTCGGGGCGGCTCGGCGGTGCTTCCGCCGGCGGCGTCGTGGTCGGGGCCTCAGACGCGGCCTCGCGCGTGGACTCGGACACGGGCTTCGGTGCGGCCTGCGGCGTGGACTCGGCCGCGGCGGCGGACATGTCCACGGGCGCGGATCGCAGCCTTCTGCCGGGGCGGCTCGGCGCGGCTTCCACCGGCGTCACAGAGAGCTGCGTCCCGGCGGCGTCCTCGGCCATGGCCTCGATCGGCGCCTCGACCGCTGCCCCGTCCGCGGCGTCGACCGTGACGCCACCCGCGCCCTCAGGCGCGGACCGCAGCCCACCGGTGGCGGCGCCGACGATGTCCCGCACCCCCAACCCGGCACGTTCCAGCAACTCCTGCCGAGGACCGGCCGCCAGGAACTCCCGCGGCAGCCCGAGCACCCGCACCGGCGTCCGCACCCCCGCGTCCGCGCAGGCCTGGGTCAGCGCCGTGCCCATTCCGCCGGTCCGCAGCCCGTCCTCGACGGTCACCACCAGCCGGTGCCGGTCGGCCAGGTGCGTCAGATGCGGGTTGACCGGCAGGATCCACCGCGGGTCGACCACCGTGGTCCCGATCCCCAGCCGTTCGAGCTCCTCCGCGGCGGTCAGGCAGGACCGCGCGGTCGTCCCGGCGGCGACGATCAGCACGTCCAGCGGCCGCCCCGCGGCCCGGTACAGGACGTCGACGCCGCTCATCCTGGTCAGCGCCTCGATGTCGGCCCCGGCGTCGGCCTTCGGGAACCGGATCGCGGTCGGCTCGTCCCGCACCTCCACCGCCTCGCGCAGCACCTCCGCCAGTCGCGCCGGGTCCCGGGGCGCCGCCAGGCGCAGGCCCGGCACCACCGCCAGGATCGCGCCGTCCCACATCCCGTGGTGCGAGGCGCCGTCCGGGCCGGTGACGCCGGCCCGGTCCAGGACGAACGTGACGCCGGCGCGGTGCAGTGCCGCGTCCATGACGACCTGGTCGAACGCCCGGTTGAGGAACGTCGAGTAGACGCACACCACCGGATGCAGCCCGGCCAGCGCCATCGCCGCCGCCGAGCACACCGCGTGCTGTTCGGCGATGCCCACGTCGAACACCCGCTCCGGGAACCGTTCGGCGAACTCGCCCAGCCCGGTCGGCAGCACCATCGCCGCGCTGACGCCCACGACCTCCGGCCGCTCGGCCCCGATCGCCGCCATCTGCTCGCCGAACACCTCGGTCCAGGACCGCTTCGGCGGCACGGCCGGCTCCCCGGTCCGCGGGTCCAGGACGCCGACGGCGTGCATCCGGTCGGCGTCGTCCTCCTCGGCCGGCGGGAAACCGCGCCCCTTGGCCGTGACCGCGTGCACCACCACCGGCCGCCCCAGCGCGGCGGCCTCCCGCAGCGCCTCCTCGGTCGCGGCGATGTCGTGGCCGTCGACCGGCCCGACGTAGGCCAGCCCGAGGTCGGCGAACAGGTGCCGGACCCGGTGCCGCTGCCGGAGCGTCTTCAGGTGGGTCGCGATCCCGCCGGTCGTCGGGGCGTAGGCGCGGCCGTTGTCGTTCAGCACGATCACCACCGGGCGGTCCTTGGCGCCGGCCAGGTTGTTCAGGCCCTCCCAGGCCATCCCGCCGGTCATCGCCCCGTCGCCGATCACCGCCACGACCTGCCGCCGGTGCGGGTCGCCCGAACCGTCCGCCAGCTCCCCGCGCAGCTGGAAGGCCTTGGCCAGGCCGTCCGCGTAGCTCAGCGCGGTCGAGGCGTGCGAGTTCTCGATCCAGTCGTGCGCCGACTCCGCGCGGCAGGGGTAGCCGGACAGGCCGCCGCGCCGGCGCAGCTCGCCGAACCCCGGCGCCCGGCCGGTGAGGATCTTGTGGACGTAGGCCTGGTGCCCGGTGTCGAACAGGATGACGTCCTCCGGCGACCGGAACACCCGGTGCAGCGCGATGGTCAGCTCCACGACCCCGAGGTTCGCCCCCAGGTGGCCGCCGGTCGCACAGACCTTCTCGATCAGGAAGGCGCGGATCTCGGCGGCCAGATCGGCCAGGGCGGCGTCGTCGAGCCCGGCCAGATCCTGTGGACCCTTGATCCTCTCCAACGCGGGGGCGGCGGTCTTTCGCTCAGTGGCCTGCTGTTCAGCGGCCTGTCGCTCGGCGGCCCTCCGCATCGGGACTCCTAACGCTTGCCTGTTCTCCACGGCGCGGGAGCCGATGGAGCTCCCACTGAACCAACGGTGGTCCCGCCGGGCCCCCGCCGCGTCCGGGGCGGTCTGTTCGGGCGATTCAGGCGACCCGGGTGACACGCGGGCCTCATCGCCCCGCCGTGTGTTCGTAGCCGAACGTGTTCGAACGTTCACTGACAGCCGAGATCTGCCCGTGATGTGGACGGCAGGTTGGCAAAAGGGTAAGAATCCCATGATCAATGCTGGAATCCGGGCCCTCGTGGTACACACTGAGAATCCAGGCGCGGTCCAGTTTTGTCGGACAGCGAACACGAAGGCTGCTCCGACAAGGCAGGGACGATGCAGGTTCAGCTCGAAGAACGCCGCGACGGCGGCGGTCTGACCGTCGGTGGGAAACGGGCTCCCGGCTCGGACGTGACCCCGGCCACGCCGAACGCCCTCACGGTTTCCAGCGCGCCCACCGCGTCCACCGCCCTGTCCGTCCGTGGACTGAACGTGACGGTCGAGCATCGCAGAGTGACCAAGACGCTGCTGGACGACGTCGACTTCGTCGTCCCGGAGCAGAAGCTCGTCGCGGTCATCGGCCCCTCCGGCTCCGGCAAGTCGACCTTGCTGCGCGCGCTCACCGGGTCCCAGCCCGCCGACTCCGGCAGGATCCGCTACGACGGCCGCGAGCTGTGCGCGGAATACGCCGACCTGCGCCACCGAATAGGCCTGGTCCCGCAGGACGACGTCCTGCACGCCCAGCTGACCGTGAAGTCCGCCCTCCGCTACGCCGCCGCCCTGCGCTTCCCCCGGGACACCACCGAGGCCGAGCGGGAGGAGCGCATCGACGAGGTCCTGGCCGGCCTGCGCCTGACCGGTTTCGAGGACAACAAGGTCAGCACCCTGTCCGGCGGCCAGCGCAAGCGTGTGTCGGTGGCGCTGGAGCTGCTCACCAAGCCCTCGGTCCTGTTCCTGGACGAGCCCACCTCCGGCCTCGACCCGGGCATGGACCGCGAGGTCATGCGCATGCTGCGCTGCCTGACCGACGAGGGGCGCACCGTGCTGGTGGTCACGCACTCGGTGGCCGAGCTGGACCTCTGCGACCTGCTGCTGGTGATGGCGCCCGGCGGGGGAGTGGCGTATTACGGGCCGCCGCAGGAGGCGCTGACGTTCTTCGAGTGCGAGACGTGGGCGGACGTGTTCCACGCGTTCTCGTGCCAGCGGGATCGTGACTGGGCGGGGGCGTATCGGTCCTCGCTGTACTACCTGGAGTACTGCATCGAGTCGCCGGTCGCCGACACGGTGCGCGTGGTGGAGTCGGCTGCGGTCGCCCCGGTTCCCGGGCCGCGGCCGTCGGTGGAGGACGGCCTGGTCGCTTCGGCCGAGCCTCCGGTTCCGGCCACCTCGGCTCCGGCTCCGGCGTCTTCTCCCATCGCATCGGCTCGCACCGAGCAGCGGTGGGGCGCACAGCTCGCGACGCTGATCCGCCGCTACGTCGCGGTGACCATCGCCGACCGCGGGCACCTGCTGCTCCTGGCCGTCCTTCCGATGATCATGGGTGTGCTGAGCCTGGCCATCCCGGCCTCCTCCGGCCTGGCCGCGGCCGCCCCGGGCCCCGACGGCCTGGCCCGTGCGAACACCGACGCCCCGACCGTCCTCCTGGTCCTCGCCGTCGGCGCCTGCCTGACCGGCGCCGCCAACGCCGTCCGCGAGCTGATCAAGGAACGCGGCATCTACGACCGCGAACGCGCGGCGGGCCTGTCCCGCTCGGCGTACGTGATGTCCAAGGCGATCGTGCTGGGCGCGATCACCGCGACCCAGACCGCCGTGCTGGCGGCCGTGTGCCTGCTCCCACGCCGCCTCCCGGCGCATGGACTGGTCGTCTCGGGCAGCGCGGTCCCCGAACTGATCCTGGCCACGGTCCTGCTCGGCGTCGTCTCGATGCTGCTCGGCCTGGTGGTCTCGGCGGTCGTCCGCACCTCCGAGAAGACGATGCCCCTGCTGGTCCTGATCACCGTCGTCGAAGTGGTGTTCTGCGGCTCGCTGTTCCCGCTGTTCCACAGCCCGGCCTTGGAGCAGCTGGCCTGGCTGTCCCCCTCCCGCTGGGCGGTCGCGGCCGAGGCGGCGACCATCAACCTGCCCGGCATCACGGGCCCGCCGCAGGGGCGCACCACCACGGACCCGCTCTGGACCCACGCCGTCACGCAGTGGGGTGTGGACATCGGCGCGCTGATCCTGCTCGGCGCCGCCTGCCTGGTCGCCGTTCTGCGGCTGCTGCGACGGCACGAGTCCGCGGTGCTGCGCGGCTGCTGAAGCCCCCGGGTCGGCGGGGCGGGCTTGCCGGTCGTCTTCGAGGCGGTGGTCTCGGACGTGGTCGGCGCCGAGGACCTGCTGCGGGAAGACCGGCCGCTCGGGGAATACACGGCAGTTGATAAACGGCGCACATGCTTGTGGGGAGCCCTGTTCGGGCTCCCCACGAGTCAGGCATTGGCCTGCGCGACTATCGTGCCGATGCCCTGCTTCTCATCGTCACCCTGATCGTCGCCGCCGCCACCGTCGCCAACGCCAGGCAGGTCATCACGCCGCCCGTGATCACGTTGGTCAGGATGGTCGCCCGGACGTGGGCGCCGCCGTTGACAGCCCACGGCGCGATGATGGTGAACACACCGACCAGCGCCGCGGCCCATGCTCTGGCGTGGGTGCGCTCGTAGACGGGCCCGAAACCGGCCATCAGCAGGGTGTACGCGAGCCCCAGCACCAGGTTGCACACGGCGAGCCGCTGGAAGCTGGAGTTGAAGCCCACCACCCACGGCGAGATCGCCAGGAAGAGCCCCGCGCCCACGGCGAATGCCTCGATCACCTGCGAGCGGGGCGCCAACGCGGCCAGTTCGGACTTGGCGCGCATCTCGATGATGTCCGGGTGGCGCTCCATGCTCGTCGGAAGATCGGTCGACACCTGAACCACCTCCTTACCGTCGGGCGACTGCCGCCGCGCGATGCGGTGGTTCACCCAATGCCATTCTCCTCCGAAAAAGGCGATTCGGCATGGTATGCGACGATTGCCCGTGGTAATCCGGCGGGCCGGGCCGTCCGGGCGACGCGGCGCGCGTCCCGATCGGCTCGCCGAGCCGGGCCGACTGAGTACTCGGGCCCGGGAAGATGAGCAATGATTGCTCATCCCCGGCCAGCTCAGAGGCGGTTTCCTAGAGATGGAAGGAAGGCCGCCCGGTCTTCCGGAACCTAGGGGGGAACCAACCATGAGCAGCATCCGCAAGACCGCCGCCGCGCTCCTCGTCGCCGGCGTCGCCGCCGTCCCGGTCGTGAGCGTCTCCTCGGCCTCGGCCGCCGTCGCCCACCCGCAGCCGGCCTCCAGCGCGGCTCGCAGCGTCCAGGCCTTCGTGACCAACGACTCCGGCTGCACGATGACCCTGTTCAGCGACTCGCTCTCGGGCGGCATCTGGACGATCATGCCCGAGTTCACGGTCCCGAACGGCGCCGCCACCTCGTGGGAGTCGGAGTCCAACGGCCTGTGGACCGGGACCGAGGGCGTCGCGACCTACCGGCTCGGCAACTGCGTGGACCCGGCCCAGAACCTGAAGTTCGCCGTCTTCCACTGGGACGACCCGTACGCCACCTCGAACGAGTACGACAACGTGGGCACGAGCTCCGGCGTGCACATCACCCGCAGCGGCGGCAGCGGCAACAACGCGATCGTGAACTGGGTCGTGACGACCAGCTGAGCGGCCAGCCGATCGGCCAGCCGATCGGCCAGCCGATCGGCTGACGGAGGGGGTGGACCAGACGGGGCGGCTCAGGCCTCCGCTACGGCGGAGGCCTGAGCCGCCTCCCACTGGTGTCGCGTCCCAACCGGCCCTGATACTCCGCAGGCACTGACAGGGCCTTCTGGTGGAATTGTCCGTTAATCAGGAATCTTCCAGGGGTGCCGGGGCATCTCGTTGATCATGATCAAACGATGGCCCCATCAGGTCCGCGGCGTCGTCGTCGCGGCCGCGCTCGCCCTGTCCGCCGTCCCCCTCACCGCGGCGCCCGCAGCCGCGGCGAACAAGGTCGTGTACATCACCTTCGACGACGGACCCAGTCCCTACACCGCGCAGATCCTCAAGGTCCTGTCGCGCTATGGAGTCCACGCCACGTTCTTCGAGGTGGGCGAGATGGTGGCCGCGCGCCCGTCGCTCACCTCGCAGGTGTACCGGCAGGGCAACAGCGTGCAGAACCACACCTGGTCCCACCCCGACCTGCGGAAACTGACAGCGGCGCAGATCGCGTACCAGGTGGCTGCCACCGACCGGCAGATCCGCGCGCACACCGGATACCGCCCGTGCTGCCTCCGCCCGCCGTACGGCGCGGTGAACGCCACGGTGCGGGCACGAGCGGCGACGTTCGGCAAGAAGCTCGCCCTGTGGACCGTCGACCCGCGAGACTGGTCGCGGCCGGGGGCCGCCGCCATCGAGGCGCGGGTGCTCAGCCAGGTGCGGCCGGGGTCGGTGGTGCTGCTCCACGACGGCGGCGGCGATCGGAGCCAGACCGTCGCGGCGCTCGGCGACATCCTCAGAACCCTGAAGGCTCGCGGATACAAGTTCGCGACATGGGCCCGCTGAGCGTCCGCCGCAGCGGTGTCTGAGCGTCCGAATACCGTGGTCCCATGACACCGGACGAACTGAGAGCGGCTTGTCTCGCCTATAAGGGAGCGGTGGAGGACTTCCCCTTCGGTCCCGAGCCCTCGGTCTTCAAGGTCGCCGGCAAGATGTTCGCGATCAGCCTGCTGGACGAGCGGCCGCTGGCGGTGAGCCTGAAATGCGACCCGGAGCTCTCGGTGAGCCTGCGGGCCTCGTATCCCGCGATCCGCCCGGGCTACCACCTCAACAAGCGGCACTGGAACACGGTGACCATCGACGGCTCCCTGAGCGAGCGGATGGTCCTGGAGATGATTGAGGACTCCTACGACCTGGTCGTGAAGTCGCTGACCCGGGCCCAGCGCACCGCTCTGGGCGCGTAGCGGGGACTCCCGCGCCGGGGCCCGTGCGGCGGGTCCCAGCCCGGATCCGGACTGGGGCCCGCCCGGCGCCGTCACCTACGATGAAATAGCCACGTGAATCCGGCAGGCGCGTCGGTCGTAGTGCGGAAGGCCATCGGAGGTCATGGACATAGGCGACGGGCACTCGCGGAGCAAGCGTCGAGGAGGACGTTCCGGCGCCCCTCTCGGGACCGTCGCGGCGGTCGGCGCAGAGGTGCTGGCCGACGTCCTCGCCCAGGCCCCGGTGGGCATGGCCCTGCTCGACGTGGATCTGCGCTGGGTCTACGCCAACGAGGCCTTCTTCCGGACGACCGGTCTGGAGCCCGCCCGGATCCTGAGCCGGCCGGTCGCGGCGACGCCGTTCGCCGCCGACCTGCCCACCATCCACCGGGTCCTCGCCGGCTCCGAGGCCGGTCCGCCCGCCGCGACCGCGACCGGCTGGCACGTCCGCTACCGCCGGTTGGAGAGCGACGGCAGGGTCACCGGAATCATCGCCTCCGTGAGCGGTTCCGCGACGCGGCAGCAGCGCCACCTGGACCAGGCGCGGCGCCGCCTGGCTCTGCAGCGGGCCGCCGCCGAGCGCATCGGCACCACGCTCGACGTCGACATCACCTGCGTCGAGCTCGCGGAGCTCACCGTGCCGGCGATGGCCGACCTCGCCATCGTCGAGGTGCTGCCGTACGGGATCGGCGACCGCGGCCAGGGTGGCTACGGGAGCCAGGGCGGCCACGGCGGCCACGGCGGCCACGGCCTCCACCCCGAAGCGCCCCGCATGCGCCGAGCCGCCCTGGCCTGCGCCCCGGACCTGCGCCGCCGCCTCGGCGCGCTCGCGATGCCCGGCGCCTCGGTGCGGCCCGGCGCCGACTCGACCGTCGCACGGTGCCTGGCCGAGGGCCGGCTGACGGTCACGAACCTGCTGTCCGACGCCGAACTGGCGGACCGGGCGCAAAGCGAGGACACGCTGGCCGCCTACCGGCTGGCCGACATCGACTCGCTCCTGGCCGTTCCGCTGAGCGCGCGCGGCCGGCTGGTCGGCGTGCTGACGCTGGCCCGCGCCCGCGGCACCGCGGAGGGGTTCACCGAGGACGACGCCGTCCTGGTCCAGGACCTCGCCGACCGGGCCGCGGTCAGCATCGAGAACGCCCGGCAGTACGCCGAGTCGCAGAGTGTCACCCTCGAACTCCAGCGGGCCCTGCTCGTCGAACCGGGCCGCCCGCACTCGAACCTCGAAGTCGCCGCCCGCTACCTGCCCTCCGGCAACCGCGCCCTGGTCGGCGGCGACTGGTACGAGATCGTCCGGCTGCCGTTCGGCCGGACACTGCTGGTGATGGGCGACGTCATGGGCCACGGCGTCGAGGCCGCGGTCGACATGAGCATCTACCGCTCGGTCATCCGCGACGCCGGCGGCATGGACCTCCCGCCGCACGGCATCCTCCGGCACCTGGACACCGTGATCTCCCAGGACGAGACGGCCCGCCCGGCGACCTGCCTGCTCGCCGTGGCGGACCCCAACCGGCGCCGCTGGACGTTCGCGAGCGCCGGCCACCTGCCGCCCGCCCTCTTCGCCGCCGGCCGCCCCACCGAACTGGTCACGGTCCCCACCGGGCCGCCGCTCGGCACCGGCCTCGGCGGCTACGAGCAGGTCATCGTCGATCTGCACCCGGAGCAGGCCCTGCTCATCTACACCGACGGCCTCGTGGAGCGCCGCGGCGAGGACATCGACGTCTCGCTCGCCCGGCTCGCGTCCCTGCCGCTGCCCGGCAGCGGCGGCCTGGAGGACCTCCTCGACGACGCGCTGCGCCTGGTCGCGCCGCCCGCCGTCGAGGACGACATCGCGCTGCTCGCCGCCCGGGCCACACCGCGGGACGATCTGTGACGCCGCGGCCCGCGGGAGCCGCGACGGGCGACGTCCCGGGTTCCCGGCACCGGACGATGTCGAGTTGATCATAAGGGCTCGATCACTGGATACTGATCGCCAGGCTGGCCAGCCATCCATGTCCGCACGGGATGAAAGTTGGACTGACTATGGCAATGCTGCGAAAGGCCCGCGCCTGGCGCGGTGCACTCGGGGTCGCGGCGGCGGGGGGAGCCCTGGTCGCGTCGATCGCGTACGCTCCGACGGCGAGCGCGTGGACCGGCACCTACGAGATCCGGAACGGCTACAGCGGCAAGTGCCTGGAGCTGAGCGCCTGGAACCCCGCTAACGGGGCCCGCGTCGACCAGTGGGACTGCGTGCCGGGCAGCGACGGCATCACCCAGGCGAACGAGCGGTGGACCCTGGTGGACCAGCCCGACGGCCAGTTCCAGATCCGCAACGCCGCCAGCGGCAAGTGCCTGGAGATCCAGGGCTGGTCGCAGGACGACGGCGCGATCCTGGACCAGTGGGACTGCCTCTACTCCAACGGCCACGCGAACGCGAACCAGGAGTGGTACATGAACGAGGCCGGTCAGCTGCAGAACAACAACAGCCGCAAGTGCCTGGACGTGCTCGGCTGGGCCACGTGGAACGGCGCCACGGTCTCCCAGTGGGACTGCAAGTACCTGGACGACGGGCGGTCGCAGGGGAACCAGGACTGGCAGATGTGGGGCGTGTGACGAGCTGAGCGACACTGGTTCGTCCGGCGCCTCGGCGGCGTAGGAGGGCCGGTTCAGGATGAGGCTGTGCCCTCCCGTGGTTCTGCTTCGGGAGGGCAGGTCTTGAGCGGCGGGTCGCCACGGTGTGGTGCGGGGCCTGTCGGCCTATGGCCGGCGGTGGTGGCGTTCACGATCCCGGCTCGGCCGCGCAGCGTGCGAGGGTTCCCCCTCTTGTCGGTCATTTATCAGCCCTCTAACGTCCGCCGCATGAGACACGCCAGGAGAACCCTGACAACGCTCGCCGTCGCCGTCGCCACGGCCGCCGCGTTGACGATGCCCGCGGCCGGCGCCGCGACCGCCGCCCCGGCCGCGTCCGGCGCCGAGGCGGCAGCCGGCCCGCTGCTCAGCTACGTGGTCAACACCCGGGCCAACCACGGGCAGGTCATGAAGGCCGAGCGCGAGGTCGTGGACAACGGCGGCACCGTCCTGATCGCCTACGAGGAGATCGGCGTCATCATCGCGCGTTCCGCCGATCCGGCGTTCGGGGCGAAGATGCGCGCGCTCAAGGGCATCGACTCGGCCGGCGCGTCCCGCACGGCACCGATCGCCGCCGAGGGCGACCCGGTCGACGTGGTGTCGCCGGACTCGGCCGCCGCCAGCCCGGCGTCGTTGCAGGCCAACCAGTGGGACATGAAGGCGATCGGCGCCGACCGGGCGCACGCCGTCTCCGAGGGCAGCCGCTCGGTCGTGGTCGGCGTCCTGGACTCCGGCATCGACGCCACCCACCCCAACCTCGCCCCGAACATCGACGCCGCGGACTCGGTCGGCTGCACCGACGGCGGTGTTCCGGACACCTCCTTCGCCGCCTGGCAGCCCACCACCAGCGGCCACGGCACCCACGTGGCAGGCATCATCGCCGCGGCCGACAACAACACCGGCGTAGTGGGCGTGGCCCCGAACGTCCGCCTGGCCGCGGTGAAGGTCGTCGACGACGGCGGCTTCATCTACCCCGAGTACGCGGTCTGCGGCTTCGTCTGGGCCGGCCACCACCACTTCCAGGTCACCAACAACAGCTACTTCGTCGACCCCTGGCTCTACAACTGCCAGGACGACCCCGACCAGGCCGCCATCGTCGACTCGGTCCGGCGCGCCGTCGACTTCGCCACCCACAACGGCGTCCTGAGCTTCGCCGCCGCCGGCAACGAGAACCAGGACCTGGCCGACAAGACCGTCGACACCACCTCCCCCGACGACACCACCCCGGTCACCCGCACGATCACCACGTCCTGCCTGGACGTCCCGGCCGAGCTCCCCGGCGTCGTCACCGTCTCCGCCACCGGCGCCCTCGACGCCCGCTCGTACTACTCCTCCTTCGGCCAGGGCAAGGTCGAGGTGGCCGCCCCCGGCGGCGACCGCATCTACCAGATCCCCGACACCCCGGACAAGAACGGCCGCGTCCTGAGCACTCTCCCCGGCGGCACCTGGGGCTATCTGCAGGGCACCTCCATGGCCTCCCCGCACGCCACCGGCGTCGGCGCCCTCCTCGCCAGCACCCACCCCGGCGCCACTCCGGCTCAACTCCGCGCTCTCTTGGACGCCCAGGCGGACCCCCTGGCGTGTCCGGTCGTTGAACCCGACCCGGGCGGCTCGACCTGCACCGGCAGCGCGGGCAACGACAGCTTCTATGGGCATGGGCTCGTGGATGCGTTCCGCGCGGTGACGATGTAAGGCTTCGCTGACGGCGAAAGGCTTCGTCGAGAGCGAAGGCTTCGTCGACAACGAGAGGCTTCGTCGACAGCGGAGCGGTTGCGTGCTCTCGTGGTTGATGTGAGGGGCTACGCCGAGCAGGTGCGCGGCGTAGCCCCCGCGTGAGCTGTTGCCTCGGAGCGGGTTGGGGCCTTGTGCTTCAGGGCGGCGGGTGGTCTGTGGGTTGAAAGGCTATTTATTACGACCTTCGGCCATGGTGTTGAAAGC
>NZ_BAAAQM010000110.1:0-8239 GCF_039531675.1 Catenulispora subtropica
GCCAAGGAGTTGGATGATCCTTTTGTCTTCCTAAGACCGCTTGGCCTCCGACTTCCCGCCGGGGGGACACCGACCGCGACCGTCTCCGCCACGCCGACGTCGGGCGGCACCTCCCCGACTTCGCCGACCGCCACCGAGCCGGTCGGCCCCTCAAGCTCGGGGAAGGCCACCCCCACGAAGCCGTCGACCACGCCGGCCTCGACGACACACCCGGCCACCGCCCCCACCGGCGGCTGGCCGAACGCCTCGAACACCGGCTACCTGCATGCCCCGGGCTACCCGGGCAAACTGACCACGTTCACCGGCACCCTGCAGAGCGACCACACATACAAGTACATGTACTTCCCCGGCGAGACGTTCGTCGGCAACTGGGACGGCGGCCTGAAGAACGTCACCTTCATCGGCTGCCTGTTCGCCGGCGACAAGGTCGACGATGCCACCGTCGCGGTCTACAGCGACAACGTCACCTTCGACTACAGCACCTTCGCTCCGCTCGACGTCAAGGCACCGCCGGTCGCCCACACCGCCTCCTCGCAGTACGCGATCGACCAGCGCCGCGCCGGCCAGCTCACCGTCGACCACTCCGACATCTGGGGCTTCGCCAACGGCATCGAGATGGGCTGGTCCACCCGCGACAAGCCCTTCACCGTCCGCGACTCCTGGTTCCACGACGCCCGCGCCGACGGCGGCACCGACCACACCGACGCCATCCTCTCCAGCGACGGCGGCCCGGCCTTCATGGTGATCGACCACAACACGATCTCCTCCGCCGGCAACACCAACGGCCTGGCCTTCCAGCACTCCGACGCCTACTACACCGACATAACGGTCAGCGGCAACTACTTCTCCGGCTTCGGCTACACCGTCAACATCGGCGGCGACGGCAAGGGCAACCAGCGTGTCACCTTCACCGGCAACACGTTCGGCACCGACCTGAAGCCCGTCTTCGGCCCCCTGTACGGCTGGGGCGGCACCAGCGCCGTCTGGCGCGGCAACAAGTGGCACGTCGCCCCGGGCGGCTACGACAAGAACAGCGCGGACGACGGGAAGTTCTGGTGGCCGGACGGGACGCTGTCCACGAAGGATTACGGAGGCTGAGCTTTGTTGGTAATGATCACATCGTCGAAGGATTGAGTACGGTCAAAGCACCATTCGACTCCAAGATACGATTCTGCGCGTAGCGTCATCTCTCCACCACGGATCGCGGTAACCTGAAGCCACTCGGGCGACGGCATTCTCGAGATGCACCACGATTCGATCATCACGTCCGACCGAGCCGAACAGGACGCACTGTTGACAGCCGCTCCGTTCTTCGAGAGCCCGGCCCATCGCGAGCAGCTCGCGGAGTGCCTCGGCAAGGGCTTCGTGCCGCTGAAGCTCGCTTATACCGGGAGTGCTGCGTTTACGCACGACCGGCTGGCCCGATCGACCGGATATCAGCAGGTCATCGGTCAGGTGCGGGACGAGGTCGAGGTGTGGCGGAGCGCCCTGGGCGATACTCCCGACCCTCTCAGGCTGGTGGAGATCGGCCCCGGCAACGGCGTGCACAGCGAAGGTTTTCTGCGCGGCCTCACCGATGGCCGGCCCTCGGGAAGGTACCTGGCGGCCGACTTCAGCCGGACCTTGCTGGGCATTGCCCTTGCTCGTATTGACGAGGGATGTGGTCCCGATCTTGCTGTAACCGGCGAGGTGTGGGACATCGAGGCGGGTCCGACGCCGGCGATCGAAAGGTGGCGCGAAGGCGACGATCCGGTCAGCTTATGTCTATTAGGGAATACGCTCGGGAATGTCGAGGAACCGATCGGAGCCCTGGAGAATATCGCCGCCAGTGCTCGGGTCGGTGACATGCTCCTGATGAGCGTCACCCTCGCCCCGCCCCGCCGGGACGACCAGTCATTGCTCGCTCCCTATGAGACAGAAGTGTTCCGGGCCGCCGTCCTGGAAATCTTCGCCATGGCCGGAATTCCGCTCGACGCCGTCCGCCTCGCCGTCGACGTCGTCGACAACACCGTGTTCGGCCGCATCGACGTCACCCGCCGAGTCGTCTTCGAAGACACGGAACTCGGCCCGGGAGACCGCATCCGGTGCTTTGTCTCGCGTCGCTTCGCGGTCGGCGAAGTCCAGGCTCTGCTGGCCGCCTCCGGATGGGTGACCAAGGAAGAGGTCGACAGCGGGGGACACTTGGTCGTCGCGGCGTTCCGGAAATAGTCGCCCGATGACCGTCACCGTCGCTGACCAGATCTGTGCGCATGATGGGGCCAGGGAACGCGCCTTGCAGTCCTCCCTGCGGGCGTCCGCCCCAAAGAGTGCCGATTACGCGCGTGCCCACTGTCGCCCGGAGAGCCCTGGCGGAGAATCCTGCGCCTGGTACCACGGCGTGTGGCAATATCTGCGTCTGTGTGGGCTGGTCAGCTCGCCCGCCTGGCATCGCGAGTTCTATGACAAAGCGCTACGACGTGCTTATGAGGGCGTCGAATCCTCGACTCCTCGCGTGCTCATCTCCGGGACCGCGGACTTCTCCATGCTGGAACAGGTCTTGCACAGCGCCGGCCGACCTGACGCGGTCGACGTCACGGTCATCGACAGATGCCCGACACCCGTCGAGGCCTGCCGTTGGTACGCCGGTCGCAGGGCGGCGCGCATCACCGGGAAGATCGTCGATCTCTTCACCCACACGATGCAGGACGCCTCGTTCGACGTCATCACCTCGGATGCCTTTCTCACCCGGTTCAGCGCGGCTCAGACGGCCGAGGTCCTGGAAGTGTGGCGAGCCCTGCTGGCCGTCGGCGGGGTGGCCGTCACCACGGTCCGCCTCCACGGCGCCGAGGACCACCGGACCGACCCGGAAGCCGATGTCAGCGCGTTCGTCGCCCGCCTGCGCCGCACCGCGCGAGGCGCGATGAAAGCGTCCACCCTCGACATCGACCGGATCGCCGAGGGAGCCGCGGTGTATGCACGCCGAATGCGGAGCGAGGATCTCGGCGATGAGGGCGCGGTGCTGAGAGCCTTCCGGGAGGGCGGCTTCGAAGTCCTGGCGCATGAGCGGGCGCACGTCGAGGGCGAACTGTATCCGGTGACATATCTGCGTGTTGAGGCACAGCGGCTTCCCTAGGCCGACCTTGGGATTTCCTGAAATCAAAGGGTCCCGGCGCACCGGCTGTCGCAGGGGCCTCATATTGCTGTGGCTGCGCGTGTATGGATCGTCACCCCTGGGTAGTTCGCCAACAGATCACGGGGAGATCTCCAGTTCACAGGCGCATATCGCAGGGGGATGAGGTCGACGCCGATGACCTGGCAGTCGGAACTGCTCGCTTCGCTGTCCCGTGGCAACTCCGAGGCCTCGGCGGCGATCGTGATCAGGCAGGTCGTCCAGGAGCAGAAGAACGGGATCGCCAGGCAGCCCGCCCTGATCGTGCACGGTGAGTTCCAGGACGACGAGGTGGTGTTCTCCGTCCGGGCTCCCGGCGGCCGGAGCTGGACGGTCGGCCGGCCGCTGCTCGATCTCGCGGAGTGGGCCCGCTCCCGCAGCGACTTCGAACCGTCGTTGCTCGCGGCCGTCGCCTCCAGCGTGACGGGGACGGCGCACTGGGACGACGAGGAGTGGATCCCGTTCGGCTACGTCGGGACCGGCTCGATGCCGCACGACCTCATCCGCGACATCGACCACCACGTGAGCACCGATCGCGACGACATGATCGTCGAGAAGCTGGCCGGCGGTCTGGACGTCCTGGTCGTGGGGCCACCCGCGTCCGGCAAGACCCTGAGCATCCTCACCGCGGCCCAGCGCCGGCAGTCCCATCACGAGGACCACGTCATCTGGCTCGACCTGACCGAGGCGTTCGACAACGCCGAGGCCATGATGCTGGCCTTCCTCAAAGCCCCCAGGTCGCGCGGATACCTGGTCGTGGTCGACAACCTCCAGGCCAACGTCACGGCCACGTACGCGATCTTCGACCTGATCACCCGCCTGCGCGACGAGCTGGACCTGCCGGTCCGCACCCTGGCGACCTGCTGGCCGTCGGCCCACGACCTCGTCCTGGCCCTGCCCGTGACCTTCACCCGGATCGCCGCGCGCGGCACCGAGGTGATCCACATGCTGCTCGCCGAGAGCCGGCAGACCGACCTGGTCGCCACCGAGTTCGACGAGCTGTCCGGCGGGGACGTGCTGCTGGCGAAGTCGGCGCTCAAGTACTTCCAGCGGCGCGGCCGGATGCCGGACGACGACGAGCTCGCCGAGACCATCGCCGCGGTGACGCGTGCCGACCAGGTCATGCGTCCGGAGACGCGGCGGACGCTCTACTGGTTCGCCAGCCTCGGCGGGTTCGAGATCGGCGTGTACCGGATGTTCTGTGAGACGGAGGGCCTCGCCGCCCCCGTCAGCGAGCTGCTGTCCATGAAGCTGATCACCTGCAGCGACGAGGTGCTCTCGATCGGCCACCCCTCGAAGGCCGCGGCCATCGTCCGCTACGCCGTGGGCCACTGGAACGACCCGGAGCACCCCTTCGAGCGGCCGTCGAAGCTCGCCTTCGAATACCTCCGGCGCTCCGGCAAGGCCGCCGTCCAGGCGACCCTGGAGAAACTCGACCTCGTGAACCACCGAAGCGAGAACCGGCGCGAGGACCGGATCCTCGCCAAGGTCTGGCCCCATCGCAAGGCCTTGATCCGATTCCTGCGGGACCAGTCCATCGCGCGGGACCACTCCTGGGGCGGGAACGTCGCGTCGGCCGCCTTCGCCGCGATCGCTCTCGCGCTGGCCGACGAGCGGGAAGCCTGGAAGGTCAGCGCCGACTACGTGCGGCGGCACTGGAGATACGACGCGTCGTTGAGCCTTCCGGCCTACCACGGCGCCCAACCGTCCCCCGACGCCGACGACTTCTTCGTGCACATCCGCAGCGCCATGCGCGCCGAGGACGAGTCCTCGCCGATCTGGGCGAACCGCCGGTCCAGGCAGTCGGCCGAGAGCATCAACATGGACCGCTTCCACCGCACCTGGATGCTCGGAATCCTGCTGACGTTCGAGAACACGGCCATGCTCCGCGATCCCGGCCGCGCGGAACTGCTCAAGGCGATCGCCGGCCAGGCCCAGCTCGCCAGCGGGGCGTTCTATCCGGAGCGGGTCCCGTGGCTCACGGCCCGCGTGCTCAACGGCCTGTGGCACGGCGGCGACAGCCGGGACACCAGCGCGATCGTCCGGGACGCCTGCGAGTGGCTGCGCCGCCCGGTCGACGACGGCGGCCCGTTCGACGGCCGGTGGCGCAGCGGGACCGGCTCGTGGAACAGCGACGTGCTGACCACCGCGATGTGCATGACGGCCCTGCTGCACGCCGGCGTCCCGGCCAGCGACCGCTGCATCCGCGCCGGATACGGCTACCTCAAGGAACAGATGCCCGAGTGGCGGCAGCCCGGCCGCGAGATCGACTGCGCCGCCGCGGCGGAGGCCATCATGCTCGCCGGGCCGGATCGCCGCGAGATCTACCCGGCGATCGTCGACCTGCTGATCTGGGTCGGGAACGGGGACGGCGACGGCAGCGTGGGGGAGGAGGAGAGCATGAAGATCCCCTACGTCGCCGAACAAGTGGTCTGGATCGTGCAGGGGATCGTCCAGCGGGAGTTGGAGGCCCTGCTCCAGGACTTCGAACCCTCGGCCAGGATCGCCGGCGCGTCCCGCGGCGAAGCCGTGACACCCGCCGACGGCGCGGTGCCGATCGCGGCGGCCGGGCCGCCGGCGACCCGCACGCTGGAACTCCGGGACACCGGTGACGACGCCGACGCCGACGCCGACGGAGAAGCCGAGACCGACGCCGCCACGCGCCGGGCGGTGACCGAACGCCTGGAGCGCCTCGGCAGGGAGATCACCGCGAACATCACCAGCCGCGAGGCAGCCCTCCGCGGCCGGAACCACGCCCGGAACCGCCGGCCCATCGAGGCGCAACTCGCCATCTGGCTGAACCGCAAGAACACCCGCGACGAGGCCGCCGCCCAGTTCGCCGAGAACCCGCTCTCCGGCGTCGCCGTCGCCCTGGTCGACCGGCTGTGGGCCGAGGTCTTCGGCCACCACGGCCAGCCGTCCCGGGAGCCGTGACGGTGCTTCCCCCGTCGCTCCTCAACTTCGTCTCGGGCCTGGCCGCCGGTGCCGGCATCAACCTCCTGACCGGGTTGTCCGGAATGCCGAACCCCTCACGCGTGCCCACCATCACCGACTCTGTGATCTGGGTGGTCGACGCGGCGTTCATGGCCCACGCGGCGCATCTCGCCGAGGGCGCGGACCGTGCGGCCTCCCTCGTGATCGACAACACCCTGACACAGGACGAGCGGTCGGCCGTGATCGACGACGAGGCGTTCCGGGTCCGGTGGCCCTACCGCGTCTCGATCGCCCTCAGCGGGCTGTTCCTGCTGGCCGCGGTGCTGCTGATTCCGGGACTGCTTCGGAGCTGAGGCGTTCCCGTGTCAGCGCCGCGACCGCCAGCGCGGCTCCGGCGGTCGCCGCCGCGGCCCCGCTCCACCACACCGGCGTGTCGCCGGCGACGGCGTGGATCTCCAGGGCCGCCATCGGGCCCACGGCGTAGGCCAGGGAGACCGCGCCGTCGAAGGCGCCGAGGTACGCGCCGCGCTGCGCCGCCGGTGCCAGGTCCGCCGCCAGCGCCTGCGCGGTCGGCGTCCACGCGATCTCGCCGAACGTCGACAGCACCACCACCGCCGCGATCATCGCCGTGGACGTGTTCAGCAGGAACAGCAGGAACGGGCCGCCGGTCAGCGCCGCCGCCACGAGCACCAGGGTTCGGCGCGGCATCCGGTCGCCGACGCGGGTGGCCCGGGCCTGGAACAGGACGATCAGCACGGGGTTCATCGCGATCAGCACCCCCCACGCCGAGACCGGGAGGTGGTACGAGGACACCGCGGCCACCGGGAGGAACCGGTCGGTCGCGGCGAGGGTGAGCGTGATCAGCGTGACCGACGACAGGAACAGCAGGAACATGCCGTCGCGCCACAACGCGCGGTCAGCCGCCTGCTTGCCGGCCGGCACGGCGTCGCCCCGCGGCGGATCGTGGATCAGCAGCCGTGCCGTGACCACCGCCGCCAGACTGCACGCGGCCAGCCCGCCGAACATCGTCGGCCAGCCCCCGATCGCCACCAGCAGAGCCGCACCGGGCGGTCCGAGGATCACCGACATGCTGCGCAGCACCCGCATCGCCGCGAACGCGGAGCCGCGCTCGCCGGCCGGCACGGCATCGGCGATCAAGGCCGACGACGCGGCGCTGCCCGGCGGCCCGAGCGGCCCGAACGCGACGATCAGCGCCAGCCCCACAGGGACGTGATCACCCGCGACCGTGAACGACGCGATGCACACCGCCTGTCCCAGCCAACTCGCCAGGATCACCGGCCGCCGTCCGCGCCGGTCCGAGAAACGGCCGCCGAGATACCCGGAGCCGATCCCCGACGCGGCGCGGAGGAACAACGCCACCCCGACCGCCGCGGCCGACGCGTGCAACCGCTGGATCGCCCAGATCGCCACGTACGACGAGAACCCCGACGTCGCGAGCCCCTGCACCGCCGTCGCCGTGACCAACCCCCGGATGCCGACGGGGACCTCGGTGAGGCCGAGCAGACGCAGGGCTCTGATGCCGATGCCGGCCGGCGGGTCACCGTCTCGTAGGGCCATGCGTTTTGCATAGCAACACCTGGGCGCCATGGCCAGCCGGCGACGACAGCCAGTATCGGTAACCACGCACGCGTGCGGTCTGTGCAGGTCAGCCCGCTTCCGGCTCGAAGACGGTCACCGGGCCGCCCTCCAGCACGATCGCGGTGAGTCCGCTCTCGCTGCCGGTCGTGTGTACCTCGCCGGGCTCCCAGTACGCCGCCTGACCGGACACGATGGCGACACGAGCCCCGTCGCCGCCAGCGACCCAGCCGGATCCGGTCACGATGAGCAGTATCTGGTGCGAAACAGCCGGATGCGTGCCGATGATCCCGCCAGGTGCCAGGGTGAGGCACCTGGCCTTGGCCCTCTCGGTGAATCGCGCCACCTGTGTGGCATGCAAGCCCACGCTGTCATAGGCCGTCACCTGGCGCTCGCCGCGATCGAACGTGAAGACCTCCACCTGCGGTGTCCCTTCTTGTATTCAGCAGGAGGCCGGAACCAGGCCGGGGATCTTCATCCGGTCCCGTCGGTGATCGGGAGGAAACCGCCCTAGTCATTCCGGCCCGTTGCCGGCGCCGCCTGGTCGGCGCGAAAATGTGC
>NZ_BAAAQM010000111.1:0-7902 GCF_039531675.1 Catenulispora subtropica
CCGAACTGCTGGGAGTGGAGCGCGTCGGCCGCCACGACGACTTCTTCCACCTCGGGGGCCACTCCCTGCTCGCCCTCACGCTGATCGAGCGGATGCGCCGTATCGGCCTGCACCTCGACGTCCGGGTGCTCTTCGAACGTCCGACGCTCGCCGCGCTCGCGGCCAGTGTCGAGGCGGTCGGCGAGACACGGATACCCAGGAACCTCATCGCCGCCGTGGGCGACGGCGCGGACCGGCAGGACGACGACGCCTCGGACTCCCTGGAGCTGACCCTGTGAGCCTGGACGAGCTGCTGTTCCAGTTGGCCGCGCACTCCGTACGCCTGAGCGCTGTCGGGGGCGACCTGCGGATCCGCGCCGACCGGCGGTCGCTGGACCCCGGGCTGGTCGAGCAGGTGCGCCGGTACAAGCAGGAGTTGCTCGATCGCGCCGGCGCGGTCGAGGGCTGGTGGACGCCGCCGCTGCGGATCACGCCCGCTCTGCTGCCGCTGGTCGAGCTGACGCAGGATCAGATCGACGCGATCATCGCCTCCGTACCCGGCGGCGCGGCCAACGTCCAGGACGTCTACCCGCTCGCCCCCCTCCAGGAGGGCATCCTCTTCCACCATCTGCGCCACGAGGACGCCGATCCGTACTTGATGTCGCTGACCTACGCCTTCGACAGCCGGGAACGGCTCGACGCGTATCTCGCCGCCTTCCGCCAGGTGGTCGAGCGGCACGACATCTTGAGGACCGCCGTCGTGTGGCGGGACCTGCCCGAGCCGGTCCAGGTGGTGCTGCGCGACGTCGAGCTGCCCGTGGACGAAGTGGAGCTGGATGCCGGCGACGGCGACGGCGACGGCGACGGCGACGGCGACGGCAGCGACGCGGTCGACAGGCTGCACGCCCGGCTCCAGGCCCGCACGACGCGCCTTGAACTGGACCGGCCACCGTTGCTGCGCCTGGTCACCGCGCACGACGAACCGGGCCGGCGCTGGCTGCTGGTTCTGCTGCTGCACCACCTGGTCGGCGACCACACCACGCTGGAGGTCCTGCACGCCGAACTCGCCGCCTGCCTGCTCGGTCACGCGGAAGAACTCCCGCCGCCGCGCCCCTTCCGGGAGTTCGTCGCCGAGGTGCGCCAGGGCGCCGACCCCGCCGCTCACGAGAAGTACTTCACGCGGATGCTCGGCGACATCGACGAGCCGACGGCGCCGCTCGCCCTGACCGACATCGGTGGCGACGGCACAGGGGTCGCCGAGTTCCGGATGCCGGTGGATCCCGAGGTGGCCGAGCGCGTGCGGGACCTCGCACGGAGCGCGGGGGTCAGTGCGGCGAGTGTGTGTCATTTGGCGTGGGGGCTGGTGCTGGGGCGGTTGACGGGCCGGCGCGATGTGGTGTTCGGGACCGTGTTGTTCGGCCGGATGGCGGTGTCCGGTTCTGCGGGGCGGGCACTGGGCCCGTTTATCAACACCCTGCCGGTTCGGTTGGAAATGGACGGCCGGGGTGTCGGTGAGGCGGTCCGCCAGACGCATGCGGCATTGGCGGAGTTGCTGCGGCATGAGCATGCTTCGCTGGCGCTCGCCCAGCGGTGCAGCGGGGTTCCGGCACCCGCGCCGCTGTTCACCTCACTGCTCAACTACCGCTACGCGACGACCATGTCCGACCAGCCCGAGGCGTGGGCCGGGATCCACGTGGTCGGCGGCGAGGAACGCACCAACTACCCGCTGACCATGTCCGTGGACGACTTCGGCGGCCGCCTCGGCCTGACCGCCCAGGCGCCCGACGACGAGCAGGCCCGGCGCGTCTGCGACTTCCTCCACACGGCCCTGCGGGCGCTCACCACCGCGCTCGCGCAGGACCCGGAACAGCCGATCGGGGACCTCGACGTCCTCCCGGACGTCGAACGTACCCGGCTGGCCGCTTGGAGCGACGGCGGCGGCGCGGCCCCCGACGACCGGCTCTGCCTGCACGAACTCTTCGAGCGCCAGGCCGCGGCGCACCCCCACGCGGTCGCGCTGGTCCAGGACGAGGAGTCTTTGACCTACGCGGAGCTGGACGCCCGCGCAGCCCGGCTCGCCGGCAGGTTGCACGCGCTCGGCGTACGCCCCGACGACCGCGTGGCGGTGTACGCCGGGCGAACCATGAACCAGGTGATCGGCGCGCTGGCGGCGCTCAAGTCCGGTGCCGCGTACGTGCCGCTGGACCCGGTTCACCCCTTGCCGCGACTGGCCGCGATGGTGGTCGACAGCGCGCCGGTGGCGGTGCTGGCCGACGGTGACCGCGGCCCCGGCCTGGCCGCCGCGGCCGGCCGCGCCGTGCCGGTGCTCGCCATCGATGCCGCCATCGATGCCGCCCTCGACGACCCGGGTCAGCCCGGCAGCGCCGCCCCCAGGGCCTCCCGCGTGCGGCCCTCGCACCTCGCATACGTGATCTACACCTCGGGATCCACCGGCCGGCCCAAGGGCGTGCTGGTCGAGCACCGCCAGGCTGTCAGCTCGACCCGGGCCCGCGCCGCGGTCTACCCGTCTCCCCGGCGGTTCCTGCTGCTGTCCTCGATCGCGTTCGACAGCTCGGTCGCTGGCATCTTCGGCACCCTGACACGCGGCGGCACGCTCGTCCTCACCGGTCCGGACGACGTGCGCGACCCGGGGCGGCTCGCGGAACTGGCCGAGCGCCACGACGTCGACAGCCTGCTGTGCGTGCCGTCCCTGTACCAGCGGCTCCTGCCCGAACTGGACGGCCGTCAGCTCGCCCTGACCGTCGTCGCCGTCGCCGGCGAAGTGTGCCCGCCCTCCCTGGTCGCCGCATCACAACAGATCCTTCCCGACACCGCGTTGTTCAACGAGTACGGCCCCACCGAGGCAGCCGTGTGGGCGACCGTCCACCGCTGCGCGCCAGTGTTGCCGCCGCACACGGTCCCGATCGGCCGGCCGATCGCCGGCGCCCGCGTCCAGGTGCTCGACCGGACCGGGCGTCCGGCTCCGACCGGGGTGCCCGGCGAGCTGTACATCGGCGGCGCCGGCGTCGCGCGCGGCTACCTCAATCAGCCGGAGCTGACCGCCGAGCGCTTCCCGCGCGATCCCTTCGCCGGCGCGGGCGCGCGGATGTACCGCACCGGGGACCTGGCGCGCTGGCTGCCGGACGGCACTCTGGAATACCTCGGAAGGATCGACGAGCAGATCAAGCTGCGCGGGCACCGGATCGAACCGGGCGAGATCGAGGCCTGTCTCGGTGAGCACGCCGCGGTGCAGCGCGCCGCTGTCGTCCCCGATCAGACCGCGGACGAGCCGCGGCTGGTCGCGTACTACACGCCCACGGCGCACGAGGCGACCGCCGAGGAGCTGCGGGCCCACCTGAGCGCCCGGCTGCCCGAACACATGGTGCCGGCGGCCTACGTCCGGCTGGCGTCGCTGCCGCTCACGCCGAACGGCAAGCTCGACCGCGCGGCCCTGCCCGCGCCCGACGGCCTGGCCTTCGCCCGTCAGGGGTACCAGGCTCCGACCGCGGGCCTGGAGGCCCGACTGGCCGACATCTGGACGCAGGTGCTCGGCGTCGAGCGCATCGGCCGGCACGACGACTTCTTCACGCTCGGCGGCCACTCGCTGCTCGCCGTCCGGCTCACCTCGCGGGTACGGTCGGCACTCGGCGTCGACGTGCCGATCGGGGCCCTGTTCGACGCGCCGGTGCTGGCCGACTACGCCGCCGCGGTCGCCGCCGCGCGCGGCACTTCGGGGCCGCCGATCACCCCCGGCCCGCGGGACACCGCTCCCCCGCTGTCCTTCGCGCAGAAGCGCCTGTGGTTCCTCGCCCAGATGGACGGCCTGGGGGCCGCCTACCAGGTCCCGCTCGCCCTCCGCCTGGCCGGCGACCTCGACGCCGCGGCGCTGCGCCGGTCCCTGAACCGCATCGTCGAACGTCACGAGGTGCTGCGGACGACCTTCGCCGCCGTCGACGGCCGGCCCGTGCAGCGGATCGCGGTCGACGCCGCACCGCCGTGGACCGAGCACGACCTGAGCGGGTCGGCCGACCCGGAGACCGCCTGCGCCCGGCTCGCCGCCGCATCAAGTGCCGCGCCCTTCGACCTCGAACGGGGCCCGCTACTGCGCGTCCACCTGATACGGCTCGCCCCCGGCGACCACCTCCTGCTGCTGACGATGCATCACATCGTCTCCGACGCCTGGTCCGCCGGTGTCCTGATGCGCGAGCTGAGCGCCCTGTACGCGGCCGACGTCGCGGGCGAGCCGGACCCTCTGCCCGACCTGCCCGTGCAGTACGCCGACTACGCGCGGTGGCAGCACGCGCGGCTGTCCGGCGCGGAGCTGGAACGGCTGAGCGACCACTGGCGAAAGGCGCTGGCCGGCGCGCCCGAGCGGTCCGAACTGCCCGCCGACCGGCCGCGTCCGGAGCAGCAGGACTTCGCGGGCGGCTTCGTGGAGTACGCGCTCGACGCCGGCCTCGTCGCGCGGCTCGACGCGTTGGCCCGTCGGCACGGCTGCACGCTGTTCGCGACGCTGCTGGCCGGATGGGCCGCGCTGCTGGTCAGGCTGTCCGGGCAGCAGGACGTGGTGGTCGGCGTGCCGACCGCCAACCGCGGCCGGCCCGAGGTCGAGGGCTTGATCGGGTTCTTCGTCAACACCCTGCCGGTACGGCTGGACGCGGGCGACCGTCCGACGGTCGGCACGTGGCTGGCCCAGGTCCGTACGCGGCTGCTCGACGCGCAGGAACACGAGGACATGCCGTTCGAGCAGATCGTCGACCTGGTCCGCCCGGCGCGCAGCCTCGCGGCGAGCCCGCTGTTCCAGATCGCCTTCAGCTGGCAGCCGGAGAGCGCCGGCCGGCTCGACCTGCCGGGCCTGTCCGTCGCGCCCGCGCCCGCGGGCGAGCACCTGACGTCGCGCTTCGACCTGACCGTGGCCCTGACCCGGTCCGGCGGTATGGTCCACGGCGGCGTCGAGTACGCGAGCGCCCTGTTCGACCGTGCCAGCGTCGTCCGCCACCTCGACGTGTGGCGCACCCTGCTCTCGGCCATGGCCGACGACGACACCCGTCCCCTGCACGACCTCCCGCTCCTCGACCCCGCGCTGCGCGCCCAGGTGCTGGCGCAGTCGGTCTCCGCCGCGGCGCCGAGTACCGAAGGACGCTGCCTGCACGAGCTGTTCGAGGCCCAGGCCTCACGGACACCCGACGCGCCCGCCCTCGTGCACGGCCCGGACCGCATGACGTACCGCGACCTCAACGAGCAGGCCAACCAGCTCGCGTGGCACCTGCGTGAGGAGTTCGGGGTACGCCCGGAGGACCGGGTCGCCGTGGCGCTGGAGGGAAGCCGGGCGGTGGCCGCGATCCTGGCCGTGCTGAAGTCCGGCGCCGCGTACGTACCCCTCGACCCCGGCCACCCGGAGGAGCATCGCAGGACTCTGCTGCTGACCGGCGAACCCGCGGTTCTCCTCGCCGACGCGCCGGCTGAATGGGCCGGCGGACTGCCCCTGCGGCTGCTCGACATGAGCCGGCCCGGGCAGTGGGCCGCGCGGTCCGTCGAGAACCCGCCGCGTCCGGCCGGGATGGGTGACGACGGGCTGGCCTATGTGATCCACACGTCCGGTTCGACCGGGCGACCCAAGGGCGTCATGGTCGAACACCGCGCCGTCGTCAACGCGACTCTGGCGCGCACCGCGTACTACGGATGCCCGGGTCGGAGCCTGCTGGTGCTCCCGCTTGCCTTCGACGCCGCCACCGGCGTGCTCTTCGGCACGCTCACCGGCGGCGGCACCCTGGTGGTCGCGGACCGTGCCACCGCCCTGGATCCGGGGCAGGTGGCCACGGAACTGGGCCGGCAGAACATCGAGACGCTGGTCTGCACGCCGTCGCTGCTGGTCCACCTGCTCGCGGTGCTGGACACCAGTGAACCCGCCGCCCGGCTGCGAACGGTCGTCGTCGGGGGTGACGTGTGCCCTCCGCAGCTGGCGGCCGGGCTGGCTCGACACCACCCGCGCGCGCAGCTGTTCAACGAGTACGGCCCCACTGAGGCCACGATCTGGTCGACTGTCCACGCGGTGGCCGCCGAGGCGACCGCAGGACCGGTCCCCCTCGGCCGCCCCATCGCCGGCAGCCGGGTGTACGTCCTGGACACTCGCGGCGAGCCCGTGCCCGCCGGGGTCCTCGGCGAGATCTGCGTCGGCGGCGCGGGAGTGGCCCGCGGATACCTCAACCGGCCCGACCTGACCGCCGAACGCTTCACGGCCGACCCCTTCGCGGGCGGCGGGGCGCGGCTCTACCGCACCGGCGACCTGGGCCGGTGGCGCGCCGACGGCACGCTGGAGTTCGCCGGACGCGCCGACAAGCAGGTCAAGATCCGCGGATTCCGCGTCGAGCTCGGAGAGATCGAGGCGCGTCTGGCCGAGCACGACGCGGTCGCCGAAGCCGTCGTCGTCGTCGCGGACCGCCGGGACGGCGACCGCCATATCGTCGCCTACTACGTGCCGCGCACGGCCGGCCCGGCCGTGCCGGCTGCCGAGCTGCGGGCCCGACTGGCCCGGTGCCTGCCCTCGCACTACCTGCCCGCCGCCTACGTGGCCCTGCCCGAAATACCGCGCGCGAGCACCGGCAAGCCGGACCTGTCCGCACTGCCCGCGCCGGGAGCCGACGCCTACGCTCGCCGCGAGTACCAGGAGCCGGCGTCCGGCGCCGAGGCGACCATCGCCGAGATCTGGGCCGAGCTTCTGGGCGTCGAACGTGTCGGACGGCTCGACAACTTCTTCGACCTCGGAGGCCACTCGCTGCTGGCCGTCACGCTGCTGTCCCGGATGCGGCACCACGGCCTGCGGTGCAGCGTGACAGACCTCTTCCGGACCGCGACTCTGGCCGACCTGGCCCAGGTGGCGGAATCAGCGGGCGACGACACCGAGGGGGACACGCCCGAGACGCACGTCCCCGAGGACGCCACCCGGCTCACCCCGGAGATGCTCCCGCTCGCCGGACTCACGCAGGAGCAGCTCGACCGCGTGGCCTCCTCGCTCCCGGGCGGTGCGGCCGACATTCAGGACGTGTACCCGCTGGCACCCGTGCAGGAAGGCGTGCTGTTCCACCACCTGATGGCCCCGAGCGCCGATCCGTACGTGCTCACCGTGCTCCATCGGTTCCCCGACCGGGCTCGCCTGGACGCCTACCTCGTCGCCTACCAGGCCGTGGTGGACCGGCACGACATCCTGCGGACGGCGGTGTTCTGGGAGGGCCTGCCGCACGCCGTGCAGGTTGTACGACGGCGGGCCACGCTGCCGGTGGAGGAGGTCCCGGCCGAGGACTCAGGGGCGGAGACCGCCGACGCCGACGCGGTCGCGGCACTACGGGCCCAGGCCGCCACGCGTCCCCTGGACTTCCGCACCGCGCCGCTGCTGCGTGCGTTCTTCACCCACGACCCGGCGGAGTCCTGCTGGCTTCTGGTGATCCAGCTGCACCATCTTGCCGGCGACCACACCACGACCGACGTCATCGACCGGGAGATCGCAGCCCACCTGGCGGGCCGCGCCGCCGACCTTCCGGAGCCGCGCCCCTTCCGCGACTTCATCGCGTCGTTGGCGCACGGCGTCGGGCAGGACGAGCACGAGGCGTACTTCACCGGCCGGCTGGCCGACATCACGACGCCTACCGCGCCGTTCGGGCTGTTCGACATCCACGGCGACGGCTCAAGGGTGGTCGAGTCCCGGCTGGTCCTCGATCCCGGTCTTGTGGCCCGGATGCGGGTGCAGGCGGGGGCGTTGGGGGCGAGCGCGGCGAGTGTGTGTCATCTGGCGTGGGGGTTGGTGCTGGCGCGGTTGACGGGCCGGCGCGATGTGGTGTTCGGGACCGTGCTGTTCGGCCGGATGGCGGTGCCGAGTTCGGTGGGGCGGGCGCTGGGTCCGTTTATCAACACACTGCCGGTGCGGTT
>NZ_BAAAQM010000112.1:0-7454 GCF_039531675.1 Catenulispora subtropica
GACCTGCTCACAGGCTGCGGGACACCACCCACCCGACTTCTCAAACACGCCCTAGGAGGCCGGCGGCGTCGCGGCGCGGGATCGCCGGGGGTCCGGTATCCGCGGATCCTCGGCGCTCGTGGGCACGGACCCGCTTTCCCCGGATGCGGGTCCCGACGGGGCGGAGCGCGACGGGGCGGAGCGCGACCGTGACGGGAGTGCGGCCAGCACGAGCCCGGCGGCCGCGAACGCGACCACCGCGGCCGCCCCGAACGCCAGCCCCATGCCGTCGACGAACGCGACCCGGGCGACCGCGGCGAGCTGCGTGCCGAGCGCTCCCCCGGCCTGCTGTGCCACGGCCAGCGCACCGCCGAGCGAACCGGTGATCGCCCGCCGCGCCGGCTCGGGCATCGCGTGCCCGGCGAGCAGGGCGGACATCCGGCCCTGATACCGGCCGGACAGCACGGCGCCGAGGACCGCCACACCCAGGGCGCCGCCGACTTGCAGGGCGGTGCCGTTGGTGCCGGAGCCGACGCCGGCCCGCTCCCGGGGCAGCGCGCCGAGCACGGCGGCGGTGCCCGGGGCCACGGCCAGACCGGCACCGCAGCCCAGCAGGAGCAGGGCCGGAAGCAGATGGGGGAAGCCGTCCGCGGGAGTCGTCCCGGAGGCCAGCCACAGACCGGCACCGATCAGCGCGAGTGCCGCGGCGACCACCGCCTTCGTGCCGGCCAGGCGGTCCAGCACGGTCGACAGCGGAGCCGCGACCGCGAGGACCCCGGCGACCGGCAGGATCCTGATCCCGGCGGCGAACGCCGAGTACCCGAGGGCGAACTGAAGGTACTGCGTCAGCAGGAACATGGCGCCCATCAAGGTGAACACGGCGAACGCCACCGCGGTCATCGCGACCGAGAAGCGCCGGTCCCGGAACGGACCGAGCACGATCATCGGCTCGGGAGCGCGGCGTTCCGCCAGCACGAACGCGGCCAGCAGGCCCGCCGCCACGGCGCCGACGCCGAGCACGGCGGGCGACGTCCACCCGCGCTGCGGGATCTCGATGACCGCCCACAGCAGCGCGGACATCCCGGCGACCGACAGCACCACCCCGAGGACGTCGGCGCGCCGGTGTTCCGGGTCGCGGGAGTCCGGCACGAGGAGCAGCGCCGCCGCGACGCCCAGCACGACGATCGGCACGTTGACGAGGAACACCGAGCCCCACCAGTACCGGCTGAGCAGCCAGCCGCCGGCGATCGGCCCGATCGCGATGCCCAGCCCGGTCGTGGCCGACCACAGGCCGACGGCCCGGGCCCGCGGTCCCGGGTCCCGGTAGACGTCCATCAGGATGGACAGGGTCGCGGGCATGACGCCCGCCGCGCCCACGCCCATCACGGCCCGGGAGGCGACCAGCACGCCGACCGAGCCGGCGAACGCCGATCCGGCCGACCCCGCGCCGAAGACCAGCAGTCCGGCCAGGAACACCGGCTTGCGGCCGAACCGGTCCCCGAGGCCGCCGGCCGTGAGCAGCAGACCGCCGAAGACGACGGCGTAGGAGTCGACGATCCACTGCAGCTGCGAGTCGGTGGCGTGCAGCTGCCGGACCAGTGCCGGCAGCGCGATGTTCAGGATGGTGTTGTCGACGGAGACGACCAGCAACGACAGGCACAGTGTGGCCAGGACGAGGCTGCGGCGGAGCGACGGCTCCCCGGTCTGTGATGCGCGCCCTCGAATTCTCATGACACCCAGTCAGCTCTTGCGGAGCCCCTTCCTGACAGGGCATTGCGACCTCAGGTGACGGGACGAAGGTCCCTGATACCTCTGCGAACGCCGACGGCGGGCCGGGAAAGCCGCCGAGGGGACCACCTGGCGGCGGTCCCCTCGGCGGCTTGTTCCGTGACGTCTCAGTCGATCGGCACGACGAGCACCGGGCAGTCCGCGTGCCGCAACAGGGTGTGGCCGACCGGGCCGATCCGCAGGCCGTGCTCGCCGTCGCCGTGCCGACGGGCCCCGGCCACGATGAGGTCGGCGTGCTCCGCGGCCTCCACCAGGATCGAAGCGGCCGAGCCGGTGGCCATCTGGCGGAAGACGCGGACGTCCGGGTACCGGCGCCGCCACTCGAGCAGGTGGGCCTCCAGGCGCTCGTCGCGGTTGGCCAGGATCGCGGCGACGTCGTCGGCCAGGCCGTCGCCCTGCTCCTCGTCGTAGGAGACGACCCACGGCTCGTCCCAGACGTGGATGACGGTCAGGGCCGAGCCGCGGCGGAGCGCCTCCTCGAAGGCGAGGCGCAGCACCGTGTCGCAGGGCCCGTCGATGTCGACGGCCGCGACGATCCGGTCGCGGCGCGCGTGCTCACCGCCCCGCACCACCAGCACGGGGCAGCAGGCCTCGGCCAGCACCCGCATCGACGTCGAGCCCAGCTGCATGGCCGGGAAGCCGCCGCGCCCGCGGTTGCCCACGACCAGCAGCTCCGCGCCGTGCGCGGACGCGGCCAGCACCTTGGCCGGACTCCCCACGACGGCGGCGGCGTGCACGGTCAGGTCGGGATGGCTGGAGCGCACGCGGTCGGCGCCGCTCTCGGCGAGTTCCTCGGCGGCCTTGCGGTAGGCGGCGACGACGCTCGGCTCACCGGGCCCGTCGGCCCCGGGCGGCCGGTAGGCGTGGACGACGGCGAGCGCCGAGCCGCACCGCACCGCCTGGTCGGCGGCCGTCGCGAGCGCCCGCTCGCTGGAGGGGGTCTGGTCGTATCCGACGACGACTGTGGTCTGCATGGGGGTCTCCGGTGCTCGGCGGTCTCCGGGCCGGCGCCCGGCCACGTGTCATCGTCCGCCCCGGGCCCGGTCCGGGAGCAGTGCCGCAGGACCGGGCGGGACCGGGACCTTCGGCCCTGATCGCGCCCCTGCCATCCGCCTCCGGCCGCTCCGGGCGGATACCTCGACGTTCCCGGACCGATCAGGCATTTCGGCCCTGATCCGACGTGCCCGCGGGGCGTCATGCTGGGAGTGACGACACCGACCGGGAGGAAGGGCCGTCGGAGGAAGGTCACCACCACGCCCTCCCGCCGGGCCACGGCGCTGCCCGGATCGGTGACCGCGACTCCCGAAAGGATCGGACCGAGAAGAGGCACAGCAGTGACCACCACCCCGAACGAGACCGTCGAGCAGGCGATCCAGAACGACTGGATCGATCCCTCGGCCATCGCGGACGTCCACCGCGACGTCCTGATCGCCGTCCAGCGCGGCCTGGCGGCCTCCTGGACGGACGATCTGCCCCGGGTCGCCGTGTTCGAGCGCGACGGGATCGCCACCGTCTACGTCAGCACCGTGACATCGTTGGCCCCGGGTGTGCGGAGGGACATCCGCGGCGCGGTCCGGGCCGCGCTGGCGCCCTACGCCCGGCTGGC
This sequence comes from Catenulispora subtropica, assembly GCF_039531675.1. Classification (NCBI taxonomy): domain Bacteria; kingdom Bacillati; phylum Actinomycetota; class Actinomycetes; order Catenulisporales; family Catenulisporaceae; genus Catenulispora; species Catenulispora subtropica. The sequence continues at coordinate 3,374 of NZ_BAAAQM010000112.1, forward strand.
GCCGTTCACGAACGTCGTGTTCCTGACGCGGGGGCGGCCGTAGCGCCGGCGGGGACCCTGCTGTGAGCGGCAGCGGGCACGCGCGCCGGAAGCCGCCGCCCGAACTCTTCCGAATCCCGTTCCACCCGCACCGCGTCCGCCTTCACCGCGGCCATCCGCACGGTGTCGGCGAACCGGCTCGCCACCGTCGGCCACCCCAGCGTGGCGCCCAGCTCGCGCGCTGCCGCCCGCGCCCTGGCCAGCCGGCGCGGCTCCCCGAGCATCGCCCGCAGCGCGCGGACGAATCCGGGATGGTCGTCCGGGTGCACGGTCAGCCCGGCCCCGCCGCCCAGCAGGTCCTCCGCGTAGTGGAACGACGTGGAGACCACCGGGCACCCGGCCGCCACCGCGAAGGTCAGCGCGCCGGAGCTGATCTGGTCGCGCGACCGGTACGGCGTCAGGAACACCTCCGTGCGGTTCAGCAGCAGGGCGATCTCGGCGTCGGTGAGGAAGAAGTCCAGGAAGCGGACGTGTTCCCCGACGCCCAGATCCGCGGCCAGGGCGGACAGCCCGATGCGGTACTCCTCGCCGTGCCGCCGGACGATCTCGGGATGCGTGGCGCCGGCGATGACGTAGCGGACGTCCGGGTGCGCCTCGACGACCTCCGCGACGGCCGCGATCGCGTGCTCCAGGCCCTTGCCCGGCGAGACGAGCCCGAAGGTGCTGAGCAGCCGGTGCTCCCGGGCGGAGACGAGCAGGTCGGAGACCTCCGGCCGGATGTCGTGGCCGGCACGGTCGTCGAGCCCGATCCCGGAGCGCAGCACCGTCGGAGCGCCGTGCGGCAGGACGGCGATCCGGTCCGCGGGGGCGACGATCCCGGTCTCCAGGGCGAAGCGGCGCGCCGTCCGGGTGAAGACAGTGACGGCGAAGGCGTCGCGGCACAGCCGCCGCAGGGCCGCGGCCTGGCCCGCCGAGGGCGCGGAGAGCACCGTGTGCAAGGTGACCAGGTAAGGGACGCCCCGCCGGTGCAGCTCGCCGGCGAACTCCGTGATCCAGACCCCGTCCGGGCCGCCGAAGATGCCGTATTCGTGCTCGATGACGACCACGCCGGCGCCGTCCGCCGCGATCCGGGCGGCGACCGCCGCGTAGTCCTCACGCGTGTCCTGGCGGAGGACGTAGTCGACCGCGGGGTGGTCGAGCTCCTCCCGGTCGACGGCGCAGACCCGGGTCTCCAGGTCGGGCGCCACGTCGGCGAGAGCGTTCCTGAGGTCCTGGGTGAACGTGGCGATGCCGCATCGCCGGGGTGGGTAGGTGGAGACCAGAACCACCCGGGTCTTCCGGCTCGGGTGGCGTTCGGGCAGGCTTAGCGGGATCCGGATGGCTTCCATGCGCTCACTGTCCCGAATGGCGGCCTTTCGCCCGTAGAGGCGTTATGGCCGCGGCAAAAGGGCCTTTCGGCCCCTGTGGGGTCGGTGACGTGTGCTCTAGCGTCGGACTGCTCACAACTGATGCTGCGACGAAAGCGATGGCATGGACGACGGGAAGATCGGCGTGTTCCTGATGGACGACCACCAGGTGGTCCGGCGGGGTCTGCGGGACATGCTGGAGGACGAGCCGGACTTCGAGGTGGTCGGCGAGGCGGCGAACGCCGCGGAGGCGCTGGCCCGGGTGCCCGCGCTGCGGCCGCGGGTGGCGGTGCTGGACGTGCGCCTGCCGGACGGCGACGGCGTCACCGTGTGCCGCGAGCTGCGCAGCAAGATGCCGGAACTGGCGTGCCTGATGCTGACCTCCTTCCCCGACGAGGAGGCCCTGTTCGACGCCATCATGGCCGGCGCCTCCGGCTATCTGCTCAAGCAGTCGCTGGGCGCCGACCTGGTCTCCGCCGTCCGGGCGGTGGCGAACGGCGAGTCGCTGCTGGACCCGCGGCTGTCGGCGAAGGTCATGGCCAAGCTGCGGGCCGCCGACGAGAAGAAGGACCCGCTGGCCCAGCTCACCGCCCAGGAGCGGCGCGTCCTGGAGCTGGTCGGCGAGGGCCTGACCAACCGGCAGATCGCCGAGCAGCTGTTCCTGGCCGAGAAGACGGTGAAGAACTACGTCTCCGCGCTGCTGGCCAAGCTGGGCCTGTCCCGGCGGGTCCAGGCCGCGGTGCTGGTCTCCGAGGTCAAGGCCGACCAGTCCCGGCGGCACTGAACCGCGCCGTCCGTCACCCGAACGCGGTCTTGAGCGCCGACCAGGCGACCTTCGGGTCCGCCATGCCCCGGTACATCGCCGGGATCTCCTTGTCGACCCCGAAGTGCCGGTAGACCGCCTGCATCGCGGCCCGCACCGAGTACTCGACGGTGAAAACGACGCCCTCGGGGATCTCCACGAACTGGCCGAGGAACGCGAAGTTCTCCGCGCCCCGCGGGATCACCTTCGGCCGGTCGGACACCACGCGGCGCTGGAACTGCGCGTCGATGTAGGGCATCTGGACGGTGGTGACCTTGGTGGTGGCCCGGACGTGGTCGGCGATGTCGGCGAAGCCCAGCTGTCCCAGCAGCTCGTCCAGGACCTCGGCCCCGGTGCAGTCGTCCATGGGCTTGGCCACGTAGTCGCCGGCCACGTCGCCGAACAGCGCGTAGCCCCACAGGGTGAAGGTGTCAGGGTCCTGGTTCCGGAAGTGCGGCTGCGCCGGGACCACGATGGACAGCAGCCACCGGGAGTCCTTGAACGTCATCAGCCCGCCGGTGCCGGGCTCGTTGCCACTGTAGGCGGCGATGCGGTCGATCAGGGTCCGGTCGGACATGGTCAGCGTGAAGGACTCCCACTTGGACTCCTCGACGGTGCCGCAGAACGCGACCGGCCGGCCGAAGTCGGGCGCCTTCTTGGCCAGCGCCTCCCACAGCCGCCAGGACCCGTCGCGCCGGTCGCGGACCAGCTCCGGCACGGTGGTGCGGTCGCCGTAGGTGGTGTCGGCGGTCATCGAGCCGATGGTGAAGAACGCGTAGTCGTCAGGGCCGAGCTCGATCGTCTCCTCGGCGCCGTCCCGCTGGACGCGCAGCCGGGTGACCCGGCGCGCCGCGTCGTCGGCGAAGTCCGCGTCCAGCACCGTGACGCCGTGCTCGAACCGGACGCCGCGCTCCGCGAGCCAGGCCTGGATCGGCGCGACGACGGAGTCGTACTGGTTGTACCGGGTGCGCCGCACACCGGCCAGGGTGTGGATGCGGTCGAACTCCTGGATGAAGGCCAGGAAGTAGCGCTTGAGCTCGATCGCCGAGTGCCAGTTCTGGAAGGCGAACGTGGTGCGCCACATCGCCCAGAAGTTGGAGGCGAAGAACCGGGGCTGGAAGAAGTCCTCGATGCGCCGGGCGCCGATCACCTTCTCCGGCAGGGCCAGCAACCGGGTGAGGTCCGCACGGTCGCGAGCGGTCAGGCCGAGGTCGGCGGCATCGATGATCGAATGGTCCGCGGCGATCAGGCGGGCCTTGGCGTCCGAAGGGTGCTCTGCGTTGAAGGCGAGCATGTCCTGGCGGACCGTGACCTGGGGGTCGTCGAGCGTCGGGATGGTCTCCAGCAGGTTCCACAGGCAGACGTAGTGCTCGTCCTCCAGCATGCGGCCGCCACGGGTGACGTAGCCGCCCTCGGCGGTGGGGGCGTGAGCGCCGTCCAGACTGCCGCCGAGCAGCGGGAGCTGCTCCAGGACGTGGACGTTCGCACCGGGCACACCGGCGTCGCGGACCAGGAAGACCGCGGCGGCCAGCGAGGCGATGCCGCCTCCGACGAGGTGGATGTGGGAATTCGGCGTCGGCGCCATGATGTGCCCTCCGGTCGGTACGGCGCGCCGGAGACGGCCTCCCGAAGAGTGCTCCGACCCACCTTCTGGATCGTCACGAACCGGCCGATGTGGCGGGCCCGTGTCTGCGACTCTTCCGGATCCGGCCTGATCCCACCCGGGGTCTCCGGCCCGTGATCGCCGGGACCAACGACCGGCGGGGAGGGGGGCCGTTCGGCCTGGTGCAGTGCTGCGTTGGTCTTTCGCGGGGTCGGTTCAGCGTGCGGTTGGGCGCGGGGCAGGGGGGATCGTGTCGTAGCGGCGCAGCATCCGGTCCTGCTGGATCTCCGC
>NZ_BAAAQM010000113.1:0-5526 GCF_039531675.1 Catenulispora subtropica
TAGCCGACGACGACGGTGGATCTCATGGTGCGCCTCGCTCAGTCCGGGACGGCGGCGTCGGTGATGGCGGTGTCGGTGTCGGTGTCGGCGGGGTCGTCGGGGCGTCGTCCATATCGCCCATGCCGCCCATCTCGTCGATGTCGTCGATGTCGTAGCCCAGGCGCAGATCCAGCTGGGTCACGCCGGGCAGGTCGCGCAGTTCGCGCTCCAGCATGGCGACCTCGCTGCGGCAGCCGACCCGGCCGCGCACCAGCACCATGCCGTCGGACACGGTCGCCATCGACACTTCGCCGCCGGCGTCGATCACCCGGTCCACGACCCGCCGGCGCAGCTCGTGACGGTCGAGGGCATCGACGGTGCCTCCGGGGGCCCGTCGGCCGGCTTCGGGTTCCGGCTGCTGGCTCATCGGTCCGTTCCTTCCTCACAGCTCTCGCAGGACGCCCTCGGCCGCCGCGCGCAGCCGGTCGGCGGTGGCGGCCAGCTCGGCTCCCTCGGCCCGCCAGGCGGCGCGCGCCCTGGTCCGCCACCAGGCCGGCCTGCGGTGTTCCCAATCCTCGGCGGCGGCCTGCCAGCACAGGTCGTCCACCACCAGCGCCGTCACCGAGGGTGACGCGGTCAGCAGCGGTGCGGCGATGTCGGTGCCGGCCGTCTCCAGGTGCAGGTTCCACACCTGTCCCGGGCCGCGCCGGGGGTGGTCGCGATGCCGGGCGCCGCCCTCGTCGCGCCGCCGCGGCTCCGGCTCCGGGTCCGGGCTGGACCCGGGGATCGGTGCGAAGAATCCGTTCATGACACCGGCCTCCGTCCGGTTCGTCCTCAGGCTGTCAGCCGTCGCCCGCTTCGGCGGCGGCCCCGGCCTCCCGCATGGGCACGGCGCGGACCGTCCAGCCCGTGCCGTCGGAGACGACGTCGAGCTCGGCCGCCCAGGACCAGGTGTCGGCTTCGGCGATCGCCGAGGCCAGCTCGCGGGCCGCGGTCAGGGCGGCCTGGCGTCCCTCGACGTCGGCGACCAGGAACTGGCTTCCGCTCCTGGTCACGACCCGCAGGCCCTCGACGACGTTGATCTGCCGGATCTGGTCCGCGCGCAGCAGGTCGCCGTCCGCCGTGGTGATCCACACGTGGGTCATCTCTCCTCCTCGGCCCGATCGTCGATTGATCCGATATGTCCCTCTTATTCCACTACACCGCGGCTTCGGCGGCTGGGCCAAGGGCCCTCCGGCCCGGGTACGGCGGGTCCATCGGCCCGTCAGGTCCATCGGCCCGTCACCGGCGCTCAAGCGCGCGGCACGACCACGACCGGGCAGTCCGCGTGGTGCAGCAGCGTCTGGGTGACCGGTCCGAGCCGCATCCCGGGGTGGCCGTCGGCGTGCCGGTGGGCGCCGACGATGACCAGGTCGGCGTGCGTGGTCGCCGCGGTCAGGACCGCGCCCGGCGTGCCGTCGGCGACCTCGGTGCTCAGGCGTACGCGGGGGTGCCGGGTGAGCCAGGGGCTCAGCAGCCTTCCCAGGGCGCCGCGGACGTCCGTCAGGACCTGGGCCCTGGCGCGGTCGGCTTCCTCGGCTTCCTCGGCCTTTCCGGCGTCCTGCGCGTCGCCCTGCTCGGCCCGGGCGGCCCGGCCCCAGTCGAGGTCCCGGGCGTTGACCACCCGCAGGCGCGCGTCGCGGTGGGACGCCTCGGCGAAGGCGAACTCGAGGAGTTCCTCGGCGGGGTCCTCGGCGTCCAGCGCGAGGACGATCGTGTCGAGCAGATCCCGCGGCGTGCCCCGGACGATCATCGTCGGGCACGAGGCGAAGGCCAGCGCGCGCGTCGACACCGAGCCGAGCAGCAGGCCCGTGAAGCCGCCGCGGCCGCGGTTGCCGAGCACCAGCAGGTCCGCGTCGCGGGAGGCCTCGGTCAGGGCGTCGGCGGCGGGGCCGGCGACGACCGCCGACTCCACCTTCATCCCGGGGTAGCGGTGGTTCAGGGTGTGCACGGCGTCGGCCGCCGCCTCCTCGGCGGCGGTGGTCAGCGAGCGCTGCACGCTCATCGGGACGTAGGTCATCGGGGCCGTCACCGGCATCCAGTGGAAGGCGTGCACCACGGTGACCGAGGCACCACGCCAGGCGGCCTCGCGGCCCGCCTCGATCAGGGCCCGTTCGCTGGGCGGTGTGCGGTCGTAACCGACCACGACGGTGGGCTTCATGACGGTTCCTCCTTCTCCTCCTTCTCCTGCTTCTTCCTGCGGCGCCGGCGCGCGTCGTCAGCGCAGGCGGCGCAGGTACGGGTCGGTCGCGGTGCGGGGCTCGACGCGGACCCGGAAGTCCACCGCCGTCACCCCGTCCGGCGTCGCGATCAGCGGGTTGATCTCGGCTTCGGTGACGCAGGTCTGCTCGGCGGCCAGCAGCGCCAGCCGGGACAGCACGTCCCGCACCGCCGCGGGGTCGCCGCCCGGGCGCCCGCGATACCCGGCCAGCAGCGTCGCGGCGCGCGACGCCCCGACCAGGTCCTCGGCGTCGGCCGCGGTCAGCGGGGCCAGCCGGTAGCCGCGGTCGGCGGCCAGGTCGGTGTCGGTGCCGCCGATGCCGAAGGCGACCAGCGGGCCGAACACCGCGTCGCTGTCGACGCCGGCCAGCAGTTCCACGCCGTGCGGTGCCATCTCCTGCACCACCACGCCGGCCAGCCGGTCGCCGAACCGCTCCTCCAGCGTCCGCCAGCCTTCGCGGACCGCGTCGGGGCCCGACAGCCCGAGCAGCACACCCCCGACGTCGCTCTTGTGCACCAGCTCCGGCCAGTACGCCTTCAGCACGACGGGGGAGTCCCACAGGGCGGCGGCGGTGACGGCGGTGTGCTCGTCGGTCGCGAGCACCATGCGGGCACAGGTGATGCCGTAGCAGGCCAGCAGGTCGGCGGCCCGGTCCGGCGGCAGCCACCCGCCCTCGGGGTGCGATGCCAGGTGGAGCGAGATCAGGCGGGCGGCGTCCTGGGAACGGACGCCGGGGACGGACGGCACCTCGCTGCCCGGCCGCCGCAGCCACTCCGTGTACGCGCACGCGTGCGCCAGGGCCCGCGCGGCGCTCTCGGCGTCGCCGTAGACCGGGACGCGCCGGCCGCCGGCGGCCGGCGCGGACGTGACCGACGCGGCCTGGTCCACCAGGACGGTGACCGTGGGCACGCCCAGCGTCCGGGCGTCGGCCGCGAGCGTCGGCGGCAGCTCGGCCAGCGCGGTCGGCACCAGCAGGAGCAGCACCGCGTCCACCTCTCCGGAGGCGGCGACCGCCTCCACGGCCCGGCGCAGCATCGCGCCGTCGGCCCCGGCCCCGGTGTCGACCGGGTTGCCGCACGCGGCGGCCGGGCCCAGCAGGGCGCTGAGCCGGTCGCGCAGCCCGGTGCCGAACTCGGGCACGGACAGGCCCGCCTCGACGAGGGAGTCGGCGGCCAGCACCCCGGTGCCGCCGGCGTTGGAGACCACGGCGACCCGCCGCCCGGTGGGCCGCACGCCGGCCTCCAGCAGTGCCGCGGTCTCGACCAGCTCGGCCACCGACCGCGTCGCGATCACCCCGGCCTGCCGGAACAGCGCCTCCCGGGTGATCCCCGGGGTCACCGCGGCGGCCGTGTGCGAGGCCGCGGCGCGGGATCCGGCGGCGGAGCGGCCGGCGGCCACGGTCAGCACCGGCTTGGTGCGGGCGACGCGGCGGGCGTAGCGGGCGAACTTGCGCGGGTTGCCGAACGACTCCAGGTGCAGCAGGACCAGCTCGGTGCCCGGGTCCTGCGACCACCAGGCCAGCAGGTCGTTGCCGGAGACGTCGGTCTTGTCGCCGAGGGAGGCGAAGGAGCCCGCGCCGATCCCCAGCCGCGACAGGTGGTCCAGGACGGCGATCCCCACACCGCCGGACTGCACGCCCACGCCGGCCGCGCCGCCCAGCGGCGTGTGCGCGCCGAAGGTGGCGTCCATCGCGATGTCCGGCCCGAACGCGGCCACGCCCAGGCAGTTCGGCCCGACCAGGCGCATCCCGTACCGCCGGCAGACCGCCTTCAGCGCCGTCCGCACCGGCTCCGGCACCGGCGACGTGACCGCCGTCAGGGCCCGGACGCCGTGCCGCCCGCAGGCCACCGCCGCCTCGACCAGCGCGTCGGCGGGAACCGCGAGCACGGCCAGGTCCACCTGCTGGGGAAGCAGGTCGATCGAGCGGGCGCAGGGCACGCCCGCGATCTCGTCCGCCCGCGGGTTCACGGCGAACAGCGGCCGGTCGAAACCGGCGGTGACCAGATGGTCCAGGATCGCGCGCCCCACGCCGCCGGGGGAGCGCCCGGCCCCGACCACCGCGACGCCGCGCGGCCGGAACAACGGCCGCAGCGAGGCCGCGCAGGCCGCGAACTCCCGGTCGGCGACGACTTCCAGGTAGGCGTCGTCCTCGGTCAGGTCGATGTCGTGGAAGACGGTGCCGCCGTGCTCGAACTGCGCGCTGTGGTGCAGGCCCGCCGAGTTGATGACCCGCTTCATCGCCAGGTTCTCCGACAGGGTCTCGGCGGTGAACCACCGGATGCCGGCCGCGCGGGCGGCGTCGGCCAGGTGCTCCAGCAGCAGGGTGCCGATCCCGCGGCCGCGCCAGCCCTCGGCGACGGTGAAGCCGACCTCGGCGGCGTCCGCGCCGGGCCCCATGCGCCAGGCCTCGCCTTCGCCGACGATCTGCTCGTCCTCGCCGCGGACCGCCACGGCCACCAGGGCGATCCGGTCCGGATGCGGCTCGCAGAGCCGCTGGGCGGCCTCCTGGCCGGCGGCGGCGCCGGAGGCGAAGAACCTCATGCGCAGGCTCTGCGCGGACAACCCCGCGAACAACGCCGACAGATCCCGCAGGTCCTCCGGGACCGTGGGCCGGATCAGGACGGTCGTGCCGTCGGCCAGCAGGACGTGGACGGTGGCGGGTCGGGCCTCGGGGCCCGGTGCGCGGTGCGCGGTGCGGCTCGTCATGGCAGCAGGACTTTCTCTCCGGGGCGGGGTACGACGGCGGTCCACTGAAGGCGTTCGGTGATGCGGTCGCGCAGGTACTCGGACGCTGTGGGCTCGCCGTGCACGATGTAGGTGGTCTTCGGGGCGGGCGCGGTGCCGAGCCAGTCCAGGATCTCGGGGTGGTCGGCGTGGGCTGACAGTCCGGGCAGTTCGACGACCCGGGCGCGGACCGGGACGTAGCGGCCGTGGATCTTGAGCGTGGTCGCGCCGGTCGCCAGATCGCGGGCGCGGGTCCCGACGGCGGCGTACCCGACGATCAGGACGGTGTTGCGCGGGTCCGGCAGGGCGGCGCTGAGGTGGTGCAGGACCCGGCCGCCGGTGGCCATGCCGGACGCCGAGATCACGATCTGCGGGCCGTTGGCGGCGTCGATGTGCCGCGACTCCTCGGAGGTGCGGGCCAGGTGCAGACGCGGCGGGAACAGCTCGGTCAGGCCGTGCTCGGTGATGGTGGGCAGGAACTGCGGGCGGCGCGCCTGCAGGGCGGCACGGTAGACGTCGAGTGCGGTCAGGGCCATGGGGCTGTCGACGTAGATGGGGACGTC
>NZ_BAAAQM010000114.1:0-5432 GCF_039531675.1 Catenulispora subtropica
CGCTGAAGGACGCGGTCGCGCAGTTCAAGCGCGGCTTCGAGCTCGGCGACGGCACCCTGCTGGCCGACCAGGACAAGGCCGAGGCCATGGACGAGGACAACGTCGGCCAGCTCTCCGTCACCAAACACATCAAGGCTCGGTGACAGCACTGCCGAGGTATCGCAGCAGGCTCACGATCCCAGCCGCGTGAGGTGAGCGCGCCACCCCGTTTGGATCCCGCGATTCGGGTACTCATGGGCGGAAGCCCCTTTGAAGAGGCCATCATGACCACAGCCGTGATCATCATCTTGTTCGCCGCGGCCCTCATCGCCGTCATGGGGTGCGCCATCCGGCACGAGCACGCCAAGCGCCGGATCCGGGCCTCGTTCGGGCCCGAATACGCCCGAGTGAAGGATGAACACAGCCGAACGCGGGCCGTGGATCGGGAGCTCGCCCGGCGGATCCAGATCTGGCCCGCCGTTAGGGCGCCGGGGGAGTTCCGATGCGCGAGCATCGCGCTGGCACCACCTTCCGGGAGGACACCAACGGCCGCGGACGCCGACCACGGTAGTCCGGAGCCCGCCAGCCTCAGAGGCCACCGTGCCGAGTCGGTGGCGCAGGCTCCGCCTGCCATGCGCCGTGCGGCCCGGGCGTGATCGTGTCGGCTAGGGTGACCGTTATGTCCCTAACGCGGCTTTATCGCCACGGCGTGCTGGAGGCCGAGGATTTCCCCGCCACCGAGATCTCCGACTACTCGGCCGACCTGTCCTCGGTGGTGTGGTTCGATCTGTGCGATCCGACGGCCGAGGAGCTGAGCTCGATCAGCGACGAACTCGGGTTGCACCCATTGGCGGTGGAGGACGCCGTCAACGAGCGCCAGCGTCCGAAGCTGGACCGCTACGACACCCACCTGTTCCTCAACGCATACGCGGTCGAGTTCGACGAGCTGAGCGGCCAGTTGGTCAACCACGAGGTCGCGGCGTTCATCACCCACAGCGCGCTGGTGACCGTGCGGAAGTCCGACCGCTTCCAGATCGACCAGGTCGTCGCGCGCTGGGACCGCGACCGCGACCTGGCCCGGTTCGGCGTCGGCTTCCTGGTCTACGGGCTGGTGGACTACGTCGTGGACACCCACTTCGAGGCGGTGCAGGCCCTCGACGCACAGATCGAGGCCCTCGAGGAGCAGCTGTTCGAGGACAACCCGAAGGACGACGGGCTCCAGCGGCGCACCTTCGAGCTCCGCAAGTCCCTGGTCACGCTGCGCCGGGTGGTCCTGCCCATGCGCGAGGTCGTCAACACGCTGCTGCGCCGGGACCAGCACACGGTGGACGCCGAAATGGTGCCCTACTTCCAGGACGTCTACGACCACGTGCTCCGCGCCACCGAGTGGACCGAGTCACTGCGGGACCTGGTGTCGACCATCTTCGAGACCCACCTGACGGTGCGTTCCAACCGGCTCAACGTGATCATGAAGCAGGTGACCAGCTGGGCCGCGATCATCGCCGTGCCCACGGCGGTGACCGGGTTCTACGGCCAGAACGTGCCCTACCCCGGCTTCGCGCACGCCAGCGGCTTCTGGACGTCGACCCTGATCACCGTCGGACTGTCCGGTGTGCTTTTTGTGGTGTTCCGTCGCAAGGACTGGATCTGAGTTCGGCTCCGGTCCGGCCGGGGCGGGAAGGATCGTGGCGAGGATCAGGCCCCTGTCTCCCCGTGCGTGTCGGCGTGGCGCCGGCGGGCGGCGGCGATGACCGCCTCGGCCACCCCCGCGTCCGCCCACGATCCCGGGTGCGATTGGCGGCCGGGCTCGGTCTGGAGGTAGACGTCGAAGAAGTGGCCGATCTCCTCCAGGCGCTCGGGCGGCACGTCGGCCAGGCCGCGGACGCGGTCGTAACGACGGTCACCCGTCGGGACGCACAGGATCTTCTCGTCGACGCCCAGCTCGTCGACAGAGTGGTACACCGCGACCGGCCGCACATTCACCTCGATCCCGGGGAAGGCCGGAGCGTCCAACAGGACCACGGCGTCCAGCGGATCGCCGTCGGCGGCCACGGTGCCCGGGATGTAGCCGTAATCAGCCGGATAGCAGGTCGAGGTGAACAGCTGCCGCTCCAGCCGGATGCGGCCGAGTCGATGGTCCATGACGTACTTGTTGCGGGATCCGGCCGGGATCTCGATCACGACATCGAAATTCGGCATGCTCATCCCGCCGGCAGGGCCTGGCCGTCACAAACCGGGATCAGGCTTCTGGCGGATCGCCGGCGGGCGCATCCGATGGGCCGGACGCTGAGCAGATCTGTCATGAAGCTCCTCATCGCGCACCGCTTACAGCGTTGCAGCTCAGTAGTTGGAGCCGCCACCCGACGAACTCGACCCGGACGGGGCGCTGGTGACGGCCTTGCCGTCGATGCCGACCACGTACCAGATGCCGCCGAAGGTCGCGATGCCCTGGCCGTTCACGTCGCCCGATTTGGCGTCGCCGGTGTAGGTGTACAGGGGGTGGCCGTTGTAGGTGACCTGGGTGGTGTTGTCGGTCCGGGCGGTCGTACCGACCATGGAGGCGGTGACCCCGCTGCTGGCGGGCGGCCCGGTGGTGGTGTCGGGATGCCACACTCCGGCGCAGGCGCTGTAGCAGGTCGACTGGCTGCTCGTGTCGGCTGTCAGCAGGTACAGGGTCCGGCCGGAGCCGTCGACGAGGATCTGGCCGTACTTCGAGCTCTGGGCATGCAGCGCGCTCGAGGCCGCGGGAGCGCTGCTGGACGACGGTGGCGGGTTCGACGCCTTGCCGCTGGAGCTGCCGCACCCCGCGACCAACGCTGCGACGGCGCCCACACCGGCCGAAACCGTGATGAGTCGCTTCATTTCGAACTCCTTTTCGCTGGAACCACCGCTTCGCGGGATGCACGCGGGCGGTCAGAGGTTCCTGCCCGATGAAACGGTCGAATGGCTCCTGTCGTTCACCAATATGCAGGTATCCGAATGAAGATGATTGTTCGTTTGATGTCCCGCAACTCTGCACGCAGCGCCGCTGTCTACGGAACGCTCTGGAGCCCACCGAACGAATGAGTCCGAAAGGGTGAACCCAGACAGGCTCAGAGTCGTTCTGAGCAGGTGAACAGCTCCTCCGGCCGGGTCTGGTCGGCCGCCAGGTGATTTTCCGGTATGAGGGCACCTGGACGGATCATGTCTATGGTCGGAACCACAGCGGTTGTGAGGCCTGGATCAACCGGAGGTGCTGTGATGACGGGCAGTTCGACGGTCGACGTCCTGGAAGGTGAACCGGTCTCGTTGTGGATCGCCACCGCCGGGACCACCTCTTATCCCGTGCTGGACGGGGACGTAGAGGTCGAGGTGGCGGTCATCGGCGCCGGCGTCGCCGGGCTGACCACCGCGTGGGGGCTCAAACGTGCCGGCCGCAGCGTCGCGGTGCTGGAAGCGGCCCGGGTCGGCACCGGAGTCACCGGCAACACGACCGGCAAGGTCACCTCCCTGCACCGCCTCGTCTACACCGAACTCCTGCACGGCCACGACGCCGACACGGCCCGCGCCTACGGGCAGGCCAACCAGGCCGGACTCGAACACATCGCGCACATCGTGGCCACCGAGGGCATCGACTGCGACTTCCGCCGGGTGGCGAACTACACCTACGCCGAATCCGAGGAGGCACTCGCGCTCGTCCGCGACGAGGCGGCCCTGGCAGGAAGCCTCGGGCTGCCCGCTTCGTTCACCACCGACGTGCCGCTGCCGTTCCCGGTGCGCGGGGCAGTGCGGTTCGACGACCAGGCGCAGCTCCAGGCCGTCGCCTATGTGCAAGGTCTGGCCCGGGCGCTGCACGGAGATGGCAGCTTCGTCTTCGAACAGACGCGGGCGCGGTCCCTCACGGACGGCGCTCCCTGCGAAGTGGGCACCGAGCACGGCACCATCCGGGCCCGCGATGTCATCGTCGCCACCAACGTGCCCTTCGCCGACCGAGGCTCGTTCGACACCCGGTGTCGGCCGTTCCGGTCCTACCTGGTCGCCGCACGGACCGCAGGACGCCTGTGGGACGCGACGTTCATCAGCGCCGACGAACCCCAGCGCTCCATCCTGTCGGCCGGTATCGACGGCGCGGGATACCTGCTCGCCGGCGGCGAAGGACACCCGGCCTCGGAACCCGCCGACAGCGCTTCGCGATACCGGAAGCTCGCCGCGTTCGCCCACGACCGCCTCGCAGCCGGCGAGATCGTCCACCGCTGGTCGACACAGGACGCCATGCCCGCTGACGGCCTGCCCTACGTGGGACTCATGTCCCCCACGTCGCGGCACGTGTACGTCGTGACCGGCCTGCGCAAATGGGGACTGTCCAACGCCACCGCCGCGGCCCTCATCCTCACCGACACGATCTGCGGCGAACCCAACCCCTGGGCGCAGGTGTTCGACAGCAATCGGACCTCCGGGCTCGGCACCCACCCTGCGAAGGACAGTACCGCGGCCGAGGACACCTTCCCGGTCCCCCCGCCGTTCACCCCCGCCGACCTGGCAGCACTCGCCCCGGGCGACGGAGCCGTCTGGGACGTCGACGGCGATCAGACCGCCGTCTACAAGGACACAGACGGCCGGATCCACGCAGTCTCCGCCATCTGCACCCACCTGGGATGCACCGTCGAGTTCAATGCTGCCGACACCACCTGGGACTGCCCCTGCCACGGCTCCCGCTTCACTACCGACGGCACCGTCGTCCACGATCCCGCCGTCGACGACCTCGCACTGCTACGAATCCATCCCATGGCGCAGCAGAGGCGACGGGTGGCTGCGGCCGCGCGCGGCCGGGCCGGGTTTCTCAAGGTGCTGCGAATCACCGGCCTGGCGTCGACCTTGCACTGCTGCGCCGGCGCGGTGGACGCGTTCAGTGGTCCGAATAGGCCGCCGGATCCCGGGCACCAGACGGCGGATCCGCCGGCCGGGCGCGCAGCCATGGTGCGGTGCGCGCCGGCCGCACCGTCTGGGCGATTGGAACGGAAGGCTGCGTATCCGGCAAGGAGTTCCCCGGGCGTCGGATGGCGGCAGCCGAGGCTATGTAGTACATCGGTATCCGTCATCCCTTTATCAGGGAATGCGCAGCCGCGCAGTACTCGGCATGCTGGGGCGGCTTGTTGGGAGGGCACAGCAAGCTGGCTCCGGGGACAGTGGCAGCTGTCTTGGAATGCAGTCGAACGCTTGGTCGCGGAGCCGCCGGATGGCGCTGTCCAGCAGGTCTGTGGCTTCGTGGAGCAATGTCGTGGTCGGTCCGTCTCGGACTAGCCGTAGCGCCGAGTGCAGGTCCAGACCCGCGCTGAAAAGCCGTTCCATGACGGCGTTCTCGGCCTCGCCATCGGGCCGCGCTGTCGGAGCCATGCCCGTCACTTCCCATGGGTGCTCGCATGATGATGGGGATGCGAGACCGGCCACCGGGGTCCGGGGAGGTGGATCCGCTA
>NZ_BAAAQM010000115.1:0-5389 GCF_039531675.1 Catenulispora subtropica
CCGGCCGCGCCGGCCGCGCCCCGCAGGCCGGCGCCGCGCTGGGCGTTCGGCACCGCGGCGGTCGCGGTGCCCGCCGTCACGGCGGTGGCCGTGATCGTCGCCGTCGGCCCGAACTCCTCGGCCAAGGCCGACCAGACCGTCGAGGTCTCGGCCGCCGCCTGCGGCAAGGGCTTCGGTGACCTGGCCACCGGAGAGCACGTGTTCCAGATGAAGAACACCGGCGACGTGCCCGCCGAGGTCTACCTGCTGGACCCGTCGACCAACGCCGTCTACGGCGAGATCGAGGGCCTGGCGCCGGGCACCACCCGGCCGCTGACCGCGACGCTGGGCGCCGGCACCTACGCCTGGCGCTGCGTGCCGAACGGCAAGGGCGCGGTGACCTCGGCGGTGAAGCGCGTCACCGGGAGCGGGACCTCCAAGACCGCGGTCGTGCCGATCTCCGACAAGGACCTGGAAGGGCCGCTGGACCAGTACCGGTCCTACGTCACCGACCACCTGGCCGAGCTCGCCGGGTACACCGGCAAGTTGAAGCAGGACGTGGACTCCGGCGATCTGGCCGCGGCCAAGGCCGACTGGCTGACCGCGCACCTGGCCTACAACCGGCTCGGGGCCGCCTACGGCACCTTCGCCGACTGGGACGGCAAGATCGACGGCCGCGCCGACGGCCTGCCGGACAAAGAGAAGGACAAGGACTTCACCGGCTTCCACCGGCTGGAGTACGGCCTCTGGCACGGTGAGTCGGCGGCCGACCTGGCGCCGGTCGCCGACCAGTTGGACGCCGACGTGCACGGCCTGTCCGACGCCTGGCCGAAGCAGGACTTCGACCCCGCGGACCTGCCGCTGCGCGCCCACGAGATCCTCGAGAACACCCTCCAGTTCCAGCTCACCGGCGACGCCGACTACGGCTCCGGCACCACCGTGGCCACCGCCGACGCCAACCTGGCCGGCACTCGCGTCGTGCTGAACGTGATCCGCCCGCTGGTGCAGGCCCGCGATCCGCGGGGGCTGGCGGACATCGACTCCTGGCTCGACCGCTTCGGCAAGGTCGTGGCCGCCGCCAAGCAGCCCGACGGGACGTGGATCCCGGTGGACAAGCTGGCCCCGGCCGACCGGCAGAAGCTGAACGGGACGCTGGGCGAGCTGCTGGAGCAGCTGGCCGTGGTCCCGGACCTGCTGGAGATCCGCAAGGCGACCTGAGGGGCCGCCGCCCCCGCCGCCCTGCCGACTTCGTAGACGAAAGCTGTGCTTTGAGATGACCGAGCAGAACCCGACACCGGACACCGACGCCGCCGCGGCCCAGCCCGCGCAGCCCGCCACCTGTCCCTTCGACCACAGCGGCTTCGCCCGCCGCGCGATGCTCAAGGGCGCGGCGGCCGGCGTCACCGGTGCCGCGGTCATCGGGGCCACCGGCTTCGCGATGAACAAGGCCGCCGCCGACGCCGCGCCGAACTCCCCGTCGGGCGAGGCCAAGACCGGCCGGACCCTCGCCTTCCACGGCCCGCGCCAGCAGGGCGTCACGACCCCGGCGCAGAAGCACCTGACGCTCGCGGTCTTCGACGTCACCGCGGCCGACAAGGGCGAGCTGACCCAGCTGTTCCAGACCCTCACCGAGCGGGCGCGCTTCCTCACCGCCGGCGGCACGCCGCCGGATCTCGGCGTCGGGGCGCCGCCGTCGGACAGCGGGATCCTCGGCCCGACCGTCCCGTCCGACGGTCTGACCGTCACCCTCGGTGTCGGCGCCTCGCTGTTCGACGGCAGGTTCGGCCTGGCCGACAAGAAGCCGGCCCGGCTCACGCCGATGAAGACGTTCCCGAACGACAACCTGAATCCGGCCGAGTGCCACGGCGACCTGTCGCTGCAGATCTGCGCGGACAGCCAGGACACGGTGATCCACGCGATCCGCGACATCGCCAAGCACACCCGGGCCGGCATGCAGCTGAAGTACCGCATCGACGGCTGGGCCAACGACCCGCGGCCCACCGGCGCGCAGCGCAACCTGCTCGGCTTCCACGACGGCATCGCGAACCCGACGACCGACCACGAGTACGACTACCTGGTGTGGGTGCAGCCGGGCGCGCCCGAGCCGGCCTGGACCGCCGGCGGCACGTACCAGGTGGTGCGGCGGATCCGGATGCTGGTCGAGTTCTGGGACCGGGTCAGCCTGCTGGAGCAGGAGAAGATGATCGGCCGCCGCCGGGACACCGGCGCGCCGCTGGACGGCGCCGCGCAGACCGACATCCCGCAGTACGCCAAAGACCCCAAGGGCGGCTCCATCCCGCTGGACGCGCACATCCGGCTGGCCAACCCGCGCACCCCGGAGACCGACCGGAACCGCATCCTGCGCCGCGGCTACAACTACGACCGCGGCTTCGACGCCGTCGGCGACCTGGACATGGGCCTGGCGTTCGTCTGCTACCAGCAGGACGTCCAGCGGCAGTTCGAGTTCGTGCAGACCAAGCTCATCGACGAGCCGCTGGTGGACTACATCTCGCCGGTCGGCGGGGGCTACTTCTTCGTGCTGCCCGGGGTGAAGGACGCCTCGGACTTCTTCGGCAGCGGACTGCTGGCCTGACATCGCAGAGGGCTGACGCTCCCCGGTTGATCCCTTTCCGAGGCCGCTGCCCTAAAGTGGGGCCATGGGACTGGCCTCGGAGGTGCGGCGCCTGCGCCTGGCCCGGGGCCTGACCCAGCGCGAGCTGGCGGAACCGGCCTACACGCGGGCCTTCGTCGCGGCGATCGAGTCCGGCGCCCGGGTGCCGAGCGACGAGGCGCTGGCGCATCTGGCCGGGCGTCTCGGCACCGGCGTCGACGACCTGCGGCACGGCCGCCCGCCGGGCACCGAGGCCGCGCTCCGCTCCCGCCTGGTCGAGGCCCGGCTCGCGCTGTCCCACGGCCGGGCCGGGGAGTCCGCCGCCGAGCTGGAGGCCGTCCTGGAGCAGGCGCGGGCCTACGGCCTGACCGAGATCGCGGCCTGGGCCCGGCTCCGCCTCGGCGAGGTCCACACCCATCTCGGCGAGGTCGACCGGGCGTTGCGGGTCTACGAGGACGTGCTTGCCGACGTCCTCCCGGAGAGCGTGCGCCTGCACGCCGCCGCCGTGGCCCGCGTGGCGTACTCCCGGTTCACCGTCGGCGACCCGCAGCGGGCCATGGCGCTGCTGGAGACCGAGCTCAGAGCCCTGCGCGCCCGCCCCGAACCGGACGCCGACGCCGAGCTGCGCATCGCCTCGGCCCTGATGTACGTCTACAACGAGCTCGACTGGAACGACCGCGCCCGCCGCGTCGAGCAGGAGGCCGCACCGCTCATCCCGCGCGTCTCCGACCAGGAGTGGATCGCGCAGTTCTGCTCCACGGCGGCCCAGCTCCGCCGCATCGAGTCCGAACTCGACGACGTGGACCGGCTCCTCACCGACGCCGTCCACCGCTACAGCGAGCTCGGCATGCAGCGCGAGATCGGCATGTGCCACTGGGCCCGCGGCTACGTCCTGCGCCGCGCCGCGCGCCTCCCCGAGGCCGCCGCCGAGTTCCGCAGCGCCCGCGCGATCCTGCACGAGGTCGGCGCGATCCAGGACGAGGCCGGCGCCACCCTGGAGCTGGCCGAGGTCCTGCGCCGCCAGGGCGCCCTCGACGAGGCCCACCTGCTCGCGGCGGAGGCCCAGCGCACCTCGGAGCACACCGGCCACCGCGAGGGCATGGCCGAGGCGGCGCGCCTGCTCGGCCTGGTCTCCGGGCAGCGGGGGCGGCACGCCGAGGCGGAGCACCATCTGGTGATCGCCGCCGACCGCTACGAAGGCGCGGGCCTGATGGCCGAACTGGTGACGACCTGCGGCCTGCTCGCCGATCTGCTGCTGGGCACCGGCCGCGAGGCCGAGGCGCGCCAGGTGCTGCGGCGCGGTCTGCGCGGAGCGGAGACGCTGTGGTGAGCGCTGTGGGCGGGCCGGTGGTCCCGTGGTGACCTCCGTCGGCGAACGCCTCCACCGCCTCCGCACCGAACGCGGCATGAGCCAGCGCGAACTCGCCGAGCCGCGCTACACGGCGGCGTTCGTGTCGTCCCTGGAGGCCGGCAAGCGGACGGCGTCGGTCGAGGCGCTGGAGTACTTCGCGGAGCGCCTCGGGATCGGCGTCGACGAGCTGCGCACCGGACGCGCCGCCGACCACGGACTGCGGCTCGAACTAGCACTGGCCGAGGCCGAGAGCGGAGGCCCGGCGACCGCCTTCCGCGAGCTGCTGCACACCGAGGGCCTCTCACCGGCCCAACGCGCCTGGTGCCACATCGGCCTGGGCCACGCCGCCCTGACAGTCGCCGACCTCGCCGACGCCACAGCCCACTTCGAGGCCGCCGACCACCTGTTCACCACCGCGGCGGTCCCACCGCACCACCGCGCGCACGCCACCGTCGGCCGCGCGGCAGCCCTCCGCCACCAGCGCGACGCCCGCTACGCCGTCTATCTGCTCACCGAGGCCCGCGACGAACTCACCCGCACCGGCCACCCCGACCCCTCGGCGCTGCTGGCCCTGCACGTCCACCTCACGGTGGCGCACAGCGACCTCGGCGACGACGTCCAGGCCGCCGACGCGGCCGAGACGGCACTCGCCCTCGCCGCCGGACCGCGACCCACCGCGGTCGCCCGGGGCCACCTGACCACTGCCCGCACGCTCCTGGACGCCGGGGACGCCGCCGCCCTGCCCGAGGCCGCCGTCGCACTCGCGCAGGGCCGCCAGGCCCTCCGGGAGGCCGCCCTGCACTCCAAGCTCGCCTGGTGCCACCGAGCCCGCGGACTGCGCCGCGGCCGGGACGGCGACCGCGAGGGCGCCCTGGCCGACCTGGCTGTGGCGGAGCGGCTGTTCGCCGAGTCAGGACAGGACGAGCGGCGCGTCGACACCGCGCTGGAACTCGCCGAGCTCCGCCTCGCCATGGGCATAGCAGAACCCGAGCTTCCCAGCGCCCACAACTCCGTGCAGCAGGCCCGCGCCGACCGACTCCGGGCCCTGATGGCCCCAGGCGCCGCGGAGAAGGAACGCTTCCTCCTCGCCGCCATCGCGGGCTTCCGCGACCGCGGCCCGCGGCCGGAGCTGGCCCGGGTCGTGAACGAGCTCGCCGATCTCCTGGAGGCGGCCGGCCGGGGCGACGAGGCTCTGCGGGCGCTGCGCGCGGGCCTGGCCGATGTGCAGCGGCTCAACAGTCAGACGTGAGGTGTGGTGCTGGGGCCTTAAGCGGTGCTGGGGCCCAAAGCGTGCTGGGTCTTAAGCGGTGCTGGGTCCTTAAGCGCTGAGAGCAAGGTTTCGGAACGGATGCGTTGGCGGGTTGCTGTTGGTGTGGCTTCGCGTTCGCGCCCAAAGGGCGGGGCGCGATGCCTCTGGCGGCCCTCCGGGGGCGCCTGCGCGGCGGGCG
>NZ_BAAAQM010000116.1:0-3409 GCF_039531675.1 Catenulispora subtropica
GAAATTTAGTCCGGCCGCGTCCTACTCTCCCACCAGGTCCCCCTGGCAGTACCATCGGCGCTGGCGGGCTTAGCTTCCGGGTTCGGAATGGGACCGGGCGTTTCCCCGCCGCCATGGCGGCCGTAACACTACGAGACACACCAGCCAAGACAAACAAGTCTCAGGACCAGTGGGGGTCTCAGATCTGAGCAGTGGATGCGAGCAAGAAAAACTTGGAAAAAATCAGCTTTGTGGTCAAGCCCTCGGCCTATTAGTACCGGTCCGCTCCACACCTCACGATGCTTCCACGCCCGGCCTATCAACCCGGTAGTCTGCCGGGAGCCTTACCCCATCAAGTGGGTGGGAGACCTCATCTTGAAGCAGGTTTCCCGCTTAGATGCTTTCAGCGGTTATCCTTCCCGAACGTAGCCAACCAGCCATGCCCCTGGCGGGACAACTGGCACACCAGAGGTCCGTCCATCCCGGTCCTCTCGTACTAGGGACAGCCCTTCTCAAGTCTCCTGCGCGCGCAGCGGATAGGGACCGAACTGTCTCACGACGTTCTAAACCCAGCTCGCGTACCGCTTTAATGGGCGAACAGCCCAACCCTTGGGACCTACTCCAGCCCCAGGATGCGACGAGCCGACATCGAGGTGCCAAACCATCCCGTCGATATGGACTCTTGGGGAAGATCAGCCTGTTATCCCCAGGGTACCTTTTATCCGTTGAGCGACCACGCTTCCACAAGCCATGGCCGGATCACTAGTCCCAGCTTTCGCTCCTGCTCGACCCGTCGGTCTCACAGTCAAGCCCCCTTGTGCACTTGCACTCGCCACCTGATTGCCAACCAGGCTGAGGGAACCTTTGGGCGCCTCCGTTACCTTTTAGGAGGCAACCGCCCCAGTTAAACTACCCACCAGACACTGTCCCTGATCCGGATCACGGACCGAGGTTAGACATCCAACACGATCAGAGTGGTATTTCAACGCCGGCTCCACCCGAACTAGCGTCCGAGCTTCACAGCCTCCCACCTATCCTACACAAACCGAGTCGAACACCAATATCAAGCTGTAGTGAAGGTCCTGGGGTCTTTCCGTCCTGCTGCGCGAAACGAGCATCTTTACTCGTAGTGCAATTTCGCCGGGTCCGTGGTTGAGACAGTCGAGAAGTCGTTACGCCATTCGTGCAGGTCGGAACTTACCCGACAAGGAATTTCGCTACCTTAGGATGGTTATAGTTACCACCGCCGTTTACTGGCGCTTAAGTTCTCAGCTTCGACCTTGCGGTCTAACCGGTCCCCTTAACGTTCCAGCACCGGGCAGGCGTCAGTCCGTATACATCGTCTTGCGACTTCGCACGGACCTGTGTTTTTAGTAAACAGTCGCTTCTCGCTGGTCTCTGCGACTTGCCACAGCTCAAGGCGCAAGGCCCATCACCACAACAAGTCCTCCTTCTCCCGAAGTTACGGAGGTATTTTGCCGAGTTCCTTAACCACGGTTCACCCGATCGCCTCGGTATTCTCTACCTGACCACCTGTGTCGGTTTGGGGTACGGGCCGCTCGGTCCTCGCTAGATGCTTTTCTCGACAGCATAGGATCACCCACTTCGCCCCTACGGGCTCGGCATCAGATCTCAGGCTATGTGGTGTGCGGATTTGCCTACACACCGCCCTACATCCTTACCCCGGGACAACCACCGCCCGGGTTGGGCTACCTTCCTGCGTCACACCATCGCTTGCCTACTAGGCGCTCGGGTCACCGGCTCCACCACACCCGAAACCCGAAGGTTCCAGGGGGCTTCACGGGCTTAGCATCACACCGGTCAGCATTGGGCGGACCTTCGCGGGTACGGGAATATCAACCCGTTGTCCATCGACTACGCCTGTCGGCCTCGCCTTAGGTCCCGACTCACCCTGGGCGGATTAGCCTGGCCCAGGAACCCTTGGTCATCCGGCGGCGACGTTTCTCACGTCGCATTCGCTACTCATGCCTGCATTCTCACTCGTGTACCGTCCACCCCTGGATCACTCCGAGGCTTCACCCGATACACGACGCTCCCCTACCCATCCACACGACTGACCGCTGTCTAGGCGGTGATCTGATGTGTGAATGACACGGCTTCGGCGGCGTGCTTGAGCCCCGCTACATTGTCGGCGCGGAATCACTTGACCAGTGAGCTATTACGCACTCTTTCAAGGGTGGCTGCTTCTAAGCCAACCTCCTGGTTGTCTATGCGACTCCACATCCTTTCCCACTTAGCACGCGCTTAGGGGCCTTAGCCGGTGTTCTGGGCTGTTTCCCTCTCGACGACGAAGCTTATCCCCCGCCGTCTCACTGCCGCGCTATCACTTCACCGGCATTCGGAGTTTGGCTGATTTCGGTAAGCTTGTGGGCCCCCTAGACCATCCAGTGCTCTACCTCCGGGAAGAAACACACGACGCTGCACCTAAATGCATTTCGGGGAGAACCAGCTATCACGTGGTTTGATTGGCCTTTCACCCCTAACCACAGGTCATCCCCCAGGTTTTCAACCCTGGTGGGTTCGGGCCTCCACGCGGTCTTACCCGCGCTTCACCCTGCCCATGGCTAGATCACCACGCTTCGGGTCTAGGGCATGCGACTCAAACGCCCTGTTCGGACTCGCTTTCGCTACGGCTACCCCACCCGGGTTAACCTCGCCACACACCGCTAACTCGCAGGCTCATTCTTCAAAAGGCACGCGGTCACAACCACCAACCGATGAATCGGCGGCGGCGTAGCTCCCACGGCTTGTAGGCACACGGTTTCAGGTACTCTTTCACTCCCCTCCCGGGGTACTTTTCACCTTTCCCTCACGGTACTAGTCCGCTATCGGTCACCAGGGAGTATTCAGGCTTAGCGGGTGGTCCCGCCAGATTCACACGGGATTTCTCGGGCCCCGTGCTACTTGGGATACTCTTCCGGAGCCAACAATGTTTCGTCTACGGGGGTATTACCCACTATGCCGGCGCTTTCGCATCGCCTTCGACTACACTGCTGGTTTCTTACTCCGCACCAGACCGGCAGATCTGATCGAAAAGTCCCACGACCCCGCCCGCGCAACCCCTGCCGGGTATCACACGCAGACGGTTTAGCCTCTTCCGGTTTCGCTCGCCACTACTCCCGGAATCACTGTTGTTTTCTCTTCCTGACGGTACTGAGATGTTTCACTTCCCGTCGTTCCCTCCACACGCCCTATATATTCAGGCGCGGGTGACCGCACTCACATACGGCCGGGTTCCCCCATTCGGACACCCTCGGATCACAGCTCGTTTGACAGCTCCCCGAGGCCTTTCGCGGCCTACCACGTCCTTCATCGGCTCCTGGTGCCAAGGCATCCACCGTGCGCCCTTAAAAACTTGGCCACAAAGATGCTCGCATCCACTGTTCAGATCTCAAACACCCACCGGCAC
>NZ_BAAAQM010000117.1:0-5099 GCF_039531675.1 Catenulispora subtropica
AAGGATCATCCAACTCCTTGGCTCACAGAACGACATGGCTACGATCCGACTTGGCACCTCGGCCTTCGTGGCGAACCGGCTCGCTTCCGCCGCGAGCGACAGGTCGCCGGCGTCGATGCCCTCGGCGTCGTCGCCCGGGCCGGACAGCAGCAGCCGGTACAGCGGGCAGCGGGCGGTGAGCTCCTCGTGCGTGCCGGTGTCGAGGACCCGGCCGGCGTCGATCACCGCGATCCGGTCGGCGAGCGCCAGCGTGGAGCGGCGGTGCGCGATCAGGACGGTGGTGCGGCCGGCCATCACGCGGCGCAGCGTGTCGTGGATCTCGGCCTCGACGCGGGAGTCGACCGCCGAGGTGGCGTCGTCCAGGATCAGCACCCGGGGGTCGGTGATCAGGGCGCGGGCCAGGGCTATGCGCTGCCGCTGGCCGCCGGACAGGGTCAGGCCCTGCTCCCCGACCACCGTGTCGTAGCCCTCCGGCAGCTGCTCGACGAACTCGTCGGCCTCGGCCATCCGCGCCGCCGCGCGCACCTGCTCGTCGGTGGCGTCCGGGCGGCCGTACGCGATGTTGGCGCGGACCGTGTCGGAGAACAGGAAGCTGTCCTCCATCACCAGGCCGATCGCCTCGCGCAGGGACTCCAGCGTGACGTCGCGGACGTCCTCGCCGCCCACACGGACGGCGCCGCCCTGCACGTCGTAGAAGCGGGGGAGCAGCATCGACACCGTGGACTTGCCGGAGCCGGAGCTGCCGACCAGCGCCACCGTCTCCCCGGGGCGCACGGTCAGGTCCAGGCCGCGCAGCACGGGGCGCGAGGCTACGTAGCCGAACACGGCGGCCTCGAACTCCACGCCGGAGGCCTGCCGCGGCAGCACCCGGGCGTCGGGGCGCTCCGTGACCATGGGCTGGGAGTCGATGATCTCGAAGATCCGCTCCACGCTGGCCCGCGCCTGCTGCCCGAGCGTCACCAGCGCGGAGAGCATCCGCACCGGGCCGAGCATCTGGGCGAGATAAGTGGAGAAGGCGAGGAACGTGCCGAGCGAGATGGTGCCCCGCAGGGCCAGCCAGCCGCCCAGCAGCAACACGCCGACCTGGCCCAGCGCGGGGATCGCCATGATCGCCGGGTTGTAGCGGGCGGAGAAGCGCACGGCGCGCAGACGGGAGGCGTAGAGCCGGTTCCCTGCGCTCTCCAGTTTGCCGAGCTCCTGCTCCTCCTGCCCGAAGCCCTTGACCACGCGCACCCCGCCGACCGCGGCGTCGACCACCCCGGCCAGAGCGGCGGCCTGCTGCTGCGCCTCCCACGTCGCGGGATACAGCCGCTTGCGCGCGGCCATGGACACCAGCCACAGACCGGGGCCCGCCGCCAGCGCGACCACGGTCAGCAGCGGCGACAGGAACGCCATCACCGTCAGCGCGACGAGGAACAGCAGCATGCTGCCGATGAGCATCGGCATCATGCCCAGCAGGCCCTGGACCATGGTGACGTCGGAGGTGGCGCGCGAGATCAGCTGGCCGGTGGCGAGCTCGTCCTGGCGCGCGCCGTCCAGGCGGGAGAGCGCGCCGAAGATGCGGTTCCGGAGGTCGTACTGGACGTCCAGCGAGAGTTTGCCGCCGACGTAGCGCCGGATCCGCGTCCCGAAGAAGTTGGCCACGGCGAGCAGCAGGGCCAGGATCGCCCACGGCGCGAGCGCGGAGTGCCGCGTGATGACGACGTCGTCGATGATGTGCCGCTGCACGAGCGGCATCGCCGCGTTGGCGGCCATCGCGAGGAAGGAGCCGCCGAGGGCGATGAGGACGCTGCGGCGGTAGGACCAGGTGACCGCCGTGAGGCGGCGGAGCCAGGAGCTTTGGGGGGAGTCGCCGGGGTTCACGGCGTCGGCCGTCGGGCGCGCGCCCTCGCCGGCGGTGCCGGCGACCCCGGCGCCGGCGGTCTCGTCGTCGGCGTCGTCGATCGGGTCGGCCGCGGAGGCGGTCCCGCCGGCCGCGTCATCGATCCCGCCGGTCGCGTCGGCGGTCGTTTCGCAGACCGGCCTCTCGTTCCCCATCTGGTATTCGGACGTACTCTGTTCCGCGGCTTCGACTCTGATTTCGGGCGCCCCGTCGCGCTCGGCGTTCGTCACATCCACCCCTTGTCGTCATTCCCTCACTGAGTGCGCTCGGCCTCCGCCGCGGCCAGATGCCGCGCCCGGTGCTCCGCGAACCGCCGGTCCAAAGCCCCACCGACCGCGTCGAAGCAGCCCAGCAGCGCGTCGGCACCCCCGTCGAGATGCCCGGCGGCATCCGCCAACAACGGCGCCACCGCCACCGCCAGCCGCTCCTCGGCGGCCCGCAGCGCCTCCGACCCGGCCTCGGTGATCCGCACCCGCACCACCCGCCGATCCCCCGGATCCGCCTCCCGTTCCAGAAGACCAGCCGCGACCAGCGCGTCAGCGGCCGCCGTCAACGTCGGCTTCCGCACCGCCAGCTTGTCCGCCAGCCGCGCCGACCGCTCCCCACCACTGCGCACCATCGACAACAACTGGTACTGCGGCAGGCTCAGCCCGGTCTCCACCCGCTCCAACGTCCGCCGCAGCCGCACCAGCACCTGCACGGCGTCGACCACGCGCTCCGCGGGCAGGCCGGCCAGTTGGTTCGACTCACTCATGATTAGAGCATCGAACAATTAGGGTGGAGTGTCAACCCACGACGGTGTGGCCTCCGGCAAGCGCCGGAGGCCACACCGTTTCCTACCGCTTCCCACCGTTTCCCATGCAGGCCTCAGCCCTCAGGCACGATCACCACCGGGCACTGCGAGTGGTGCAGCAGAGCGTGCCCCAGCCCGCCCAGATGCACGCCCTTGCCGCTGGGGTGGCGCAGGGCGCCGATGACCAGGAGGTCGGCCGTGCGGGTGGAGTCGACGAGGAGTTTGCTGGGTGGGCCGGCCAGGACCTGCGTCTCGACGTACGTGTCGGGGTACTTCTCGCGCCACGGGTCCAGCAGTGCGTCCAGGCGGCGCTGGCATTCGGCGTTCAGCTGGTCGAGGGTCACGCTGGGGTAGCCGCCGATAGCGACCGGATAGAGGTAGCCGGGATCCTCCCAAGCGTGGACGGCGCGGAGGTCCGAGGCGTGGAGGGCCGCTTCTTCGAAGGCGAAGGAGATGACGTCCGGTCCGGTGGCCGGGGGGAGGACGTCGGCGCCGACGAGGACGCGGTTCGTGGTGGCCGGGGGGTCGCTGGGGGCTTCGGTCTCGATGTCGATCTCGGTTTCGGTCCCGGTCTCGGTCCCGGTCTCGGTGTCGGGCCCGCCGCGGACGACGAGGACGGGGCAGCGGGTGTGGGCCACGGTGCTCAGGGCGGTCGAGCCCAGGAGCAGGCCGGTGAAGCCGCCGCGGCCGCGGCCGCCGACGACCAGCAGGGCGGCGTCCTGGGCGAGGTCGGCGAGGCAGGGTCCGGGGTGGCCGCTCATCGCGTAGTCGTGGATGTCCAGGTCCGGGAACTCGGCGTGGGTGCGGGCCACGGCCTGGGCGAGCAGGGCGGTCGCGGCGTCGCGGACGGCGCCCTCGGGGGTGTCGCCGCCCGGCATCACTCCGGCCACGACCGGGGGGATCCAGTGATAGGCGTGGGCGAGCCACAGGGGCGCACCGCGCAACCGGGCCTCGCGAGCGCCGGCCGCCACGGCTCGGGCGCTGTGTTCGATGTCGTCGATGCCGACGACGACCGGTCGGGTCATGGTGTCCTCCAGGGACTCGGCGGATGCTCCAGTGCGGTTCAGTGCGGTTCAGTGCCAGGTTCGCCACCATCGGCGCCGTGCGGACAGAGGCGAAGGACCCTGCGGGCAGCGGGCATCAGGACCGGTGCCGATCGGGGATGGTGGCCCTGACCTGCGTCGCCGCCGTCCGGTGACGATAAGGGTGATGAGACGGATGAAGGCAGGCGGATGAGGGCGAAGGTGGGCGGCCGGCGGATTGAGGCCGGCGAGCCGGGTAGACCACACCGTCCGCAGCGGCACGAATAGGAGGCGACCGAGATGATCCCGTTCCCCGAGCCCGCGACGACGCCGGTCGCGAGCACCCGCCAGTACCACTTCCGCCTGCGTTTCCGCCTCCGCCGGCGACGCAAGGCCTCCGACCCGCGGAGCTGGAACCTGACGCTGGCCTCGACCGGCACCGGTGTGCCGGCGCGGATGGCGCTCGAGTGTCCGGCGCTGCTGACGGCCGCGGTGGAGGACCTGGAGTGGCGGCTGGCGCTGGAGGAACTGCGCGCCCGGCGCCCACACCGGTGGCAGAAGTCCGCGCTGGACGCGTGGACGGCCGAGCGGGAGCAGCTGGAGCAGGAGCGGCGGCGGATCGCCGAGATCGCCGCCCACGCGGTCAGCGCGCTGTGACCGGGGTGCGATAGCGCGGTAGCTCACGGCACCGCTGCGCGACGGGTCGAACCCGGCGCGCAGCGGTGTTTTTCATAGGTGGCGACGATCGGTCGTCGGCCGCGTGTCTCCCGGCCCCCGGTGTAAGGGGCCGAAGGACCCTATTCGCACCTCCCCACTCACGCGATGCTGCACGGGGGCCGCGAGTGATCCGAATCGGAAGGACCGAGTGTTCGATGCCAGCTAAGCGTGAGTCCGTAGCGGATGCTTTACTACGACTGGGGACCAGCTTCACGCGGTCGCCGGCGAGCGGTGACCTGCATACCGTCTTCAAGACCGGCGGCCGTGACGGCGACGTCTTCTATCGTGACCGCTGGAGCCACGACAAGGTGGTGCGCTCCACCCACGGCGTGAACTGCACCGGCTCCTGCCGATGGAAGGTCTACGTCAAGGACGGCATCATCACCTGGGAGAACCAGGAGACGGACTATCCCTCCGTCGGCCCCGACCGCCCCGAATACGAGCCTCGTGGCTGTCCCCGAGGCGCCGCCTTCTCCTGGTACACCTACTCGCCTACCCGCGTCCGCTATCCCTATGTCCGCGGCATCCTCCTGGAGGAGTACCGCAAGGCCAAGGCCAAGGTCGGCGGCGACCCGGTCCTGGCCTGGGCCGACGTCGTGAACGATCCGGAGCGGCGCCGGTCGTACCAGCGCGCCCGGGGCAAGGGCGGCCTGGTCCGCGCCTCCTGGGACGAGGCCGTGGAGAT
>NZ_BAAAQM010000118.1:0-4792 GCF_039531675.1 Catenulispora subtropica
GGCTGCGCCATCATCTGCTGGCGACGACTCCGCACCCAACTTTGTTAGGAGTCCTAAGCAGAACATCGAGGGCGGGCCCCGACCGATTGATCGGGGCCCGCCCTCGATCTCAAGAGGCGACCGTGGGTCTAAACCAGGCCTTCAGCTCCATCGGAAGCGGAATGGACAGCGACGCTTCAACGTCCCCGTCGGAGTTGAGTTTTTCCGCGACCGCGTCGGCCACCGCCTTGACAAGGGTTTCGACCAGGTATTTGTCCGGCAAGGCCGGAATCCACTGCGAGGGGGGCACCTTCTCCTTCACCATGCAGGTCCCGAGCCAGGCCGCAGCGATAATCACCGCGCCGTTGATCGAACTCCAGGTGTCCCTAGGTCGGTCCGACAGCGGGATGAGTTCGGACAAGTCGCTGCGCTCCGCTAGGGCTGCCCCCAGCATGATGCAACTAGAGGCAAGGCTGAGGTTCCCGTCGACAAACTGAGGGACCGCGGTTGCATCCTCGTAATCCAGGCCGAAAACGTCGGCGAGCTTCTTGTTGGCGTGGGAAAGGTTCGCCCTCGCGTTCATCGGCTTGGTGCCCATCTTGCGGGCGATCATCAAAGGTTCGAAGCCAAGCAGCCGAAGGCCGAAGGCCTCGCGCTGCTTCTTGGGGAGGGCCAGGACCGCCGTCATGATCATCTCGCGATTGCCCTCGGTGGCCCTCTCTCGCGTCCGTAGGCGGTGCCTGATCTTCCGGGCCAGCCGTTCCTTCTCCCGCCGCAGGACCTTGCCGACGTTGCTCGTCGTGCAGCCCATCCGGCGCCGAGCCCAGATGGGGTGGTCCTTCACCGACTTGACGATCTCGGCGTGCGTGTAGCCGTCGGCGTGCAGGTTCAGCATGGTCCACTCCAGCGAGCTGCTGACCAGTTCCTGGGCGAGCATGTAGGCGTCGCTGTCGGCCGCGGGGTTGCGGCTGTCAGCCGGTAGGGACTCGGCGTAGCTCTGGTCCAGGGCCAGCGCGCCGCGGACGGGGTGTTGGTGACGGCTGATGACCCGGATGGCGCCGCGCTCGCAGTGGCGGTGTATCCAGGCCTTGGGCGTGTCGACCTCGTGCCACTGGCGTGCGAGGTCGATCATTGCTTCTTGGACCAGGTCCTCAGCGTCAGCGTAGTTTCCGTCGACGTAGGGGGCGTAGCGCTGGACCAGTTGCTTCCAGTTGCGCGAGACGAAGTTGGTGAACTCCTCGCCGTCGGCGGTGCCCTTCACTGGTCCCCCTGCGGGTGCGGGGCCGCGGTGAAGAACAGCAGCAGGGAACCGATCTGCTCGGCGTTCCAGCCGAAGGCGGCCAGCCAGCCGATCAGCACGATCACCCAGATGATGCGCTGGGGGCGGATCGCCAGCGGGTGCTGCGGCCTCGGAGGCGGAACGCTGGCCGACAGGGCAAGAAGAGACGACGTCATGAGCTGTTCCGTTTCTGCGCGGCTGAGTAGCCGCGCGGTCATGCGACGGGTCCGATGCCTCGCTCTGGCCGGAGACTCCCGGCAGCAGACCCAACCTGGACTACCTTGCTCGCCCCCGCCTTCGAGGGCACGGGGCGACGTTTCGTGGTTCGACTATCAGCGTGCTCGCAAGCTCCTCCTCGTTTTCACGCTTCGCGCCAACTTGGGGTTGCTCAACGCACCAACTCTTATGAAGTGTTTCTTCCAAGGAACAGTTCAGAGGGTTGGGCAGGGCTTCTTCCCTGGTCATGCGACGGGTCCGCCGCCCGCTCTGGCCGAGACTTCCGGCGGCGGACCCAACCCGGCGCCCCGACCGTCTTCGCGATCTGTGATCATCCGATAACCGAAGCGCCGCTCACCCATGTAGTGACGTCTCAACGCCCCGCACGTTTTCACGCTTCGCGCCAACTTGGGGCGCTCCGACGCACTAGTTCTGTAGAAGTGTTTCTTGCAAGGAACACCTCAGCGCGTTGGGCAGGGCTTTCTTCCCTGGCCATGCGACGGGTCCGCCGCCCGCTCTGGCCGAGACTTCCGGCGGCGGACCCAATCCTGTGTTCAAGCGCCAAGCTCGGCAAGAACTCGCGATCAGCACTGCCACGCAACAACCTGACCGCGGGGCATCTCAGCCTGCATAAGCCGTGTCCAGATGATCCGCCGCCTGCTGCAAGATGGTGGCGTCCGTGGTCGTGACGTCCATGGCGTCGCCGCCAGCCGCGCCCTGTGCAAAGAGGCCGATGAGGACGAGGACGTTGCCGCGTTGGACGAAATACTCATGTGCGTCGGTTCCCCAGTGCCCCACGCCGTTGCCCCGCGTTCCGCCGAATCTGCGTGCGGTGTGAAGATAGGCGAAGCCGCCGTCGATGGTCGCCGTCTTGTTCAACCTGACCAGCTCGATGCCCTCCATCCCGAAACCCGGTAGGGAGGTCACCGTCTTGCAGGCGGTGAAGTCTGCAGCGATCTGGTCCAGCGCGTGGCCGGCGGCCTGCGGGTCTGGGAAAAAGATCATCCGCTCCGCCAGTTGGGCCTGGGGGTTGCCGGGAAGCGCGGTGAAGTTGGCAGCCTGGACACCGTCTTTCGCCGGGTCGTAGCCCCATTCTCTTTCTGAGGGGTTGCAGGTGTACCAGTCCTGCTGGATCACGCCCGTCGCCCCGACCGGTGTCTGGCCGTCGCCCTGCCACGAGAACGCCGCGGCGAAGGGAAGCTCGGTAGGGGCAAGCCAGGCTTCTGCGACGTACTTGTGGAAGTCGGCGGTGAACGACGCGGGGCTTGAAGTAGTCGAAGGGTATGTCGACATCGCTGAGGTGGGGTTTGTCCCGTCCGTCGTCGGGTTCGAGGTGGCAAGCGGGGCTGCGACCGGCGAGGTCGTGCTCGGTCCTGGCGCCGGCGCGGCAGCCTGGCGGTTGGCGTCCAGATCAGGCCCGCTCGGCCCTGTCGCCGACGCGGCCGTCCGGAAACCGCTTGCTGAGGCTGGTCCGGGAGTATCCGGCGTCCAGAATGCCGAGTAAACCAGGACCCACAGCACCAAGCCGACTCCTCCTAGCACTAGGGCCGCAGTCGATAAGCCAGCGAAGGCCTCGTTTTCTCGCGCGAACATAACGATGCCCCAAATCACCGCGATGACGAACAGCAGCAGCATGTGGCGAAGCATCGCATGAACGGCGCGTGTAGAGCCCCACTCGATGTGGCGGGGAGCGACTAACCAGCCAGACGTTCCCAGTCCTTGCCACCGCAGCTGTGTGTGGTACTCGGGTCCAACCAACCACAGATCAGGCAGAAGTCTGGATCCTGGACGACCTCAAAGCCCCCAACAGCGACTCCCCGGACTTCGCCCGCCTGGGCGCGGCCCTGACCACCATCGCCCCAGACCTGGGCGGCCTGCTACCGCGCGAGCTCCTGGAGACCCGCCAGATCGTGTACCTGTGCCAGCACCACGCCGACGCCTACCACTACCCGGCGCATCTCCCCGAGCCCTGACACACAACATCACCACCGCCGCCGAGAAAGCTCTCCAACCCCCTCAACCGCTGCCAGGGACACTGCCGAGTACACACGACTTCGGACATCCGCGCAGCCGACCTCGGAAGCTGACACCTGGTGGTGTCGAGTGCCGTGGTGGGGATCATCAAAAACTCCCTCAACAACCCCTGTTCTTCAACAACCTCCAACCACCGTTTGCTGAGGGGTTTCGATCCCTTTCGGAGGGTGAATGAATTCGCCGCGGCAGCGGCGGTCGAGTCGATAGGATCGCCAGACACGGCTGGAGGGTAGACGCGGGTGGGCAATCTCGGGGGTTACCAGACGATAACGAAGACGGTCAAGAGCCTCGGTGGGCCCAAAAAGGCCACGACGATCCTCGTCGTGGGCAGCTATGCGGTCTTGCGATGCGTCGAAGCCGGGGGGAAGAAGGCAGTCAAGGCGGTCACGGCCGCTCGTGTGGCAAGAAACACGCCCTGCGCGACGAAGGACAAGATTTTCGCGGTCGCCTCCGACGGCGAAGACGGCAGCGGCCTGAGGCTGAGCGCCGGCGACGAGTACCGCGTGATGGAGTGCGACGGGGACGCTATCCAGATCGAGGTGCTGGGCGCCGCCGACAATCCCTACTTCGTATCGTCCGAGTTCTTGAGGTCGGTCTCGGACTTCCCAGCAGACGACACCGACTCCACAAACGACCGGTGACCCCTCCGCCCCGGCGCGCTGGTCAGATCCCGTCGTCACCCCTAGGCGTCCGGGTCGCGCAGCGCCCAAGCCCGAAGTTATCTGCATCAATGACCAGCGGCTTCGTAGTCGAGCTTGCGGGAAGGTAGGACAGACGCGCCGCCCCCCAACCTCAGCGACGCGTACAGAGAACTTCGGACATCGGCGCATGGGACTGCGGAGTCTGATACCTGATTGCGTCGTGATCTGACCGTCAGGCTGTTGTCACGGCCGCGCGTTTGGATCAAGACCGTCGGGTGGCGGCGGTCGAGCGGCTGAATGTTGCGCGATTCCGGGCAACTGGAACGCGAGCACCTGCGCCTGGTTGCCGAAGGACTCGGCGTCAGCGAGCGGACGGTGCGGCGGTGGGTCGCGCTGGACACGCCGAAGGAGCCAGCGCCGTATGAGCTGTCGGAGACCTACCGCGAGGCGTTTGCGTACTTCCACGGGAACATCGCCGCGGGGCGGGCACGGCCGCGGAGCCGCCGGTGCCGAAGTTCCTGGTGTCTGGATGGGCTGGGGCGCGGTGGTCGCGATCGCTTTGCGCTGGGCTGCCGTGCGTTTCCACTAAGGACTCCTAACAAAGTTGGGTGCGGAGTCGTCGCCAGCAGATGATGGCGCAGCC
>NZ_BAAAQM010000119.1:0-3713 GCF_039531675.1 Catenulispora subtropica
CAAGCGACATCACTCCACCTCGCAGCTTGATCACAACAAGCTAAGTGGCATTGGGCCAGAGCCTGGGTGTCCCACCACTGCCAGAGCATGCTCATGAAAACGTCTTCGTGTCCGCTGGGCAGCGCCCAGTTGAGACATGCCCGCGCGGCGGAGTCGACATCTTCGATGTGCGGCGATCTGTCGACCACGCGGATCCGGCGAATAAATGTCTTCTGCGTCGCTGGCGAGAGTGCGAGGAACTGCTTGCGCGTCTTGCGGGTGGCCTCAGCTCCCTCTTCGCCGGCCACCTCCTTGAGCAGCGTGAGAGCTACGGCTTCGTCACGAGACGCGATTCGCAGCGCCGCCATCGCAGAACCCGCGCTCGCCTCTTGCGTAGTGACAAGCGTGAGCGACGGCCCGTCGGTGTCGCCGGGAGAGCCTTCGTCCATCCAGACCTGGATTGTCTTCCAGACGTCTGTAGCTCGATCAGTGAGCGTGCGCTGTGAGTTCTCATGATGTTTGGTTTGCAGAAGTTCGGTCGGAGTGCCTGACTGCTCCCAACCAATATCATCATAAAGTTCGAGGCTGATGGCCGCGTCGGGACGGTCATTGCCGGATCGGAGCAGCTCGACCAGCGCCCACCACGTCTGGTACTGATACCCGATGGCGTTCGGCGCAGCGCTGTGTGATCCCCGGTCCATCCCTTGAGTATCTAGCTCGCAAACTTCCGAGTCTAGGCGACAAACCGGGAGCTCGTGAACTCACCTGTCGCAGAGTCCGTTCGTAGCCGATGCGGCTGGAGCCGAACCACGGGTACGACCTGGTGTCCGAGTCTAGGCGCTGATCGCTGGCCACCGTCGAGACACGAATGCCGATCAGGATGCTGGCTGAGGCGCAGCCCTTGGCTCTGCTTCACCGACCAGGTCGCTCATGGTGGCATTGAGCGCCTGAGCCAGTGCGGCGATCAGCTTCAGCGAGGGGTTGCGCCGTCCGTGCTCGACTCCGATGAGCATGGACCGGCTCAGTCCAGAGCGGTCCGCCAGCACGTCCAGCGACCAGTTCATATCTTCTCTGCGGCGACGTACGCCGAGGCCGAAAGCGAGCAGCATCGGGTCTGGATCGGCGTTGGTGCGCATGACCAGCGACGCAACCGGCTGCCTAATCGCAGCACAGTAGACGATAGTGGACTATTTTTCGCTCATGGACTTTGTGATCAGAAACGCCCTGATGATGGCCTTGCGGCACCGCTGTGCATGTCGACGCTGCTGCCCCTTTTGGATTCGCTTCAGTAGTACGCCGCGCCCTGTCGGACTGGGCGGCCGACCGTGAAGCGCAATCGGCACCGTTGGACAGAAGGTGATGACGGCTGGGACTCCGAGATCACCAGACGGCAGTTCAGGGTGGCGTACATCCACTCAAAAATGTTCCGTCAGCCGGTCGACCGGCCGGCCCTGCTGGCACTTGCGCGGCTGGTACCGCTCGACTTCACCGGCAGACGGCCAGAAGACCGGGCATGGAGGCACGTGCTGGCAAAAGGCGGCGCACCGACTCCCGAGGCGGTCGCCGCGCGGCTGGCTGCGGTCCAGGCGGCAGAAGACCGCCGTCTGCTCCGTACGGTCCCCGGTCCAACGGTCGCCGCATGGATCGACGACTACGTAAGCAGGAACGGCCGCGGCCCGCTACGGGGGGAGGTGGGGCGCGAGATGGGGTGGCCAGCCGGACGTACGGAGCGCATCCTGCCCGCACTGCAGCGCCAAGGGTGGATCAGCATGACCTCGGAACCCCGGTCACTTCGGGCACAGCGCACCGGCCCGGCTGAGGAGGCGACCGCTGCTCTTGCGCCACAGCTAGAGACGGTACGGCGGCCTGAACGGAAATCACCGCCAACTGAGGTATGACCGCTTCCCGGCATACGGCATCGAATCATCGGATAATCCGGACACGCGCGGCCTGTTGTGAACTGGCCTAGCAGGGGCAGATGCATAGTTATGGCCTTCACGGCGATCCACCCCGATGCCGGCCGGATCGACGCCTCGCGAATCGACCTGGGCTGCGGCCTGGATTGGATGCAGATCTACCGCGTCCGACCTCGAATACAGCTGGGTTGCCCGGAGTGCGGTTTCGGCGTTCACGCCAAGGTCTCACCCCGCGGCCTGCGGTACTTCGCGCACGATCCCGGTCGGCCGCCCGAGTGCCAAATGTCCAACGAATCAATCGAACATCACCTCCTCAAGCTGGAGTTGGCCACCGCCATCCGTGCCGCGAACTGGCACGCGGAACTGGAGGTGAGGGCGGAGAACGGATTGTGGCGGGCCGACGTCATGGCGATTTCCACCGACGGAGAACGCCGCATGGCCTGGGAAGCGCAGCTGTCCCCGATCACCAACTTCGATCTTCTGAGTCGCACCGCGCGGTATGCGGACTCGGACATCGACGTGTGCTGGGTCTCGCCGCGCGATGCAGTGCCCTGGCTTGGCGTCGTGCCCGCGATAGGCGTTGCGGAACCCGCCGACGGACTGGGCTGGACCGTCGCAGACGGACTGGCTCGGTTCGACAACCGGAACGGCGCCTGGTTCGTCGTCAAGGACACGGCCCTGGAGACATTCGTGCGCTGGGTCCTCGCCGGCAAGGTGAACACCCATTTCATCCTCGATCGGTACCGACGTATACACCTGGGCGGAAAGCGCCAGGCGCGGCGGAACGAGATATGGACCACCGATAAGTCGGTGCAGCTCGAACGTGCGCACAACGTGATGCGCGAGCGCCAGACGGCGTGGAAGGCCAAGAAGGACCGCGAGGAGCAGGAGGCCGAACGGCGCCGACTGGCTGTCGAAGAGGTCGAACGCGCAGAGGCCGAACGCCTGCGAAAAATCCAGGAGGAAATCCACCAAGCCGAAGCCGCTGAGGCACACCGCCTATGGAAGATCGAGTGGGACACGAAACAGCAGGTACTCGAGGCCGAACGGCTGGCCAAGGAGGAGCAGGAACGACAGGCCGAGGCGCAGCGACAGGAGCGTGATCGGCTTGAACGGGAAGCCGCCGACGGTTGGTGGGCCGAGGTATCCGACGCGCAGTGGCAGGAACTTGTCGCAGGTATCGACAACCACTGTCTGAAACATCTTGGCGGTAGGGCAGCAGTGCACCGGACACCAACCGAGCCAAAATACGCGTTCGGGATTCCAGTCTACGTAGGCGGATGGCTTCGTGGCATCGCACGGCCAAACCCGGGCAGCCTCTACCGGCTAGGCGAAGGCCTACTCGCCTTCGTACGCAGCAAGCGCGAAGCCGAGATGCTTGCAGCTCACGGAAACATCACTCCGGAGCGCATAGTCTGCTTCAACTTGCCCGATCATGAGCAAGTTCAACTCTTCTGAGCTGCAAGGTACTGTTTGGCGTCCAGTAGTCAGCGTGCCGAGGATCGCTACGGTGAGTGAGGCGAGGGTGCGTTATCCGCGCCGAAGCCGCCTTTCGATGCCGTCGGGTTCGTCGCCTCATTCTGTCCGCGCGCGGCTGACATCGTCGACCACGTGGTTGTCGAAGGCAGCGACATCCCCGTCCCGGATCACGGTCGGCTGGTCGTGGCTTGGAACCCCCATCTTCACAACCCGAGCCGAGTGCCAGACCGCCTCTGGTCGCGTTCGATGGGCAGGAACGCACGGTCGCGATGCTGGACCCGCTAAGGATTCCTAACAAAATTGGTATGCCTGACCTGCGGGAATTGAGGCTTATCAGCC
>NZ_BAAAQM010000120.1:0-2609 GCF_039531675.1 Catenulispora subtropica
GGGTCCGCCGGGTCCGCCAGGCCCGGCGGCGCCCCGCCGGCGTCGAGCGCCCTGAGCGCCCTGAGCGCCCGGACCGCCGCGGCCGCCACGGACCACGCCGCCCTGGTCGCCGACCAGGCCGCCGCCAGCGGTTTCGACGCCCTGGCCAAGGGCCCCGACGAGAGCTACGTCCGCACCTCGTCCACCATGGGCACCAACGACCTGCGCTACTTCGGGTTCGAGCGGACCTACAAGGGCTTGCCGGTGGTCGGCGGCGACGCGGTCGTCGTCACCGACGCGGCCGGCAACCTGCGCGGCACCACCTCCGCGCACCGCGGCGCGCTCGCCGTGGCCTCCACCACTCCCAAGGTGACGGCCGCCCGGGCCGCCGCACTCGCCCGCGCCCAGCTCACCCAGGTGAGCAGCGTCGGCGCCGCCAAGCTGGTGGTGCTGGCCACGGGCGCCAAGCCGGTGTTGGCGTGGGAAGTCCTGGCAGTGGGCTACAAGGGCCACGCCCCCAGCCACCTGCACGTGTACGTCGACGCGGGAACGGGCGCGATCGCCGACACGAAGGACGACGTCCGCGCCGACACCGGCCGCGGGTACTACGACGGCACGGTGTCCATCGACACCACCGGCGGGCAGTTGCAGGACCCGAACCGCCAGGGCCTGTCCTGCGGCAATGAGAACACGGGCCAGACCTACCCCAACGGCGGCACCGGCGCCGGGACCGACCTGCAGACCGCGTGTGTGGACGCGTACTACACCGTGGAGCAGGAAACGAACATGCTCCGCGACTGGCTCGGCCGCAACGGGCTCAGCGGCAACGGCCAGGAGTTCCCGCTGTACGTCGGCCTCAACGACGTCAACGCCTACTGGGACGGCTCCTCGGGCCACTTCGGGCACACGTCCGACAACCAGCGCCAGGCCACCTCGATCGACGTGGTCGGGCACGAGATGGGCCACTCCATCTTCCAGTACACCCCCGGCGGCGCCGGCTCGGGCAACGAGAACGGCGGCATCAACGAGTCCACCGGCGACATCTTCGGCGCCCTGACCGAGCACTACGCGAACAACCCGAACAACCCGCCGGACTACGTGGTCGGCCTCCAGGTGAACCTCACCGGCACCGGCCCGATCCGGTACATGTACAACCCGTCGCTGGTCGGCGACCCCAACTGCTACTCGAGCTCGATACCGGGCACCGAGGTGCACTCCGCGGCCGGCCCGAACAACCACTGGTTCTACCTGGTCGCCGTCGGCTCGGCCGGCAACGGCACCGACCCGGCCAGCCCGACCTGCAACAACTCGTCGGTCAGCGGAGTCGGCATCCAGCACGCCGGCCAGATCTACATGGCCGCGCTGAACATGAAGACGTCCAGCTGGACCTACAAGAACGTGCGCACCGCCACCCTGCAGGCCGCGGTGAACCTGTTCGGCGCGGGCTCGCAGGACTGCAAGACCGTCAAGGCGGCCTGGGACGCGGTGAGCGTCGGGGCGCAGCCCGGTGAGGCGCAGTGCTCGACGGCACCGTCGAACGACTTCTCGGTGAGCGTCTCGCCGACCTCCGGCAGCGTCGCCCAGGGCTCCTCAGTGAGCACCACGGTCTCCACCGCGGTCACCGCCGGCAGCGCCCAGCAGGTCACCCTGACCGCCTCCGGCCTGCCGAGCGGCGTGACGGCGTCGTTCAACCCGGCCACCGTCACGGCCGGCCAGAGCAGCACCCTGACCCTGACCGCCTCCTCCAGCGCCGCCACCGGCTCGAAGGCGATCACCATCACCGGCACCGCGGCGTCCGGGGCGCACACCGCCACCTACACCGCGACCGTGACCTCCACCAACCCCGGGAACGACTTCTCCGTGAACGTGTCTCCGGGCTCGGCCACCGTGGCGGCCGGCTCCTCGACCACGGCGACCGTGTCGACCGCGACGGTGTCCGGCAGCGCGCAGACCGTGGCCCTGTCAGTGGCCGGCGCCCCGACCGGCGTGACCGCGTCGGTCAGCCCGGCGTCGGTGACCTCCGGCGGCTCGGCGACGCTCAACGTGGCCGTCGCCTCGACCACCGCGGCCGGGACCTACACCCTGACGGTGACCGGCACCGGCTCGGCGACGCACACCGCGTCGTTCGTGCTCACGGTGACGGGCGGCGGCGGGGGCGGCGGCTGCGCCGGCGTCTCGGCCTGGAGCTCGACGGCGTCGTACGTGCCGGGCGACAAGGTGACCTACGGAGGTCACCTCTACAAGTCCACGTGGTACTCGACCGGGGCCGTTCCCAGCGACCCGCAGTCGTGGGCCGTGTGGAGTGATGCCGGAGCTTGCTGAGCCGCACAGCAGCTCCTTGATGAGGCGGACCCCTCTGGGGCAGGGGTCCGCCTCCCATTTTTTTGGGGGCGGGACGGGGCGAGGCGGGACGGGGCGGGTTTTTTGGGGGCAGGGCGGTAGCGGGAGCGGGCAGGGCGGAGGCGAGGGCGGGCAGGGCGGAGGCGGGGGCGGGCAGGGCGGAGGCGGGAGGCGGGGGCAGGAGCGGGGGCAGAGGCGGGGACGCGGTGGTTGTGAGTGTGGGGCTGTGGTGTCGGGCGGGTTGCTGTTGTGGTGGCTTCGCGTTCGCGCCCAAGGGCGGGGCGCGATGC
>NZ_BAAAQM010000121.1:0-1742 GCF_039531675.1 Catenulispora subtropica
TCTGCCGGATCTGGTCCGCGCGCAGCAGGTCGCCGTCCGCCGTGGTGATCCACACATGGGTGACTCCCGGATTCGGCATGATCATCGCTTCCTTCGGTGGTGACGGAGTCTGGACGTCGGATATCTCGGCATTGCTCACTTCATCCCGGCCCGGAGTTCCGGCCCAGGGCCCTCAGACCCGGGTGCGGTGGACCCGTCGGCCCATCGGCACGACGACGACCGGGCAGTCCGCGTGGTGCAGCAGCGTCTGCGTGACCGGTCCGAGCCGCATCCCGGGGTGGCCGTCGCCACGCCGGTGGGCGCCGACGACGGCCAGGTCGGCGTGCGTGGTCGCCTCAGTCAGCACCGCGCCGGGAGTACCGGCCACGACCTCGGCGTTCACCCGAACGCCGGGGTACTTGTCGCGATACGGCGCCAGCAGTTCCTCCAGGGCGGTTTCGACCTCCGCCATGGCCCGGGCCTTCGCACGCTCGACCTCGTCGTCCAACTCGGCGCGGGCGGCGGAGCCCCAGTCGAGGTCCCACGCGTTCACCACCCGCAGGCGGGCGTCGCGGCGGGACGCCTCGGCGAAGGCGCACTCCAAGAGCTCTGCGGCGGAGTCCTCGGCGTCCAGCGCGAGGACGATCGTGCCGAGCGGTTCCCGCGGCGTGCCCCGGACGATCATCGTCGGACACCTGGCGTGGCCCAGCGCGCGCAGGGACACCGAGCCGAGCAGCAGTCCGGCGAAGCCGCCGCGGCCGCGGTTGCCGAGCACCAGCAGGTCCGCATCGCGGGCGGCCTCGGCGATACCGTCGGCGGCGGGGCCCGCGATGACCTCCGAGTCGACGGTCATCCCGGGATAGCGGTCGCGCAACAGGTTCATGCCTTCAGTGGCGGCGCCCTCGGCGGCGTCCTTCAACGCGACCTCGAGGTCCGTCGGGACGTAGAACATGGGGGACGGCGCCGAGACATAGTGGAAGGCGTGCACGACGGAGACCGTCGCGCCGCGCCACGCGGCTTCGCGCCCCGCTTCGGTCAGGGCCCGCTCACTGGACGGTGAGCGGTCGTAGCCGACCACGACGGTGGGCTTCATGACGGACTCCTCCTTCGACGGCCTCCGACCGGCGGCGTGCGAGGCGCGGATGGCGCAGGCGGACCTGGTCGGCGGACATGACGTGTCACGGCAGCAGGACCTTCTCCCCGGACCGTGGGACGACGGCCGTCCACCGCAGCTGTTCGGCGATGCGTTCGCGCAGGAACTCGGAGGCGGCGGGTTCGCCGTGCACGAGATAGGCGGTCCTCGGCGCCGGCGCCGTGTCCAGCCATCCCAGGATCTCCGGGTAGTCGGCGTGGGCTGACAGTCCCGGCAGTTCGACGACCTGGGCCCGGACCGGGACGTAGTGGCCGTGGATCTTCAGCGTGCGGGCGCCTTCGGCCAGGTCGCGGGCGCGGGTCCCGACGGCGGCGAACCCGACGACCAGGACGGTGTTGCGCGGGTCCGGCAGGGCGGCGCTGAGGTGGTGCAGGATCCGGCCGCCGGTGGCCATGCCGGACGCCGAGATCACGATCTGCGGCCCGTGGCGGGTGTCGATGTGCCGGGACTCCTCCTGGGACCGCGCGAGGTGCAGGCGCGGCGGGAACAGCTCCGCGATGCCGCGTTCGGACACCGTCGGGAGGAACTGCGGACGGTGCGCCTTGAGAGCTTCCAGGTAGACGTCGAGTGCGGTCAGGGCCATGGGGCTGTCGACGTAGATGGGGACGTC
>NZ_BAAAQM010000122.1:0-1690 GCF_039531675.1 Catenulispora subtropica
AGGACCGCGCCTAGGACCAGCGGTGTTTTGGCGTTCAGGGCGTGTTGCAGGTCCAGGTTCTCCACCGCGGCGCCTCCGACCTTCGCCTCGTGTGGCAGGTCGGCGCGCAGCCGGTCGACGGTCGTGCCCAGGGCCTTGTCCGAGGGATCCACCGTCGGCACGGCCTGGATCATGGCCAGTCCGGAGCCGTCGGGGGCGGGTGTGGCCGGGGTGACGGCGGCGATGCCGGGTGTCGCGGCGGCCGTGGCGCGGACGGTGTCGGCCTGGGCGGTCGGGGCGATGATCTGCAGGGTGCCGGGCATGCCGGGGCTGAAGGCCTGCTGGACTTGGGTGTAGCCGACGCGGGCCGAGGCGTCCTTCGGGACGACGGTGATCGAGGGCATGGAGGTGCGCAGGCCGAGTAGGGGAGCGGCCAAGGCGAGCAGCACCGCCAGGGCCGGCAGGCCGTAGCGGAGCGGGTGCCGCCACAGTTTCTCGCCCCAACCGGCGAACATCGGGGATCCGGCGGCTTCTTCGGATTCGATTTCGGTGGCCTTCTTCGCCCAGGGCAGGCGTCCGCTGTCGATTTTGTGGCCCAGCCGTCCGAGCACGGCCGGCAGCAGGGTCAGGGTGGCTGCCAGGACGAAGGTCACGGCGAGCATGATCCCGGCGGCCATGGAGCGGAAGGCGGGTACCGGCACCAGCATCACGGCTGACAGGCTGACCAGGACGGTGGCTCCGGACAGGGCCACGGCTTTGCCGGCGGTGTCCATGGTCTCGGCGACCGCTTGCCGTGGGTTTCCGTGTCTGGCCAGTGCCGCGCGGAAGCGCACGACGAGGAAGAGTGCGTAGTCGATTCCCAGGGCGAGTGCGAACATCATGGCGAAGTTCATGGCCCAGATCGACACCGGTGTCAGGTGGTTCAGCAGCACCAGCGCTCCGGCTGAGGCGGCCAGGCCCGAGACGGTGAGCAGCAGCGGCAGTCCGGCGGCGACGATCGAGCCGAAGGCGATGACCAGGATGACCATGGTCACGGGCCAGGACATGATTTCTGAGTGCAGCATGGCGCTGTGGTTGGCGGCGTTGAAGTCGCTCCACAGCACCGAGGCGCCGGTGGCGGTCACGGTGACGCCGTCACCGGACAGGGCGGCCAGCGGCTTTTTGAGGTCGTCGGCGGCGCGGACCATGTTGTCGGGGTCGGTTTTGGAGCCGGCCAGCAGGACCTCGGTGTGGCCGTCGCGGCTGACGGTGGCGCCGGGCTGCGGCTGGACCACGTCGGCGATGCGGTGGTCGGCGTTCAGCAGTGCGGTGGCCTTCGCGGCCACGGCCTGCACCGCGGGGTCGGTGACCTGCTTGCCGTCGGAGTGCACCACGACCTGCAGCGCGGTCGACGAGGTGCCGCCGAAGTGCTGTTCGGCCAGCTGCCGGACCTGCACCGACTGCGAGCCGTCGGCCTGCCACCCGGCCCCGGCCAGATCGGTCATGGCCTTGGGTGCGAGCACCCCGAGCCCGGCCAGGACGGCCAGCCACAGCACCAGGGTCAGGCGGAAGCGGCGGGCGGCCGCGGTCCCGAGGCGGCCGAGCAGGCCATCACCGTGTGAGCCGGCCGAAGACCGCTCAACGCTGCCCGTCGGCGGCTTGCCTTCCGTGTCGTCGACGACCGTCATCACCGTCACCGTTCCCTCCTGGATACCCCCATGGGTATCCCGTG
>NZ_BAAAQM010000123.1:0-1654 GCF_039531675.1 Catenulispora subtropica
CGCCCTAGTCATTCCGGCCCGTTGCCGGCGCCGCCTGGTCGGCGCGAAAATGTGCCGTGCGGGTTCCGTCCGCGCCGAGGCCGATCTGTTCTTGGGTTGATATCCCGTGCCCTAGTCCGGTCCTGGCCGCTGGTGGGGGCTGTGTCCTGTCGCTTCGAGCACGCCGGTTAGCTTCGGCGTCGCCCCGACGCGGCCGTGCGGACGGTTCCTGCTGGTGTCGCTGGGGAGCGCGGAGTTGGCAGGAGCGTTCCCGTGGAGGAGTACGCCGAAGTAGTTGAGCTGGAACAGGCCATCGAGCAGGTGGCCCGAGTGGCGGCGATCGACATCGCCAAGGCCTCGGCGATGGTGTGCACCCGCTTGCCCGCCGAGAAGAACCCTGATCGGCGGGTGCAGAAGGTCTTCGGGGTCAAGGCGACGACGAACGCGATCGCCGAGCTGGGCGACCATCTGGTCTGCCAGGGTGTCGAGCTTGTGGTGATGGAGGCGACGTCGGACTACTGGCGTCCGTTCTTCTACCAGTTGGAGGCTCGGGGACTGCGGTGCTGGCTGGTGAACGCCCGAGAGGTGAAGAACGTCCCGGGACGGCCCAAGACCGACAAGCTGGACGCGATCTGGCTGGCCAAGCTGGCAGAGCGTGGGATGCTGCGGCCCTCGTTCGTGCCGCCGAAGCCGATCCGGCAGCTGCGCGGCCTCACCCGGTTGCGCACCGCGCTGACCGAGGACCGCTCCCGGTACCGCAACCGGATCGAGAAGGTCCTGGAGGATGCGTGTCTGAAAGTCTCGGACAAGACCGACGGCGCGTCCGACCTGTTCGGGACCAGCGGCCGGGCGATGCTCGAGGCGCTGGTGGCCGGGGAGCGGAACCCTGCGACGCTGGCCGAGTTGGCCCGCGGCCGGATGCGGGTGAAGATCCCGAGACTGGTTGAGGCGCTGACCGGGCAATTCGAAGACCACCACGCCTACCTGATCGGGATGCTGCTGGAGGACCACGACCGGCTGACGGCCCAGATCCAGGAACTGACAGTCCGGATCAAGCAGGCCATTGCCACCATCGACCCCACACCCCCGCCCGATGACGACCACCCGACCAGGATGGGCCTGCTGGACCGGCTCGATGAGATCCCTGGGGTCGGCCGGGACACCGCCGCCGTCATCCTCGCCGAGATCGGCGTGGACATGACCGCCTTCCCCACGCCCGGCCACCTGGCCTCCTGGGCGAAACTGACACCCCGGACCATCCAGTCCGGCGCCAAGAACACCCACGGCCCGGCCGGCAAAGGCAACGGCTGGCTCAAAGGACCGCTCGGTCAGGCCGCGATGAACGCCGGACGAACCAAAACCTTCCTTGGAGCCCGCTACCGGCGGATCGCCAAACATGCCCCAGCCAAGAAGGCCATGGTCGCCGTGGCCCGCAACATCCT
The DNA here is from genome assembly GCF_039531675.1 of Catenulispora subtropica. Taxonomy (NCBI): domain Bacteria; kingdom Bacillati; phylum Actinomycetota; class Actinomycetes; order Catenulisporales; family Catenulisporaceae; genus Catenulispora; species Catenulispora subtropica. The sequence goes on from NZ_BAAAQM010000123.1 coordinate 1,422, forward strand.
GGAGATCTGCTGGATCCTCATCGACGATCCCAACGCCCGCTTCACCGACCTCGGACCGGACTGGCACAACCGACACATCAACCGCACCCGCAAGACCCGTCAAGCCATCCGCGAACTAGAACACCTCGGCTACACCGTCACCCTCACCGAAGCAGCCTGACACGATCGCACCAAACCTCCCGGACAGCCGGGACACTCCAGGCTGCCCGTACTCACCTGCATTTTCCGGTTAG
>NZ_BAAAQM010000124.1:0-1634 GCF_039531675.1 Catenulispora subtropica
TCGCAGCTCGCGCGGCTTGTGGAGCGGCCGCGATCATACCGACGCCGAGGGCCGAGGCGAGGGCGAGCGCGAGCGCCCGCCATCTCTTCGGCCTCGGTCTCGGCGCTCTCAGGGGTCTGTTCACTGCTTCGTTCGATCCCTTCTTGGGCAGGGCGACATCGCCGCCGCACACCTCGTGCGGCGGACGTTCGAGGGCTGGCGATCAGGCGGAGTCGCGGATCACCAGTTGGGTCGGGAAGACCGTGTGCGCGGGCACGTCGGCCACCCCGTTGATATGGCGGGTCAGGTGCCGGGCCATCGCCGCGCCCATCTCCTCCACCGGCTGGCGGACGGTGGTCAGGCGCGGGTCGGTGTGCGCGGCCAGCGGGGCGTCGTCGAACCCGATGACGGCGACGTCGTCCGGGACGCGGCGGCCGGCCCGGCGCAGGGCGCGCAGGGCCCCCAGCGCCATCAGGTCCGAGGCGGCGAAGACCGCGTCCAGCTCCGGCTGGTGTTCCAGCAACTGGAGCATCGCGTGCTCGCCGGACGACTGGGTGAAGTCGCCGTAGAGCACCATTCCGCCGGCGCCGGCCTCGGCGATCGCGTCCCGGTAGCCGTCGCGGCGGTCCGCCCCGACCGCCATGTCCGGCGGGCCGGCGATGGAGACCACGTGCCTGCGGCCCGACCGCAGCAGGTGCCGGACCGCTTCGCGGGCGCCGGAGCGGTTGTCGGCGTCCACGTACGGCAGCCGGCACGGCGGTGTGCTGCGTCCGGCCACCACCGTCGGCACGTTCATCGCCTGGAGCGTCAGCCCCAGCGGGTCGCGGTCGTGGGCGTTGATCAGCATCACGCCGTCCGCCGCGCCGCGCGCCAGGTAGCGCTCGACCAGCGGGTGGTCGGCCAGGCCGCGCACGACCAGCAGCACCAGCTGGATCTCGTCGGTGCGCAGTTCGCGGCCGGCGCCGAGCAGGATGCGCGAGAAGTACGGGTCGGCGAACAGCCACTGGTCGGTCCCGCACACCACGGCCGCGATCGAGCTGATGTGCTCGTCGCGCGCGGCCCGGGCCCGTTGGCGGACGTACGCGAGCTGCGACACCGCATCGTGCACGCCGGCCCGGGCCGAGCGGCTCACCTTCGCGGTGCCGTTGAGCACGCGCGAGGCGGTGGCCGGTGACACGCCGGCTAGGGCTGCCACGTCGGCGAGGGTGGGGCGGGGATCCGGAACCGTGGGGCGAGACATCGGGCGGGTTCTCCTTCGGTGGCGGCGTGGAGCCCCTCGGCGGTGAACGCCGGGTGTCGAGCTGCTCACGGTGGGGTGAGAGCGCTCTCATGCAACCTCGTCTCACGACCCGTACTTGTCAAGGGGGCGGGCCGGCACGAGGGCCGCAGGCCGGTCACGTCCGGGGCGTGACGGGGGGCGCCATGAAACTTTCACTCGGGCGCCGTGGTCGGTGGACGGCCCAAGCCGGGTGTCTTGCGTGTGCGGGTCCTGGGTTCCTACGTTCCGCGCGATGTGTCGACAGGATGAAGGAGGGCCATGTCCATCCCCATGAAGCGCCTGAGACCCGCTCTGGGCGCGGTGGCCGGCGCGGCGCTCGCGGCCGGCGCCGGAACCGCGGCGGCGCTGATGCCGGGAGCGGCCCACGCGGCCGCCG
>NZ_BAAAQM010000125.1:0-1612 GCF_039531675.1 Catenulispora subtropica
CAATGCCACTTAGCTTGTTGTGATCAAGCTGCGAGGTGGAGTGATGTCGCTTGGGGAGTGTTCGGTGGGGGATCCGGTGCCAGGGGTTTGAGGTTCACGAGGTCGATGCTGGGCGGGCTCAGGTGGCGGGTTCCGGTCTGACCGGGGCGTTTGACGGGGTAGGAGTTGTGGCGGATGCGTTTGACGGCGCGGGGGTAGCTGCGGTGACGGCGGGCGGGGTTGAGGTTGCGGGGTGCGCAGATCTCGGCGGTGGCCTGAGCGTGGAGGTGCTGGCGGCCCTCAGGGGGAAAAGGCCGCCGGATCGGTGATCCGGCGGCGGGCTAGGCGCACGGTGTTCTTGAACTTGATCCGATCCGGATCGGTGTCGGTATCGGTGGCCGCGCGGCAGATCAGGGCGGCGATAGCGTAGTGCGCGAGCAGATAGCCCCAGATCTCCTGGCGGACCATGTCCGGGCTGTGGGAGCGCAGGATCTTCCCCGGGCCGCGCAGTCCAGTTTTGATCTGCGCGTTCGCCCCTTCATGCTCCCAGCGGTCGTGGTAGGCCACGGCCAACTCCCCGGGCAGCGCATCGCCCGGGTCCAGAAGGTTGGTGATCAGACAGAACAGCTCCTTCTGGGCGGGGGAAGCCGGCCCGCGGTCGTTGACGTAGTACTCCACCACCCGCACCAGCCGGCACTGGTCGCGATGTGCGGCCATATCGGCGCCGGTCTTGGCCGCATGCAGCAGCCGGGCCTTCGCCGCAGCCTTCACCCCACGGGCGAACACCAGCGAGATGAAGGAGCCATCACCCACATCGGCCACCGGCGGCAGATCAACCGCCTCGCCGATCCGCCACAGCAGCCCGGCACCGGCATCATCGCCAGCGCACCACAAGTCGAAGGAGTAGAACCCGCGGTCGGCGGTGAGCAACATGTCCTCATCCAGCAGAGCGAACAGCCCGGCAGCAGCTGAACGCTCCCCGGTGCCCTTGCCGGCCACACCGCCGATCACCGCCCCCAGCGCGCAGTGCGACCCGGACTCCACCAGCGTGGTCACCCGGGCCTGCGGGAACACCCCGCCGCCGGCACGACCGAACTCCCGCACGTTCTCCGCGGAATCTGGCAGGTCGAACACCATGCCATCGATCGACACCAGCCGCCGGTGCCGCAGCCACGCCCCCCGCGTCAACACCGTCGCCACCGGCTGCGCCACCGCCTGGAACACCTGCATCACCGGCTCGAACCCCAACCGCGCCCGGGCCTGGGTGATCCCGCCGGAGGTCGGCGCCATCCAGCCCGGATCCCAACCACCCCAGGACCGCAACGGCTCAGCCAGCCTGGCCATCACACCGGGATAGTCCTCATCGGCGAACAACGCCATCGCCATCGCGAAATACACCATCAGATGCGGCGGCAACACCCCACCAGAGCGCCTCGCGCCCCGGCCGCAAGCCTCCACCGCCTCATCCACCACAGCCCTGGGCACCGAGGCCGTCAGCAAACCCACACCCAGCATGTCCGCCACCGGCACCAGCTCAGAACCCGAACCCACCCCCGAACGCTACGCCCCACCCGCCCCCCACACCGAACCACCAGATCAGAACCTTGATCAGAAACTAGCTAAGCGGCATTGG
>NZ_BAAAQM010000126.1:0-1498 GCF_039531675.1 Catenulispora subtropica
CTAGGAGCTGTTCGGGGTTCGGATCATGTGTCTCGTCAGGCTAGGTTCGCGCGTTCGCGCTGCCAGTCCAGTGCGAGTCCGGCCATGGTGCGTAGACGGTCGTAGTAGGCGAGTTCGTCCTCGTCCGTGAGAAGTGGTAGCACGATCGCCAGATGGCCGAGGCACCTGTTCAAGACCGCCGTACGCCACTCGTCCAGGGACCCACGCGAGAGCAGTGTCTGGATACATCCGGCGATGTCGGCGTCGAGCATGATGAAGTCGATCTCTCCAACGTCCTTGCCGCGAAGCCGAGCTGGGAAAGGGTGTCGGAGGTGGTCGTCCCACAGTCGGGAGAGCTGGTCGGGTGCTACATCGTCCATGGCGTCGATTGTTGCGCGCCGGCGGGGCGGACGTTGCCCGTACGGCGCTGGGCGAGGTTCGGCGGTGGGCCGACTGCGTTTGGTAGAACTCGGGTGTGGCGCGTTTTGACATCACGGATGCCGAGTGGGCGTTGATTGAGCCGTTGTTGCCGGTGGCGGCGACGGGTCCGTTGCCGCGGCGGGTGCGGGACCAGTTCAACGGGGTGTTGTGGCGGTTCCGCACCGGCGGCGGCTGGCGGGATGTCCCTGAGCGGTACGGGCCCTGGTCCACTGTCTACTCCCGGTTCAACGCCTGGGCCAAGGCCGGGGTGTTCCAGTCGTTGATGGATGCGCTGATCGCCGAGGCGGCGTCGCGCGGTCTGGTCGGCCTGGAGTTGGTGAGCGTGGACTCCACGGTCGTGCGGGCGCATCAGGAATCGGCAGGGCTGGCGATCGCCGGGGAGACCTTGGACGCGCTGGAGCAGGCGTTGACCGAGGAAAAGGGGGCTCCGCTTCCGAAGCAGCCTCCGGTGTGGCGGGTGATACGGCGCAGGTCGCATCCGGTGCGGACGGTCCCGGTCCGGCGGCGGGTCAGGATCGTGCCACAGCACGGCGCCGACGCAAGGCCAGGGCGAAAGCCGCCGGGCTCGGCCGGTCGCGAGGCGGACTGAGCAGCAAGATTCACGCGGCGGTCGACGCGGCGGGGATGCCGTTGGCGTTCGTCCTGACCCCCGGCCAGGCTGCGGACTGCCCGCAGTTCCAGACCGTCATCGAGAAGATCAGGGTCCCGGGTCCCGTCGGCCGGCCCCGAACCCGTCCCGGAGCGGTGGCCGCCGACAAGGCGTACTCCTCCAAAGCTAACCGGGCCTACCTGCGCCGGCGCGGGATCACAGCGGTCATCCCGGAGAAGGTCGATCAGGCGGCCAACCGGAAGAAGAAGGGCTCCGCCGGCGGCCGACCGGTCGGCTTCGACCCCGAGCGCTACAAGCAGCGCAACACCGTCGAACGCTGCTTCCAGAAGGTCAAGACCTGGCGCGGCCTGGCCACTCGCTACGACAAGTCCCTAGAGAGCTTCGCGGCCGGACTCCACCTCCGAGGCTCGATCATGTGGCTGAAGCTCCTCACCTCAACCGCATGATCCGAACCCCGAACAGCTCCTA
>NZ_BAAAQM010000127.1:0-1368 GCF_039531675.1 Catenulispora subtropica
GACCATCTTCACCACCGGCCACAGCACGGCGAAGGCGATCAGCGCGATCGCCGGGCCGATCCAGGCCAGCGGGGCCAGACCGGACAGCGCGGTCCGGCCGCGGCGGGCGGGGCGGGGGCGGGGCCGAAGGCTTCGGCCCCGCTCAGCGTGCGTCGTCATGGCGGACGTCCGGGCTCTCCGAACCGCTCAGCTACCGGTGGCGACGGCCTGGATCTGGTCCAGGACGCCCTTCGGGTCGCTGCTGACGGCCTTGCCGACGATGTCCTTGATCTTCTGCGAGGTCGGGTCCCACTGCGGGTCCGAGCTCGGGTACCAGGCCGCCGACGGCAGCGCGTCGATGAACGGCTTCAGCGACGGGGTCTGGGTGGACAGCTCGGCGGCCGCGTCCTGGGTGGCCGGCAGCAGCATGTACTCGTTGTCGAACTGCTCCTGGTACTTCTTCTGCAGCGCGAAGTCGAGGAACTTGCTGACCGCGTCCTTGTGGTCCTTCTTGGTGTTGAAGGCCTCGATGAAGTCCGCGACGCCCAGCGGCGAGGACAGCGGGCCGGTCTTGCCGGGGATGGCGACCGACTTCCAGTTGTCGCCGATGGTGCCCTGCTTCAGGATCGGGATCAGCGCCGGCGAGCCGTTGATCATGCCGATGTTGCCGGCCGCGAAGTCCTTCCACAGGTCGGTGCGCTTCTTGGTGGCCGGGTCCGACTCGGTCAGGCCGGGCTTGACCAGGTTGTCGGTCAGCCACTGGAAGGTCTCGACGTTGGCCGGGGAGTTGATCGCCCACTTGCCGGAGGCGTCCTTGTAGCCGCCGCCGTTGCCCAGCGTCCACAGGTAGGTCTCGGCCTGCGCCTCCTCCGAGCCCAGCGGCAGCCCGAAGCCGGTCTTGCCGAGCGCCTTGATCTTGGCGGCGTCGGCGGCCACGTCGGCCCAGGTCTTCGGCGCGTCGGTGATGCCGGCCTGCTTGAACAGGTCGGTGTTGTAGAAGAACGCCCGGGTGGAGGTGGTGAACGGGATGCCGTACTGCGCGCTGGCGCCGTCCGAGCCCTTGGTCTGGCCCAGCTCGGCCACGTGCGGGATCAGGTTCTTCAGCGTGTCGGGCGAGACGATGTCCGAGGCCTTGTACAGCAGGCCCTGCGCCGCCACGTCGGCGTAGCCGCCGCCCTCGAACAGGTCCGGGGCGTCGTTGTTCTGGATCGCCGTGGTCAGCTTGGTGGCCAGGTTGTCCCAGGTCGCCATCTGCAGGTCGACCTTGATGTTCGGGTACTTGGCCTGGAACTCGCTGATGATCTGCTGCCAGTACAGCTTGGTGTCGTCCTTGTCGCTGCTGCCGTAGGACGGCGCGAGCAGCGAGATGGTCACCGGCTTGGAGGAGTC
>NZ_BAAAQM010000128.1:0-1322 GCF_039531675.1 Catenulispora subtropica
GCGTGACTCGAGAGCAACGGCTCGTCGAGACCTTCGTCGACCTGGCCGACACCCTGGTCGAGGATTTCGACGTCATCGACTTCCTGCAGACCCTCGCCAGCCGCTGTGTGCAGCTGTTGGACGTCGACGCTGCCGGTGTCATGCTGATCGATCAGCGCGGGAACCTGCACGCCGCGGCCGCGTCGACGGAGAACGCCCGGCTGCTGGAACTGTTCGAGCTGCAGGCCGACGCCGGGCCGTGCGTCGACTGCTGCCGCACCGGGACCGCCGTGGTCAACGCGGACCTGGGCGCCCGGGCCGGGCAGTGGCCGCGCTTCGCCGAGGCGGCCCGAGCCGCGGGGTTCACCGCGGTGCACGCCCTGCCTCTGCGACTTCGCGGCACTGTGATCGGGGCGCTGATCCTCTTCTGCGCCGACGACCGGGTCCTGTCGGTCGCAGACGTGGGGACGGGGCAGGCCATGGCCGACGTCGCCACCATGGGCATCCTGGCGCAGCGCACCGTCCACCAGTCCGAGCTCCTGGCCGCACAGCTGGAGCACGCTCTGTCCAGCCGGATCGCCATCGAACAGGCCAAGGGCGTCCTGGCCGAGCGGCGCCACATCACCGTGGACCAGGCGTTCGCCCAGCTGCGTGACCACGCCCGCAGGAACAACCTCCGGCTGTCCGATCTCGCCCGCCAGGTGGCCGAGGGTGCCTCCATCGGGTTCGAACCCCCGCTCGAGGCCGACCGGCGGTCGTGAGCCCGCCCGGGTTGCCGAGAAAAGCTCAGGTCCTCAACCCATCGGGTCGTCCAGCGCCGGCCCGGCCACGGCAGGCGTATGCTGAAAACACGTCCGGTCGATCCGGACGGTCTCCCCAGACCCTGGTGACACGAGATTCACCGGCACGCTGGGAGACCCTTCATGATCGAAAACGCTGTGGCCGTCGGACCCGCCGGCTCCCGACGTTCCCCGCCCCCACCGGCCGACATCCCGTTCACGGAGTTGGACATCGCGGTCTGCTCCGAGGGCCAGAACACCGTCCTGGCATTGGCGGGAGAACTCGACGTGGAGACGGCTCGCGTTCTCGCCCCCCGCCTCGACATGCTCCATGAGAACAGCCGCCGACGGCTGGTCATCGACATCAGCGCCCTGACGTTCTGTGACTGCTCCGGGCTGGGCGCCTTGGCAAGGGCCAACCGCAGGGCGGTCGAGACGGGCGGCTGGGTGCGCCTTTGCGGAGCGACCGAAAACGTCCAGAAGATCATCGGGATCGCCGGGGTGTCGTCGGTCCTGCACTGCTACGCCGGCGTCGCCGAAGCCCTCGCCGGTCTGTGACCGGCC
>NZ_BAAAQM010000129.1:0-1271 GCF_039531675.1 Catenulispora subtropica
ACCGGCGAGATCCTGTCCACCCCGATCGGCGACAAGTTCCTGGGCCGCGTGGTGAACCCGCTGGGCGAGCCGATCGACGGCCTGGGCCCGATCGAGGCCGAGGGCACCCGCATCCTGGAGCTGCAGGCGCCCGGCGTCATGGCCCGCCAGTCGGTCAAGGAGCCGCTGCAGACCGGCATCAAGGCCATCGACTCGATGACCCCGATCGGCCGCGGCCAGCGCCAGCTGATCATCGGCGACCGCCAGACCGGCAAGACCGCGGTCTGCGTGGACACCATCATCAACCAGAAGCAGAACTGGGCCTCCGGCGACCCGAAGAAGCAGGTCCGCTGCATCTACGTCGCCATCGGCCAGAAGGGCTCCACCATCGCCGCCGTCAAGGGCGCGCTGGAGGAGGCCGGGGCGCTGGAGTACACCACCATCGTCGCGGCCCCGGCCTCGGACCCGGCCGGTTTCAAGTACCTGGCCCCGTACACCGGCTCGGCCATCGGCCAGCACTGGATGTACGCCGGCAAGCACGTGCTGATCGTCTTCGACGACCTGTCCAAGCAGGCCGAGGCCTACCGCTCGATGTCGCTGCTGCTGCGCCGCCCGCCGGGCCGCGAGGCCTACCCGGGCGACGTCTTCTACCTGCACTCCCGCCTGCTGGAGCGCTGCGCGAAGCTGAGCGACGACATGGGCGCCGGCTCCATGACCGGCCTGCCGGTCATCGAGACCAAGGCGAACGACATCTCGGCGTTCATCCCGACCAACGTCATCTCCATCACCGACGGTCAGTGCTTCTTCGAGACCGACCTGTTCAACTCGGGCGTCCGTCCGGCGATCAACGTTGGCACCTCGGTCTCCCGCGTCGGTGGTTCGGCGCAGGTGAAGGCGATGCGCTCGGTCTCCGGCTCGCTGCGTGTCGACCTGGCCCAGTTCCGCGACCTGGAGGCGTTCGCCGCCTTCGCCTCGGACCTGGACGACGCCTCCAAGGCGCAGCTGGCCCGCGGTCAGCGCATGGTCGAGATCCTGAAGCAGGGCCAGTACGAGCCGTACCCGGTCCAGGAGCAGGTGGCCGCGATCTGGATCGGCTCCTCGGGCTCGATCGACGACGTGCCGGTGGCCGACGTGCGCCGCTTCGAGAAGGAGTTCATCTCCTACCTGAAGACCGACCACGCCGGGATCCTGAGCACGATCGCCGAGACCGGCCTGCTGACCGACGACACCGTGGTGGCGCTGAAGGACGCGGTCGCGCAGTTCAAGCGCGGCTTCGAGCTCGGCGACGGCAC
>NZ_BAAAQM010000130.1:0-1027 GCF_039531675.1 Catenulispora subtropica
GGGATCGACGGCATCGGCGTCATGTCCGGCGCGAAGTCGAAGGTCTACCTCGTCTTCTACGGTAACCAGTGGGGATCGCAGACCACTGACGCCAACGGCAACGCCAAGTTCTCCAACGACTCGGCCGGCGCCGCCGGTGTGGCCCAGCAGATGTACAAGGGCATCGGGACCAACAACGAGCTGTGGTCCGCGGACCTGACCCAGTGGTGCGACGGCGCCGGGGTGAGCACCGGGGCCACGTCCTGCCCGAGCAACCTGCCGGCCAGCCAGTTCGTGCCCTACCAGAGCGGCGGCGTCCTGGCCGGCGTCTGGTACGACAACTCCGCGGCCTCGCCGTCGGCGGCCACCGGGCACCAGCTGGGCCAGGAGGCCCTGAACGCCGCGCACCACTTCGGCAACACCACCGCCGCCTCCAACCGGCAGGCGTTCTACGTCATCTTGTCGCCGACCGGCACCAACCCGGACAACTACCAGGGCCAGTACTGCGCCTGGCACGACTACAACGGTGACAGCACCCTGACCGGCGGCGCGGTCAGCTCCGACGTCGGCGACTTCGCCTTCTCCAACCAGCCGTACAACATCGACTCCGGCGCCGGCTGCGGCGTGGGCTTCGTGAACTCCCCCGGTACCACCGACGGCTACACCATCACCTTGGGCCACGAGTGGCACGAGACGCTGTCCGACCAGAACCCGCCCGGCGGCTGGACCGCCTCCAGCGGCCAGGAGAACTCCGACGAGTGCGCGTGGCTGTCCCCCGGCACCTCCGGCGGCGCCGCCAACATCAACTTCGGCTCCTTCGGCACCTACGCCGAGCAGGCCTCCTGGTCGAACGACACCAACAACTGCTCCATCTCACACCCGATCGTGAACCACGGCGGCACCGAGACCGTCTCGGTGACCAACCCCGGTAACCAGTCCTCGACCGTCGGCACCGCGATCAGCACCCTGCAGATGTCGGCCACCGACTCCTCCGGCAAGTCGCTGACCTACTCGGCCACCGGTCTGCCGGCCGGCCTGTCGATCAGCA
>NZ_BAAAQM010000131.1:0-922 GCF_039531675.1 Catenulispora subtropica
AGGACTCCTAACAAAGTTGGGTGCGGAGTCGTCGCCAGCAGATGATGGCGCAGCCGAGAGTAACGAAGGCATGGTGGATGTCGTCGCGGATTTCCCAGCGGATGCGCAGGCGACGGAACCAGTGCAGCAGGGCGATCGCGCCTTCGACGACCCAGCGGTGAACGCCCAGACCGGAGCCGTGTTCGGCACCGCGTCTGGCGATATGCGGGGTGATCTGCAGGGCGCGTACCCGGTCGCGGTAGGTCTCGTGGTCGTAGCCTCGGTCGGCGTACAGGTGCCGGGGGCGGCGCCGGGGCTGGCCGCCCACACCTCGAACAGGCGGGATGGCTTCGATGAGCGGCAGCAGCTGGGTCACGTCGTTGCGGTTGCCGCCGGTTGTGATCGCGGCCAGCGGGATGCCGTGCGCCTCGACGATCAGGTGGTGTTTGCTGCCGGTCTTGCCCCGGTCCACCGGCAACGGGCCGGTGGCCGGCCCGCCCTTCATCGCCCGCAGATGGCTGGAGTCGACTGCGGCGCGGGAGAAGTCCAGCAGTCCCGCGCCACGTAGCTCAGCCAGCAGCAGCTCGTGCAACCGCTGCCAGACCCCGGCGTCGTTCCAGTCCCGCAGCCTGCGCCAGCACGTCATACCCGAGCCGTAGCCCAGCTCCTGAGGCAGGAACTCCCATCGGATCCCGGTGTACAGCACGAACAGGATGCCGTTGAGAACCTTCCGGTCGTCCAGCCGCGGGCGGCCGGGGCGCCGTGGGTCGCGCTTGACCTGCGGCAGCAGGGGCGCGATCCGTTCCCATAGCCCGTCGTCGACCTCCCACGGCCGGCGTGTGCTCTTCTTCGTCTCGGCAGTCTCCCACCCCCGGAAACATCAACGAAGGCTGATAAGCCTCAATTCCCGCAGGTCAGGCATACCAATTTTGTTAGGAATCCT
>NZ_BAAAQM010000132.1:0-896 GCF_039531675.1 Catenulispora subtropica
GGTAGACGTCGAGTGCGGTCAGGGCCATGGGGCTGTCGACGTAGATGGGGACGTCGCGCAGGACGCCGCGTTGGGCGAGGCCGGTCAGTTCGTGCAGGATCATCTCGGTGCGGTCCACGGCGAAGGCCGGGATCAGCACGGTTCCGCCGCGCCGGAGGGTGGAGGTGATGGCTTCCTCGAAGCGGGACGCGGAGGTGAGGTCGTCGTGGCGGCGGTCGCCGTAGGTGGATTCCACCAGCAGGGTGTCCGCGCCGTCGAAGGGGTCCGGTGGCCGCAGCAGCGGGTGGTGGGGCCGGCCCAGGTCGCCGGAGAAGGCGATCGTCGAGGACTGAGAGTTCCGAGAGTTCCGAGAGTTCTTCGCCGCGCCGTCCAGGGTCAGTTTGGCCCAGGCCGAGCCGAGGATGTGGCCGGCGTTGTGCAGCCGGCAGTGCACGCCGTCGGCGATCTGGGCGGTGGCGCCGTAGTCGAGTTCGACGAAGTGGTCCAGGCAGCGCTCGACGTCCTTGGCGTCGTACAGCGGCAGCGCGGGCTTGTGCTTGCTCCAGCCGTGTTCGTTGGCCTGCGCCGCCTCCTCCTCCAGCAGGTGGGCGGAGTCGCGCAGCACGATCTCGGCCAGGCTTATGGTCTCCGGCGTGGCGTAGACGGCGCCGGTGAAGCCTTCTTTGACCAGCCGCGGCAGGTAGCCGCAGTGGTCCAGGTGCGCGTGGGTGACGACCGCGGCGTCGATGCGGGCGGCGTCGGCCGGCAGCGGCTGCCAGTTGCGCCGCCGCAGTTCGCGCAGGCCCTGGAACAGGCCGCAGTCCACGAGCACCGAGGCGCGCGGCGTGCGGACCAGGTACTTGCTCCCGGTCACGGTGCCGGCCCCGCCCAGGAAGGTCAGCGATCCGGTGGTGTCG
>NZ_BAAAQM010000133.1:0-894 GCF_039531675.1 Catenulispora subtropica
CTCAGCCGTGTAGTAAGCGATCAGCCGGTCGTCACGAGCGATGACCACGGCCTGACCGATGCCGGTCAGATTACTGAGATGGTGGGCGATCTCGCCGGGTTCGATGCGTATGCCGCGGACCTTGACCTGGTCGTCATTGCGGCCGAGGTATTCCAGGGTGCCATCCGCGAGCCACCGCGCCACATCACCGGTGCGATACATTCGCTCACCGGGCATAAACGGGTCAGTGGTGAAACGCTCCGCCGTCAACTCCGGCAGATTCAGATAACCGCGCGCAACCTGCACACCCGCGATGAACAACTCGCCCGCCACACCCACCGGCGTCGGCCGGCCCACTGCGTCAAGAACATAGGCGCGGGTGTTAGTGATCGGCCGCCCGATCCGCACCGGCTCACCCGGGGCACACCGCCAGGCGGTGACATCGACTGTTGTTTCGGTCGGGCCGTACAGGTTGTGCAACTCTACGTCCGGCAGTATCGCGTGGAAGCGCTCTGCCAATGCCGGCGGCAACGCCTCCCCGCTGCAGATCACCCTTCGCAGCGCTGCGCAGCCGCCCGGTTCCACCGCGTCCAGGAACGGTCCCAGCATCGACGGCACGAAGTGCATCGTCGAAACCTGCCGCTCTGCTATCAACCCTGCCAAGTACTTCGGCTCACGCTGCCCACCGGGGCGTGCCAGCACCAGCCGGGCGCCCACGATCAAGGGCCAGAACAACTCCCACACCGACACGTCGAAACCCAACGGAGTCTTCTGCAAAACCCCCTCGCCGACCTCCAGACCATAAGCCCCCTGCATCCACCGCAGCCGATTCACCACCGACCGATGCTCGACCATCACCCCCTTCGGCCGCCCCGTAGAACCCGACGTATAAATCACATACGCCAAATCATCCGG
>NZ_BAAAQM010000134.1:0-866 GCF_039531675.1 Catenulispora subtropica
ACGGTGTTCGGGATGGGTTCCGGCGGGCATCTGGGGTTCAGCCAGGGTGCGGGCACCAGCTGGTCGAACTGGTCCGAGGTCAGCGGCATGTGGGTGTTCCCGACCACGGCCAAGCCGTCGGCGGTCTACAACCCCGACACCAGGACCACGATGGTCTTCGCTCGCGGCACCGACGGGTCGATGGGCGTCAGCACCCAGGCCGACGGCGCGTCGAGCTGGTCGGCGTGGACTGAGATGAACAACTACTGGAAGTTCGCCGGCGACCCCAGCGCGGTCTACAACCCGAACACCAAAACCATGACCGTCTTCGCCCGCGGCACCACCGGCCGGATCGGTTTCACACAGAGCGTCAACGGCGGCGCGTGGTCGATGTGGGCGGAGGTGAACCAGCTGTGGACGTTCGCCGGTGACCCGCACGCGGTCTACAACCCGGACACCAAGCAGGTCTCCGTGTACGCACGAGGCGGCGACGGTTCGATCGGTGTGAGCACCTATGTCCCCGGCGGTGCGTGGCCGTGGTCGAACTGGACCGAACTCAACAACTACTGGAAGCTCGCCGGCGACCCGACCATCGCCTACAACCCGAACACCAAGACCATGACCGTCTTCGCTCGCGGCACGACCGGCCGGATCGGCTTCACACAGAGTGTCAACGGCGGCGCGTGGTCGATGTGGGCGGAGGTGAACCAGCTGTGGACGTTCGCCGGTGACCCGCACGCGGTCTACGACCCGGACACCAAGCAGGTCTCGGTGTTCGCCCGCGGCGGCGACGGTTCGATCGGTGTGAGCACCTATGTCCCCGGCGGTGCGTGGCCGTGGTCGAACTGGGCCGAGCTGAACAACTACTGGAAGCTCGCCGGCGACCC
>NZ_BAAAQM010000135.1:0-827 GCF_039531675.1 Catenulispora subtropica
GCTGCGGTCTGCTTTCTGGTCGCCATGTCCTGAATCCCCCGTCACATCGTCGCCTGAAGGAATCACGCCGGTCAGGCGGTATCAAGCCGAATCGCCGCCGCTGTTGGTTCTGAAACGCTCGGCTTGACACCGCCTGCCCGGCGCGATTGGCTACGCCCGCCGACGTGACGGGGGATCCAGGACACCACAACTGTGTTAATCCCTCACGTGCCACACTGTGCAAGACGAGGTCACGTCTACTCGCGAGATGTAAGTAATCTTCAGCGGCGCAGACCCAGTTCACTGGTGCCGTACCGGCATCTGAGTCATGGATGTGAAGAATCTGCTATCAGCAGGCCACAGCAGGCCGGTTCTTCGCATCCATGACCATCATTACGCGCTCGAGCATGTCCCACGTCCCGCTGGCGACGATCTCACGTCCCGCTGGCGACGAAGATTGCCGAGCGCAGTGTGGCACGTGAGGGATTAACACAGTTGTGGTGTCCTGGATCCCCCGTCACGTCGGCGGGCGTAGCCAATCGCGCCGGGCAGGCGGTGTCAAGCCGAGCGTTTCAGAACCAACAGCGGCGGCGATTCGGCTTGATACCGCCTGACCGGCGTGATTCCTTCAGGCGACGATGTGACGGGGGATTCAGGACATGGCGACCAGAAAGCAGACCGCAGCCCGCGCGGGGGTTGGTGATCCCCCGGAGCCGAGGCCCGCCGGAGGCACCTGATTTTGACTTCACGCAACCACTACACGCTGCCGGTAGCCGCCAGCGCATCCGGATAAGTTCGCCGAACTGCGACTTCCAGCGGACTTTCAACACCATGGCCGAAGGTCGTAT
>NZ_BAAAQM010000136.1:0-795 GCF_039531675.1 Catenulispora subtropica
CGGCAGGCGGTTCATCGCGATGCCGCCGGAGCCTGTTCGGCCGCCAGCAGGTCCGCCTCCCCGGTCGCATCGATGTCGGTCTTCACCTGCGGATACAGCACCGTGACAAGGCCGGCGCCGGCGGCGGCGCCGACCACTTGGAAGGCGACGAAGCCGAGGATGGATCCGGGCGCGATTCCGGCGAAGGTGTCGGTGAACGCTCGCGCGACGGTGACCGCGGGGTTGGCGAAACTGGTGGAGCTGGTGAACCAGTAGGCCGCGCCGATGTAGGCGCCCACGGCTGGGGCTGCGAGGGCTCCGCGTCCGGTGCGGACCAGGGCGAAGATCAGCAGGATGAGTCCGGCGGTGGCGACGGTCTCGCCCAGCCACAGGTGTCCGGAGGCCCGGGTGTGGGTGGAGGTGGTGACGGCGGGCAGGTCGAACATCAGGTTCGCCAGGATCGTGCCGCCGATGCCGCCGGCGATCTGTGCCGGGATGTAGGTGGCGAGGGTCTTGGCGTCGACGCCGGTCCCGGTGCGCCGTCCGAGGGCGAAGTCGGCCAGGGTGACGACCGGGTTGAAGTGGGCGCCGGAGACCGGGCCGAGCATCAGGATCAGCGCGGCCAGGCCGAACGCGGTCGCGGTGGAGTTCTCCAACAACTCCATGCCGACATCGTTCGGGGACAGGCGGGCCGCCATGATCCCGGAGCCGACGACGACGGCGACCAGCAGTCCGGTGCCGAGCAGTTCGGCGAAGGCGCGGCGGGCCAGTTGCGGGTTCACGCGGACACCACCTTCATCGCGGCGTTCACGGGGT
>NZ_BAAAQM010000137.1:0-764 GCF_039531675.1 Catenulispora subtropica
TACCTCACCCAGGCCGCCTACACGCACCACGCGGTGTTCGACCTCAAGCCCGAGACCGACGTCTACTGGTGCACCGCCGACGTCGGCTGGGTCACCGGCCACTCCTACATCGTCTACGGCCCCCTGGCCAACGGCGCCACCGAAGTCATGTACGAGGGCACCCCGGACACCCCGCACCAGGGCCGCTTCTGGGAGATCGTCCAGAAGTACAAGATCACCCTCCTCTACACCGCCCCCACCGCGATCCGCATGTTCGCGAAGTGGGGCGACGACATCCCGGCCAAGTTCGACCTGTCCTCGCTGCGCCTGCTGGGCTCGGTCGGCGAGCCGATCAACCCCGAGGCCTGGATCTGGTACCGCAAGAACATCGGCGGCGAGCGGACGCCGGTGGTCGACACCTGGTGGCAGACCGAGACCGGCGCCATGATGATCTCCCCGCTGCCGGGCGTCACCGAGGCCAAGCCGGGCTCGGCGATGCGGCCGCTGCCGGGCATCTCGGCGAACGTCGTCGACAAGGACGGGAACATCGTCGAGAACGGCCACGGCGGCCTGCTGGTCCTGGACAAGCCCTGGCCGTCCATGGCCCGCGGCATCTGGGGCGACCAGCAGCGGTTCGTCGACACCTACTGGTCGCGGTTCGCCGACCAGGGCTACTACTTCGCCGGCGACGGCGCCAAGAAGGACGCCGACGGCGACCTGTGGCTGCTCGGCCGCGTCGACGACATCATGCTCGTCTCCGGCCACAACATCTCCACCACCGAGGT
>NZ_BAAAQM010000138.1:0-662 GCF_039531675.1 Catenulispora subtropica
TCTCGGTGGTGTCAGCGGCCATGGCGGGAGATCTCCTCGCGCAGGTGTTCTGTGATCTCCACCGACAGGTCGGCCACGTCCTTGTCCTCGATCCGGCGTGGCTGCGGGATGTCGATCCGCCACTGCCGCGCGACCCGGCCCGGCCGCGAGGACAGCAACACCACCCGCTGCCCGAGCCGCACCGCCTCACGCACGTTGTGTGTCACGAACACCACCGCCAACCCGGTGGCCTCCCACAGCCGCACCAGCTCCTCGTGCAGCACGTCGCGGGTGATGGCGTCCAGCGCCGCGAACGGCTCGTCCATCAACAGCACCGGGCTGTCCTGCGCCAGCGCCCGCGCCAAAGCCACCCGCTGCCGCATCCCGCCCGAGAGCTGATGCGGACGCTTGCCGAAGGCGCCGCGCAGCCGCACCAGCTCCAGCAGCCGCTCGGCCTCGGCCCGCCGCTCACGACGCCCGGACAGCCCGCGCAGCCGCAGCGCCAGCTCGACGTTCTCGCCGGCGGTCAGCCAGGGGAACAGCGCCGACTCCTGGAACATCAGCGCCGCACGCCCCGACGGCACCTCGACCGTGCCGGTGGTCGGCGCGTCCAGCCCGGCGACCAGATTCAGCAGCGTCGACTTGCCGCAACCGGAGGCCCCGAGCAGGCACACGAACTCGCC
>NZ_BAAAQM010000140.1:0-611 GCF_039531675.1 Catenulispora subtropica
GTCGGCGGCCTGGCCGGGCGTGAGCACGAACGCCAGCGGTCGGCAGCGCTCGTCCGAGGCCAGGTGAACCTTGCAGGTCAGCCCGCCGCGTGAGCGGCCCAGCGCGGCTGCCGCCAGTCGGACCCGACGCCGACGCCGCGTGCGCCGACGCTCTTCCCGCTCAGCCTGCCCTTCACCGGTCAGCGCGGTTTGTCCGGTATCGGCCTCCCTTTTCGGCCGCGGCGGCCTGCTCCAGCGCCGCCAACACCCCCGGGTCCACCGCCATCCCGGCCGCGTCATGATGCGCACGGGCCACCGTGGAATCCACGCTGACCAGCGACAAGTCCGCCTGCCCGCGCCCGGCAGCCTCGGCGATCATCCCGGCCATCAGCGCGGCGAACACCCCGGCGTTACGCCAGCGCGTGAACGCGTCGTACACCGTCTGCCACCGGCCGAACTCGGCCGGCATCTCCCGCCACTGGCTACCGGTGCGGAACCGCCAGATCACACCCTCGAACTGCTCACGCAACCGCTGCGGATAAGGGCCGGACCGGCCGATCGGCAAGAACGGCTCGATCAGGCCCCACTCGTCATCGTTGAGCTCACGCCGCGTCACATCAGCGTTCTACCAG
>NZ_BAAAQM010000141.1:0-611 GCF_039531675.1 Catenulispora subtropica
CGGACCTGCTGGCGGCCGAACAGGCTCCGGCGGCATCGCGATGAACCGCCTGCCGGAGCCCGAGGACGACATGGCGCGCGTCGAACGGGAACTCTCCGAGATCGCCGCGCGCCTGGCCGCCCGGTTCACCGGCACCTTCACCCACGCCACCGTCGAGCGCTACGTCTTCGAGTCCTACCAGGCCCTCGCTCAAAGCGCACGGCTCGCCGCCTTCCTGCCGGCGCTCACCGAGCGCTTCGCAGACGACCGGCTGGTGGCCCTGGCCTACGTGCACAACCCACCGGTACGCCCGGTCCCGCAGGTGTTGTTCGTGTGCGACCGCAACGCCGCCCGCTCCCAAATGGCCGCGGCGCTGCTGGCAAGGCGCGCCCCGGGCCGGGTGAACGTCCGTTCCGCCGGCTCCCGTCCCGCTGCGCAGCTGGAACTGGAAGTCCTCGAAGCCATGGCAGAGGTCGGCGCGGATCTGTCGGCCGAATACCCGAAACCGCTGACCGACGAGTTCGTGCAGGCCGCCGACATCGTCGTCACCGTCGGGTGCGGGGACGCCTGCCCGGTGCTGCCGGGCAAGCGCTACCTGGACTGGACCGTCCCAGACCCCGAAGGCCAGGACA
>NZ_BAAAQM010000142.1:0-578 GCF_039531675.1 Catenulispora subtropica
TTTTTATATCTTGCTCCAATTACCTAAGCTACTTAATCATCCGTTCACACCAGCTTTTTCAGCTTTTACCTTTCCGCTGGTCATTTCTGCGACAGCTCTAAAAAGTAGTGTCAAGATACTGGTTTCACCTGAACCAATTATTTGGCAGATTTTAGTTGTGTTCGAAATCATGGTCGCAACGCTCATCGTTAGCTATGTCTTGATAGGCTATCTTGGATTTTTCATAGGGAAAAAGTTGCGCTAGAAACATAAAAAGCACGAAAATGTGCTTTTTTACTTATTAAATTCGGCCTTACTTTTAACGTCTCCGTATTCTTCAGCAACTTCTAGGCTGAGAATATCCTGATAGCTTGGCAAGGTGATATCCTTACCGTATTTATTACGAAGTGCTGTTGTGACTAAGCGATAGGCTAAGTTAGCATTGCGTGACAGAATAGGACCGTGGAAATAAGAACCGTAAACATTTTTGTAGTGGACACCCTCAGTGCCGTCTTCGCTATTATTTCCCTTACCATAAATCACTTTTCCAAGTGGCTTCTCATCATCTGAGAGGAAGGTGCGTCCTTGATGGTTTTCAA
>NZ_BAAAQM010000143.1:0-574 GCF_039531675.1 Catenulispora subtropica
GTCACCAGGAACGGCAGGTCGGTGAACTGTTTGACGTAGGTGTCGAAGAACTCGGTCTTCTTCTCGACGAAGTGTTCTTTGAGGATGACGTGGCCCATGGCGATGGCCAGGGCGGCGTCGGTGCCGGGGTGGGGGTGCAGCCATTCGTCGGCGAATTTGGCGTTGTCGGCGTAGTCGGGGGCCACGACGACGACTTTCTGGCCGCGGTAGCGGGCCTCGGCCATCCAGTGGGCGTCAGGGGTGCGGGTGACCGGGACGTTGGAGCCCCACATGATCAGGTAGGCGGCGTCCCACCAGTCGCCGGACTCCGGGACGTCGGTCTGGTCGCCGAACACCTGCGGGGAGGCCACCGGCAAGTCGGCGTACCAGTCGTAGAACGACAGCATGGTGCCGCCGATGAGGGACATGAAGCGGGCGCCGACCGCGTGGGAGACCATCGACATGGCCGGGATCGGGGAGAAGCCGGCGATGCGGTCGGGGCCGTACTGCTTGATGGTGTGGACGTGCGCGGCGGCGATGATCTCCACGGCCTCGTCCCAGGAGGCGCGGACCAGGCCGCCCTTGCCCCGGGCGC
>NZ_BAAAQM010000144.1:0-569 GCF_039531675.1 Catenulispora subtropica
CCGCCGTCCCGGACTGAGCGAGGCGCACCATGAGATCCACCGTCGTCGTCGGCTACGACCGCTCACTGCCCAGCGGCTGGGCCGTACTGGAAGCCGGCCGCGAAGCCGTCTCCCGCGGTGCCGACGTCACCGTCATCCACGCCTACTGGCGCCCCGCCACCTCCGAGGACACCGTCCACGAAGCCGCCACCGCGACCGCCGCATTCGGCGCCGCCATCCTGCGCCGCCACCACCCCGAACTCACCGTCCGCAGCCAAGCCGCCCCCGGCGACCCCCACGACGTCCTGGCCACCGCCGCCCGCAGCGCGGACCTCCTGGTCATGGGCGCCCGCGGCGACGGCGGCTTCGCCGAACAATCCCTGGGCTCAGCCACCATACGCACCCTGGCCCGCACCCCCTGCCCCGCCATGGTGGTCCGCAACCCCCAACGCTCAGCCCGCGGCATCGTCCTGGCCGCCGTCGACCTCACCGACCCCACCGAAGACGTCCTCAACTTCGCCTTCGCCGAAGCCCGACGCCGCACCGCCCTGCTCCGCGTGATCAGCGCCCACGACCTCACCGAGATCCGC
>NZ_BAAAQM010000145.1:0-541 GCF_039531675.1 Catenulispora subtropica
TTGATGAGGCCTTCGATCTCGTCGCGGATCGGGCGGACGGCCTCCACGCCCTGTCCGGCGGGGTCGGTCAGGACCCAGTCCAGGTACTTCTTGCCGGGGTAGACCGGGCAGGCGTCGCCGCAGCCCATGGTGATGATGTAGTCCGAGGCCAGGGCGGCCTCGTCGGTCAGCACCTTGGGGGTCTCGTCGGACAGGTCGATGCCGACTTCCTTCATCGCCTCCAGCACCGCCGGGTTGACCTGGTCGGCGGGGGCGGATCCGGCGGAGCGGACGGTGACGCGGTCCCCGGCCAGGTGGGTGAGGAATCCGGCGGCCATCTGGGAGCGGCCGGCGTTGTGGACGCAGACGAACAGCACGGACGGCTTGGTCTCAGACATCAAGAGTTGCCTTTCGGGTGATCCGGGGCGCCGTCGGCGTCCGGGAGGTAGGTGAGCAGGTCGGTGACGAGCAGATCGAGTTCGTCGCGGATCCGTCGGACCTCGACCATGTCCTGGCCTTCGGGGTCTGGGACGGTCCAGTCCAGGTAGCGCTTGCCCGGCAG
>NZ_BAAAQM010000146.1:0-537 GCF_039531675.1 Catenulispora subtropica
CTTTAATGATGTCTTGTGAGACATGGAAGTTAATCTAAAAAAGAAGTCTTGTTTTGTTAATAAGTCATGGTTTTTGATGAGACTTTCACTGAGAGTGGGGCAGAAGTCATGATGTCGAAGTCTTGACTTTCCCTCTCTCTCTGGTCTCTAAGCTCAGGCTGAAACTGTCCACTGGGCACTTTCACTCCCACCTCCGCACAGCTCCGAAGGTCTGGGAGATCTTTGGAGGTTGGAAATAAGATGAACGATGTTCATCACATTCGTATAGGATGGCCGCTAACGATTGCGTAGTACTAAAATAGTCCAGTGGACTATTTTAGGTGGACACTTGAAATGAAAGAAGTGTCCAGTTGCAGACCTCCAATCAACCACTGCGTCAATCTGTTATTACTATCAAAAAGAGAAGGTTGAGATATTTTGTCCCAACCTCGTTTCTCATATAAACTAGCGTTGTGCCAAAATGACAGTTGATTCTAATACTTGATTCACCATTTCGAGATTTTCCTCTGAAATGGTGATGAATGGCAAAATAGCATT
>NZ_BAAAQM010000147.1:0-511 GCF_039531675.1 Catenulispora subtropica
CTTGTGCCTGTTGGGCTTTCTGGCGTATCCACAACAGATGTCTTGATGGTTTCACCGGCTTCATTCACGTAGTGAACCTTAACATCGCCCTTCACCTCTTCATAGACGTAAGTGACTTTTTGTGGTGTTTCAGTAACGGTTCCTGTCGGAGGTGCTGAATCCTGCTTCACTTCCTTATAAACAAACGTACGGCCATCTTCAGTGACAATCTTGTCTTCTGGTTTGGTTTCGTATGGCGTACCGGTTGGCTCATTGGTCTTCACTGGTGTTTCTGGTTTCAACACTTCACCTGTTGTCGTGATGTGTTCTACAGTCACGTTACCAGTTGGTTGTGGTGTTTCCGGTGTCTTAGGTACTTCACGGTAAACGTAAGTCACATTAGTTGTGCCTTCAACGACCTTACCTTCTTCAGGAGCTGACCCCTCTTGAATACGAACATACTCATAAACCTTGCCGTCTTCTGTCGTGATGCGGCTTGGCTTGTTATCATCTGCTGTGTTATAGCTTGTGC
>NZ_BAAAQM010000148.1:0-508 GCF_039531675.1 Catenulispora subtropica
GCTCCCGGTCACGGTGCCGGCCCCGCCCAGGAAGGTCAGCGATCCGGTGGTGTCGATGCTCATGAGCCCTCACTCCTCGCCGGCCTGGCTGGTGGCCGTCGGCGGCTATGCCCCCATCGTCGGTCGCGGCGTCCGGGTCCGTCAGCGCCGCAGGGCCCGGTCGACCAGGGACCTTCGGCCCGGTGGGGAGGCCCGGGAGCCGGGGATGCTCACCCGTCTGGCGGGCGGCGGTGCTCGGACCCGCCGTGCGACGCCGCCGGCGACGCCTTACGGCCGGTGTCGTCCTTGACCCAGCCGAGCTCGTTGACGACGTCCACGACGCCGTCGGTGACCCGCACCAGACGCTCGACCAGCTCGGCGACGCTGCGCGCCTCGACCGTGCCGCGCATCCGCACCACTCCGTCGGTCACCGAGACGTCGACTTCGTCCGGATCTGTCCACAGCGTTCTGAGCAGGACGTCGTCGAGGATCTCCGTGCGGATCTCGGCGTCCGGGCGGGTGAACAGGC